>JAKPXO010000322.1 GCA_029567505.1 Acidobacteriota bacterium
CGCCCCGGCCTCCGGTTTCCCCGGCGAGAGCTACGGCCTGATCTGCTTCTTCGACGCGCTCCACGACATGGGCGACCCGCTCGGCGCGGCGCGGCAGGCGGCCCGCGCCCTCGCCCCGGACGGCACGGTGATGCTGATCGAGCCCTTCGCGAACGACCGGGTGGAGGACAACGTCTCTCCCGTCGCCCGGCTCTACTACTCCGCTTCGGCCGCGCTCTGCTGCGCGAACGCGATCGCCGACGGCGGCCGGCTCGTCCTGGGCGCCCAGGCGGGCGAGGCGCGCCTCGTCGACGTCTTCCGCAAGGCGGGGTTCGCCCGCTTCCGGCGCGCCTCCGAGACGCCGTTCAACCTGATCCTGGAGGCGCGCCGCTGATCCCCGCGCTCACGTCCCGCCGGCGCCGGCGACCTCGTACTCGCTCTGGACGAGGCCGCCGGCGAACGTGCGCGTCGCCACGTGCGTGAGGAGCACGTCGGTGTCGAGCGGGCCGAAGAGCGGGATGCCCTCGCCGATGAGGACCGGGACGCGGGAGAGGACGAGGCGCTGGATGAGGCCGGCCCGCAGGAACGCCTGGATCGTCCGGCCTCCGTCCACGTAGGCGTGCCCGAACCCGCGCGCCGCGAGCTGCGAGAGGACCTCGGCCGGCTCGCCCTCCATCCGCTCGACGACGGCTCCGGCCGGTGCGGGAGGAAGGGGCCGATGGCTCAGGACGAAGACCGGCTTCGCTCCGTAGGGCCATTCCGGGAACGGGAGGACGACCTCGTAGGTGTTCCGGCCCATCACGAGCGCGTCGACCGTGGCGAAGAACTCCTCGAAGCCGTGCGGCTCGTCGCCCGAGCCTCCGGCCGACAGAAAGTCGAACGTGCCGCCGGGCCGCGCGATGAACCCGTCGACGCTCGTGCCGACGAAGACCGAAGCTCTCATGGCGTCCTCCTCGACCCGGGCGGCCCGGCCGAGCGGCCCTCGACGGGCTCGGGTCCGCGAACGAACCAGGACTCCCGCTCCAGAAGGGGCACGTAGCGCTCAAGGACGACGCGGTGGTGCCGCAGCTCGTGGCCGGCGATGTGGAACGCGAGGCCGCGCGGCGTCGCCGCGTACCCGTTCACGATCCCCGCGCGCAGCCACGCCTCCCGGCCGAGGCCGCGAAACAGCGTCAGCGACGCCGCGCGTACGGCCCCGTAGTCCTCGAGCAGGGCGCTCATCGGAAGCGCGCCGAAACGCGCGCCTGCCACGTACTGCCTCTCGTCGAAGCCCGGCAGCTCGCGAACGTCGCCGCGGGCGAGGCAGAGCGCGCGGTACGCGAAGATCCGCTCGTCGTCGGCGAGATGGCCCAGGACCTCCTTGACGGTCCACTTCCCCTCGCCGTACCTGAGCCCGCCGCCCCTCTCGCCGAACCTCCCGAACAGGGCTCTCGTCGCCCCGGCCAGCTTCTCGAGGGCCTCGCACGCGTCGTCGCCCTCGACGCGGTCGATGTCGGCCCGGGCGTAGTCCGCGTACTCGCCCGGCGCAGGCCTTCCCGAGCGGGCGCTCGTCTCTTCCTCTCCCATGGGCTCCTCCTCCCGCCGGACACCCGGCTCGGACGCTCGCCCTCCCCGCGGGCGCGGCGCTAGATCGGCGAGGTCCGGCAGCGCGAGGCGAGGAGGCCGGTGGCCGCGCCGAGGTCCAGGTCCGCCACGAGCAGGCCTTCCCGTCCGTACGGCTGATGGCACAGAAGAGTACCGTCGGGGCGCGCGATCGCCGACGTCGTGCCGGAACCCTCGCTCGCGCAGTTCACCGACGCGAAGTAGCACGTGTTCTCCGCCGCGCGGCACAAGACCGCCTTCTCGTGGAACGTGTTGGCGGGGTCGGCGAAGGCGACCGGCCGATAGCTCCCGGGCTCGGCGACGTGGGCGTGCGGATGGAACACGACCTGCGCGCCGCGGCGCACGGCCCAGCGGACGGTCTCCGGGTACCGCCACCCTTCGTGGCAGATCACGACCCCGAACGTCAGCTCTCCGGCGGTGAAGACCCGCCGTTCGGTCGCGAACGCCGGATAGGTGCCCTCCTCCGACGGGTCGAGCTGTCCCTTGTCCTGCCACCCCACGACCCGGCCGTCCGGTCCGATCACGCAGGCCGTGATCTGCAGGCCGCGGTCGGTCACGCGCTCCGTCCCCAGGATGACCGTGACGCCGGCCGCCCGGGCGGCCTTCGCCACGTCGGCCCATGCCCGTTCGAGGAACGCGGGATCGGGCGGCGGGAGCTTCGTCCCCGGCCACCGGTACCCGGGAACGAAGCACTCCGGGAAACAGATCACGAGCGCGCCCCGTCGCCCCGCCTCGGCGACCGCCGCCGTCGCCTGGAGCACGGACTCTTCGGGCGTCGCCGGAATGCGGACGTTCGCGAGCGCGATGCGGACGGTGCTCATGCCGCGAGGCCCGCTCCGCGTCGGGCGCCTCCGGGCGCTGCGCGGGGTCCCCGCCCCGAACCGATGCCGAAGGCGTTCTCCATCACGTTCACCTCGTCCTACCCGGCGGGTGTCCGGTCGTCGACCTCGTCGAGGAACGGCCGGCCGAAGCGCCCGAGGCGGGGTCCGTGACTCCACGGCGAGCGCCAGCTCCAGAGCACCCCGACGGCCCGGCCGAGGAGGTCGGCGACGGGCCTCGTTCCGAAGTACCGTCCGTCACGGCTCTCGTCGCGGTTGTCGCCCATCACGAGCACCTCGCCTTCGGGGACGCGCACGGGGCCCCAGGTCCGGGCCGCGCTCGCCAGCGCCGGCACCGCCCGTACCGGGTGCGGCGCGCCGTGAAGCCGCTCGGTCCCCAGGAGCACGGTCTGCCCGGCCGCGTCCTCGACGGGCGGAAGGTAGCGGACGGGCTGCTCCTTCCCGTTGACGAGGAGGATGCCGTCACGCAGCTCGACGGTGTCGCCCGGGAGGCCGACCAGGCGCTTCACGAACGGCACGCGGCCGCCGTCGGGATTCCGCAGGACGACCACGTCCCCGCGGTCCGGCTCCACGGTGGAGAAGAGCCGCACGCTCGTGAACGGCACGCGCACCTGGTAGGCGGCCTTCAGGACGAAGACGCGATCCCCTTCGAGGATCGTCGGCTTCATCGACCCCGTGGGGACGACGTACCAGTCGGCGAGGACGGAGCGGCCGGTCAGGATGAGACCGGCGACGAGGAGCAGCTGGCGGACGTCCCGGAGGAGGGCCTTCCGCTTCGAGGTCGGCGTCATGCCCTCCCCGGAACGCACGCCGCGTGCCCGGCCAGGACGGCACGCGCCGTCCGATGGGGCGCGCCGTCCCGTCAGCTGCTCCTCTCCGAGCGGGTCGCCACGATCGGCTCGCCGTTCGTGACGATGATCGTGTGCTCGAACTGCGCCGAGCGGCTCTCCGGGTGCCCGACGAGCGTCCACCCGTCTTCCGCTTCCGTCACGTGGGCGCTCCTCGTGGAGAGGAACGGCTCGATGGCGATCACCTGGCCGAGCCGCAGCCGGCGGCCGTCGCCCCGGTCGTAGTAGCTCACGATCCCTTCCGGCTCCTCGTGTAGCTTCCGGCCCACCCCGTGTCCGGCGAGGTTCCGGATCACCCGGAACCCGTGCGCCCTCGCGACCCGCTCCACGGCCCGCCCGATCCGGTTGAGCGGGGCGCCGGCGCGCGCCTCGGAGAGCGCGCTGTCGAGGGCCACCCGCGTCGCGTGGCAGAGGGAGCCGTTCGCGTCCGAGACCGGCGGGACGACGGTCGTCCCCCCCGTGTCGGCGAAGTAGCCCTCCAGCTCGGCCGAGACGTCGACGTTCACGACGTCGCCGGCCCGGATGACCCGGGGACCGGGGATCCCGTGCGCCGCCTCCTCGTTCACGCTGATGCAGGTCGCGCCCGGGAAGCCGTACGTCACGCGGGGCGCGGACCTCGCGCCGAGCCGCTCCAGGAGGCGGCCGCCGATCTCGTCGAGCTCGGCGGTCGTCATCCCGGGCTCGACCCGCTCGAGCATCTCGTCACGGACCCTCGCGACGACCCGTCCGGCGTTCAGGATGCCCTCCACGTCGCGCTCGTTCTCGACCGTCATCTCGCCCTCCCGGCGTCTGCACGTTCCTCGCGGGGTCCCGCGTCCCGCGGGGAGCTCGATGCCTGCCGCACGACGCGTCAGGCCGGCGGCGGGGCGAGCGGCTCCTCCGATCCCGCGAGCCGGGAGCAGTGGAGGAGCCAGTAGGTGACGACGGCGACCGGGCCGCTCACGAGCGCCGCGAGCGTCCAGAGCTCGGGGCCCACGAAGACGTGACTTCCGCCCTCGGCCCGCCGCGTCGAGGCATGGCGAAAGACCGCGACCGCGAACGCGACGTGAACGACGGCGGCGGCGACCCAGAAAAGCGCGAAGACGAAGGGTACGACGGTGGCGTACGCCTGAATGAGGCTTCTTGAAATCATGAGGCTCGCATCGTACGACGTGGCCGGGACGGGCGAGGCGCGCCGGGGCCGGGCACCTCTTCGATCAGGAGCGAAGGCGCTTCGCCGAGCAGGCGAGCGTGGACCAGCGGACGACCCGGGTCATGGTGATGAAGACGAGGGACCAGAGAGCGGCGCCGAGGACGGCGGCGAGGGCGAGGTGGCCGGGGCGAGGGCCGAAGGCGGCGTCGGGAATGAGGAGATAGACGAATCCGAGCCCGGGCGCCACCAGGAGGACCGCGAGGGCCGCCAGGAAGACCGCCCCGAGGACCAGACCGGCGACGTGAGCGACCAGGACGAGGGGGGAGACGACGACGGCGGCGACGGGTGAAGGCACCTCGCGCAGGTACCATGGCGTCCGGCGGAGATCGGAGCCGGGCGCGTCGCCGAATGTCGCAGTGGGAGAAGGTGTCATGACCGCCTCCTGCCTTCGGACCGGACGGATTCCGTTGCTCGCGGGACGTTACTACAGGCCGGTGTCACCCGGACCGGGGCGGCCGCGACGCCGCGCCCCGGCACGCCGCACCCGGGTCCGCTCCAATCGGCGAACCAGGCCTCCCGGGTGATCCGGTACTCGACGGCCTCGTGACCGCGCTCGAACCGGGTCCCCGAAAGGGCTCCGCCGATCTTCTCGACGGCCCTGCGGGAGCGGTGGTTCTGCGGTCCGACGAGGAAGAGCACGGTGTCGACGAAGCGGAACGCGTGGTCGAGCATCAGCCGCTTCATCTCGGCGTTGTGCCGGCCGCCCCAGTGCGAGCGCGAGAGGAACGTCCAGCCGATCTCCACCTCGCGCCGCTCCGGGTCGTAGCCGTGGAAGCGGGAGGAGCCGACGATCCGCCCGATGCTCCGGTCGATCGCGACGAGCGCGCCGCCCGATTCGAGCGCGCCGCCCGATTCGAGCGCCCCCGCGAAGAAGCGCCGGAAGACCTCCTCCTCGTGGCGGGTCGACTCCGGGTGCTGCTCCCAGATCAGTGGGTCGGACGCGGCCGCGTAGAGGTCGGCCCAGTCCTTCTCCCGGAGGGGGCGCAGCTCGAGGAGTGTTCCGCTCAGCGTCGGCTGAAGGTCGAGCTTCATCTTCGGATCGGGCCCCGTCAGCCGCGCCGGGCGGCTTCGATGGCCGCGATATCGATCTTCCTCATCTGCATCATCGCCTCGAACGCGCGGCGGGCGACGGCGGGATCGGGGTCCGCGATCGCGGCGGTGAGCGCGCGCGGCGTGATCTGCCACGAGAGCCCCCACCTGTCCTTGCACCAGCCGCAGGAGCTCTCCTGGCCGCCGTTCTCGACGATCGCGTTCCACAGGCGGTCGGTCTCGGCCTGGTCGTCCGTCGCCACCTGGAACGAGAACGCCTCGCTGGGCCGGAACGCCGGGCCGCCGTTCAGGCCGAGACAGGGGATGCCGATCACGGTGAACTCGACCGTCAGGACGTCGCCCTCCTTGCCCGAGGGATAGTCGGCGGGCGCGCGGTAGACCTTCCCGACCGCGCTGTCGGGAAACGTCCGGGCGTAGAACTGCGCGGCTTCCAGGGCGGTGCCGTCGTACCAGAGGCAGATCGTGTTCTTCGGGACCATCGTCGTCCTCCCTTCGTGATCTCGTGCTTCGGTCGCGGACGGATCGGCCCCGACCTCGGCGTCGCTTCCGTCCGAAGCGTCCGGCCTCCCGGAGAAGTGGCTCCTCACGAGCGCCTCGCAGGCGGCCCAGAGCCGAGGGGAGCCCTTCTCGATCGTCGGCCCGTAGCGGGCGAGCACCTGGTCCCGCGTGAGCCGGCTCGCGAGCCAGGTCCCTCCGCCCGTGGCGACGTTCGCGATCAGCGGCTGGACCCTGTCGAGCGCCTTCGCGAACGCGGCATCGGCGGTCTCGGCGGCCTCGAACTCCCGCCAGAGCGCGAGGAGCTCCTCTCCCTCCGGCCGCGGGAGGATCCCGAAGATCCTCTCGGCCGCCGCCTCCTCCCGCTCGGCCTGCTCCCGCGGAGGCACGCCGGAGTGGAGGGGCGTGTCGCCGGCGTCCACCTCGACGAGGTCGTGAACGAGGAGCATCCGGATCACGCGGGACGCGTCGACCGGCCCCGCCGCGAGGTCGTGCAGGACGAGCGCGTAGAGGGCGAGATGCCAGGAGTGCTCCGCGCTGTTCTCCCGGCGGCTTCGGTCGAGGAGCGGTGACTGGCGGACGACGGACTTCAGCCCGTCGATCTCCCGCAGGAACGCGAGGCGCGAAGCGAGCGGGCCTTCGGCCGCCTTCCGCAGAGTGGAGAGGACGGCCCGGAGCATTGCGGCCAGCTCGGGGTCGGCGGCGATGCCCGCGTGGTCGAGCCTGCGGCCCGCGAGAGGGACGGCGGTCTCGTCCACGATGCGCGCGCCCATCACCCGGAGCGTCTCGACGAGAGCCCCGTGCGCGATCGTGGCCTGCGGCCGGGCGTTGAGCACCGAGACCGGCTTGCCGTTCATCTCGACGCCGCCGACGAGCCAGTCGAGAGCGTTCTTCAGGACGCCGGACACGCCGTGCGCGTACTCCGGGCTGGAGACGACGACCGCGTCGGCGCGGGCGACGTCCGCGCGCCACGCCTGAACCGACGGGGGAAGGCCCGCCTCCTCCACGTCGGGGCTGAAGAAGGGCAGCGAGTCGAGCGGTACCGGAAAGCCGACGGCGGTGTCCGCCGGCGCGAGCGCCGCGAGGGCGCGGAGGAGGGACGTGTTCGACGAAGCCTCGCGGAGGCTTCCCGAGACGGCGAGGACTCGCATGCGTCCGTCGAGCCCCGGGCCGCCGCGCTCAGACACGGAGGAGCCCGCGGAAGCCCCTCGCGGCGTAGTACGACTGCGCCCCGTTGTGGTACGCGAACACCCGGCCGTAGCGGCGGTCGCCGAAGAGGGCCCCGCCGAGCGCCCGGACGTCGGCCGGCGTCGCGATCCAGCTCGAGGTCTTCGTGTCGAACTCGCCGAAGCCCTGGAGGGTGCGGTACTCCTCCTCCGTCAGCAGGTCGATCCCCATCGCCGCCGCCATCTCGACGGCGCTGGACTCCGGCCGGTGCTCCTTGCGGGCCTTTCGCGCCTCGCCGTCGAAGCAGAGGCTCCTTCGCCCCGCCGGGCTCTCCACCGAGCAGTCGCAGAACGTGTATGGGCCCGTCTCTCCGCCGCGGGCGAGGACGTCCGGCTCCCCTCCCGACGACTCCATCGCGCGCAGCGACCGGAGCGCCGGCAGGTTGCCCTCGAGCCGGGCGAGGACCTTCGCCCACGAGAGCCCCGGATGACGGTCCCCGTGCTTCTCGAAGCGTCCCTTCAGGACGTGCAGGAGCTCCTCGCGTTCGCTCGTCTTCATGTCGTTCCTCTTCTTCTCCGTGCGCCCGTCCGGGCCATGGCGCGAGCCGCGGCCTGGCGCAGCGTACGAGAGGAGCTCCTCGGGCGCCGGAGCCGCGGTCCGGGATGCCGCGCTCTCGCGGCCGACGCTGCGAGCGCGGCCGGTCAGGGCGCCCCGGTCGTCGCCATGCAGGCGCCGGCGGGGTCGGTCACGACGACGGTGCCTCGGGCCGGCACCTGGACCGGGCCGGGACCGGCGAAGACGTCCTGGCCGCGGACGAAGGCCAGGGAGTAGGAGCCGGCAGGCACCGAGAAGGTGCTCTGCCCGGGGACGGCGAGCGTGCCGAGCTGCCGGCCGTTCGCGGAGACCGAGACGCTCCCGGGCAGAGCGCAGGGCTGCGTGAGCTGGATCTGGAGGTTGCCATTGGCGACCGGCGAGGTGGGCTCGGTGGGCGTGTCGCTGCAGGCCGTCGCGAGAAACCCCGCGGCGACCAGAGCCGATGCCAGGATCGGGCGAGCGTTCATGGGGGCCTCCGTTTCCGAGAGCTGCCGGGAATCATAGGACGACGCGCGACCTACTTCCGGACCTCTCCGGGCCCGAGGCCGAGCCGCTTGTTCTCCCGGAGCAGGGCGATGGCCTCCGCGACGCGCTTGTTTCGCGTCTCGTCCCGCTTCGCGGAAGAGATCCATCCCACATATCGCCGCTGGTGCGAAGGGGGCAGGGCGTTGAAGCTCTTCCACGCGAGCGGGCTCGTCCGTAGCGCGTCGACCAGCCACTCCGGGACACCGGACGTCTGCTCCCGGGCCGGTGGCGCTTCGGGCGGCGCCGAGCCCC
>JAKPXO010000333.1 GCA_029567505.1 Acidobacteriota bacterium
CCGGGACGCCGCTGCCGGAGGTCCCCGAGACGCCCGACGCCGGGGACCTCACGAAGGCCTTCGCCAAGCACCGGGAGCGCTTCGGCGAGCTCGCCGAAAGGCCGCTCGCCCAGCAGTTCACCCACGCCCGGCGGAACGGGCCGACGACGCCGTTCGTCCGGGTCGAGGCCGGGGGCGGGAAGGACGACCTCGTCTACGTCCTCGACGAGCTCGTGGCGCGCTCCGAGTCGCTCTCCCTCGCGCAGACTCTCCCGTACATGAAGGACAACGGCGACGACCGGAAGTTCCTGGCGGCCCTCTCCGAGGTCCCGATCGGGCGTGAGCGACGCGATCCGGGACGTCCCGAGTTCGTCCTGACCGACGTCGACCTCGCCCTCACCGCGTCCGACGGGACGCACGCCAAGCTGACGGTCACCGAGACCATCAGCGCCGTCTCGGGAAGCCCGTCGGTCCTCCTCCTCGACCTCTACGACGTCATCCGGCGGCCGAAGAAGCTCTACGGTTTCGAGAAGAAGACCGTTCGCCTCGTCGGCGCCTTCGACGAAGCCGGAAACGCGCTCGAGACGGACCACCGGCGGAGCTCCCTCGCCGTCGGACTGCGGGCTCCGCTCGTCTCGGGGCGGCCGATGAAGGTGCGGTTCGAGATCGAGGGGGATCTTCTCCACCGGCCTGGCGGAGACAGCTACTGGGAGCTCGGCACGGAGCCGTGGTTCCCGCAGCCCGACATGGGAAGCCAGTACTACACCGTCCGCTCTGTGGTGAAGGTGAAGAAGCCGTTCGTCCCGCTCGTCCCGGGGAAGACGATCCGGCGCGCCGAGGAGGGGGAGTACAACGTCCTCGAGACCCGGATCGAGAAGCCGATCCAGTTCTTCGTCGTCATCGCCGGCAAGTACGCCTGGGACGAGGAGACGAAGGACGGCCTGACGATCCGAGTGGCCTCCTACGCGGGCGAGAACAGGATCGGCATCAAGAAGCTCCTCGGCATCTCCCGCAAGGCGATCGAGTACTTCACCGGCTTCCTCGGACCCTTCCCGTTCGAGGAGTTCAACATGGTCGAGGTCAACGACTGGGGCTACGGCCAGGCGCCGCCGGCCTTCATGTTCATCACGTCCGAGGCCTTCAACCCGATCGGCGGAGAGATCAACCAGTTCTTCTCGGAGGGGATCAACGAGCGCGTGGCCCACGAGATCGCCCACCAGTGGTTGGGGCATGTCGTGAAGATGCCGGGATACGACGAGCAGTGGATCTCGGAGTCGTTCGCCGAGTACTCGGCGGGTCTCTTCATCCGGGACCTGAGGGGGAAGAGCGACTTCGCCCGCCTGAAGGCGGGCTGGCGTCGCCAGGCAGGCGAATCGCACGACATCGCCCCGATCCCGTTCGCGAACCGCGTCATCGCCCGGAGCGACATGTCGATCTCCTGGAGCCACCGGACGGCGCTCCTCTACTCGAAGGGGCCCCTCCTCCTCGAGGCGCTCCACCGCGACCTGGGCGACCAGCGCTTCCTCGTCTTCCTCGCCTCGCTCCAGTCGACCCTCCCCTGGAAGTTCGGCTCGACCGGGGTCGTCCAGAAGGTCCTGGACGCCGTCGGGAAGAAGGACTACGGGCCCTTCCTCGACCAGTACTACTGGGGCCTCGCGGTGCCGCCCGCGAAGTAGCGGCCTACCCCCCGAACGCCCCCGCCACGTCCCGCACGTACTCGGGGCGCCGCATCCCGACGAGGACGCTCGTCACGCCTTCGACGCCGGCGAGGCCCTTGATCGTCCGCTGGGAGAGGGTCCCTTCCGGCGACTCGTGGAGGTCGCGGGTAACGAGGTCGGCGAGCTCGGCGGCGCGGGCCTCCTCCTTCGGCACGAGGCGCGCGACGAGGGCGGAGGCGGCATCGAGGAGGGCCGCGTCCCAGCCGTCGGCCCAGCGGCCGAAATCGGCGTCGCGGTCGAAGACCTCTCGCAGCTCGGCGAGGAGCTCCGTGCGGCGCGGCTCGACGACGTCGTCCCAGACCTCGCGGAAGGTCGAGAGGTCGAGGCCCCGCTTCTCGAACTCGGCGAGGAGGGGCGAGACGGCGAGGAGCTCCTCGGGCGGCGCGACGCCGTCCTCCACCGAGAGGCGCGGCGCGTAGACGAGCGCGAACTCCTCCTCGGCGGCGCGGAGACGGGAGAGGGCGTCGGCCGCGGGAGACGCGACGGGCGGGAATGGCGCGCCGACGGTCGCAAAGCGGTGGAGCCGCCCCTGCCGGAAGCCGTTCAGGGGGCGGTTCACGAGGACGGCGAGGCCGTGCTCGCGCGCCACGTCGAGGACGCTTCGGCCGTCGGTCGTGTGGATCGGCTCCCGCGCCCCGAGCTCCACCGGGTTCATCGGGAGCTGGATCGCCGCGAAGCCGGGGCCGGCGAGGTCGAGGAGGCGGAGGAGGTCGACGGCGTCGGCCTTCTCGTGCGGGACGACGAACGTGTTCGAGGAGACGCCGTAGGCGCTGATCCGCCCCGCGGCGACCTCCTTCTCGAGCTGCTCGAAGGCGCGGCCGATCCGGTCGTAGAACGTGTCGCGCGCCTCGGCGAGCGGCAGGTTCCGGTGCTCCGCGTCCGTCAGGAAGTACTCGGGGTTGTGGAGGAGGAGGAGGTCGACGCGCGGCATCGCGAGGCGGCCGAGCGAGGCGGAGAGCTGGTCCTTCAGGAACGCCGGGGAGATGCAGTGCCAGCAGTCCCGCGAGTACTCCGTCATCTCGGGCCACGGGTCGCCGAGCTTCCGGCGCTGGTGCGCGTCGCGAAGGTTCTGCCCCTGGACGTAGCCCGCCTTCGTGACGACGACGACGTCCTCGCGGCGGACCTCGCCCGCCGCGGCCATATCGCGGAGGACCTTTCCGACGAGCAGCTCGCTGTGGCCGTCGCCGTAGTTCGTCGAGGTGTCGACGAGGTTCACGCCGGAGAGGAGGGCGAGCCGGAGCGCCTCCCGGTGCCGGTCGACCCGGTCGTCCACCCGGTAGCACCCGAACCCGACGGGGGAGACGCGGGCGTGGAGCTTGCCCAGCGGGCGGCGGGACGACTCGGGGAGGCGGGCCTCGCTCATGGGTCGGGACGATATCGGACGCGGGCCGTTTCTTCTCGTCCCGGGGGCCCGCCTTCGGCGCGCTTGCCGCACCTGAGAGAATCGGCCGATGTCCAGCACCCGCCTCGAAAAGCCCTGGAACCCCGTCGAGCTCGAGGTCGAGCTCTTCTGCCGGGGGCTCCTCGTCGACGAATCCGCCCGGGCCGACGTCCAGGCCCGCCGCGTCGCCCGCACCCGCGCCGGCCTCGGCTCGGGCCTCGAGCTCGTCATCCCCGCCCCGCGGCAGGGGGTCTGGGTCAACGTCCCGCTCGACGAGCCGTTCGTCGCCTCCTCCCCGCTGACGCTCCACAAGGCGGGGGACGCGTTCGCCGTCCGCGACGCGCGGCTCCCCGAGGTCGTCTACCCGGTCCGCCTCCCGGCCCCGCCCGCCTGGTACGCCCGGTCGACGAAGCGCGGGGTCCCGATGACCCGCGTCGGCGTCCTGCAGGGGACCTACCTCGGCGTCTACTTCGCCGAGACCTGCATGTACTGGTACAACACCCCCTCGGCGGCGAACTGCAAGTTCTGTACGACCGGCGTGAACGTCGGGACGAACGAGGAGCTCGCGAAGAAGGTCGAGGACGTCGTCGAGGTGGCGAAGGTCGCCCGCGAGGAGTCGGGCGTCACGTTCACCCACTTCAACACCGGCTACCACTACGAGGACGACCCGAAGAAGCGGCCGATGCACGGCCTCATGCAGGCGCGCCCCTACGTGTCGGCCATCCGGCGGAACGTCGGCGGTTTCATTGGCGTCCAGGCGGTCCCGGTCCTCCGGGACTGCTGGGACGAGTACGACGAGCTGATCGAGCTCGGCTGCGACCACTTCAGCTTCTGCGTCGAGCTCCTCGACGAGAAGTGGTTCGAGGAGGTCTGCCCGGGCAAGGCGTCGACCGTCGGGCAGGACGCGTTCTTCGAGGCGCTGGAATACACCGCCAAGAAGCTCGGCCGCGGCCGCGTCTCCGGCGAGATCATCGCGGGGCTCGAGCCGATCGAGGCGACGAAGAGGGCGATCGACCGGATCGTCGCCGGGGGCGGGTTCCCCACCGTCTGCATCTTCCGGCCGCTCGCCGGGAGCAACCTTGCGCACCACCCGTCGCCCGACCCGGGCGAGATGCGCGAGGTGATGGCCTACCAGTACGAGGCGGCCCGCCGCGCGGGGCTCGCCGTCGGCATCCTCCCGAACATCAAGGTCTCCCTCGTCGTCCAGCCGGAGGAGGGGCGCGAGCTCCTCGCGGAGAAGAGCTGGCTCGACCCGTACGAGTGGAAGGTCGCGGCGCTCCGGGCCCTCGCCCGCCCCTACGCCGCCTGGCGCAAGCGCCCCCGCCCCGACGCCCCCGCCTTTCGCCCCGAAATCTCCGGCCCATCGGCCGTCGGATAAGGGGTGACGGACGGCGAGTCCGCCGGGAGCCTGCCATGAAGTGGTCGTATACCGTCGCCCGCGTCTCGGGCATCGACATCAAGATTCACGCGACGTTCGCGCTGATCCTCGCGCTCGGCGCGTTCCAGTGGGGCTTCCCGAAGGGGCTCGACGGGGAGTCCTCGTTCGCGGGCGCCGTCTTCGGGATGGGCCTGATGATCCTCCTCTTCGCCTGCGTCGTCCTGCACGAGCTGGGGCACAGCCTCGTCGCGCAGCGCTTCGGCCTCACGGTGCGGGAGATCGTCCTGCTGCCGATCGGCGGCGTCGCACGCCTCGAGAAGAACCCCGAGAAGCCGCAGCACGAGCTCCTGATCGCGCTCGCCGGGCCGCTCGTGAACGTGGCGATCGCCGTCCTCCTCTTCTTCGCCGGCGGCGTCGCGCTCAACTTCGGCCTCGTCGAGGCGCAGTCGCTTCTCACCGCCGACGGCCCGCCTACCCTCGCGACCCTCTGGGGCTGGCTCTTCCTCGCGAACGTCGGCCTCGCCGTCTTCAACATGATCCCCGCCTTCCCGATGGACGGCGGCCGCGTCCTCCGCGCGGCGCTCGCGATGCGCCTCGGCTTCTCCCGCGGGACGCAGATCGCCACGGCGATCGGGCAGGCCGTCGCCTTCGCGTTCGGCCTGTTCGGCGTCCTCTCCGGGAACTTCCTCCTCGTCATCGTCGCCCTCTTCGTCTTCATGGGGGCGGGGCAGGAGCGGGCCGAGGAGCAGGCGCGGACGGTCCTCACGACGCTCCGTGTCGGCGACGCCTACAACAAGCACGCCCTCGTCCTCTCGCCCGGCGACCACGTCAGCAAGGTCGTCGACTACATCCTGACGAGCTACCAGCCCGACTTCGCCGTCGTCCAGGGGAAGACGTTCCTCGGCGTCGTCACGCGCGACGACGTCCTGAAGGCGCTCGCCACGGAGACGAACGACCTCTACGTCGCCGGGATCATGAAGCGCGAGGTCCTGACGGTCGACGCGCGGCAGGGGCTCGACGAGGTGCGCCGCCTGATGGGGGAGAAGGGGGAGCGGATCGCCGCCGTGAACGACGACGAGACCTTCCTCGGTCTCGTCAGCGTCGAGGACATCGGCGAGGCGCTCGTCGTCTCCAGCTTCGTCCAGCTGCGCGACAAGCGCCGCGCGGCGGCGGAGGCCGAGGCGGGCTGAGGGGGGCCGGGGCCCCGGATCTCAGCCCCTGAGCTTCCCCAGCGCCTCGTTCAGGCTCTTTCGGAACCCGTCAGGAGCCTTCTCTTCGCGCGCCAGGAGCGCTGCGAGGTGGACGAGGGCCTGGCGCTGCGCCCGGACCGGCACGAAGGCGGCCGGGTCGATGTGCGGGCCGTTCTTCCAGAGGGCGGTGTTCTCGGCGGCGAGGGCGGCGAGCCACGCGTCGAACGGCTTCGGGTCGAAGTCGGCACGTTTCGTGAGGGAAAGGAGGGCGAGGGCGAGCCGCTCGTCCTCGCCCCAGGCGTAGACGACGCCCGCGGTTCGCAGGCGCGTCGCGGTGGCCTCGACGATCCGGGCCTGGCCGGCCGGGGTGAGCTTCGGGTTGCGGCCGAGGAACTTCAGGACGTCGGCGGTGTGGGCGGCGGCGTGGACCCAGCCGGCGCCGGCGACGAAGCCGCGGGTGTCCTTCTCGGCGGTAAGGTACCGGGTCGTGGCGGCGAGGAGGTCCTCGAACGCCTCCTTCGTCGTCCAGGGGGTCTTCAGGTCGACGGCGGCGAGGATCGAGAGGGAGAGGGCCGAGAAGGAGCGCCCGTAGGCCGAGTCGGTCCCGCTCTCGCCGAGCCCCTTCGCCAGGCCTTCCTGAAGCCGGAGGCGGAGAGCCTCGAGGCCGTCGGGCGGGACGATGCCCTGGACGTAGACCCAGCGGGCGAGGGCGTCAAACGCGACCGAGTCCCGGAGCTTCGGGTCGGGCGAAGCGAGGAGATCGGCCGCCTCGAGGGCGAGGGCGCTGACCGACTCCCCTTCGGGGACGGCGAACTCTTTCGCGGCGAGGGCGTGCCAGAAAGCCGTGTCGTGCGGCGGAGCGGCGGGGGCGGCGGGGACGGCGGGGGCGGCGAGCGCGACGGCGAGGAAGGGGAGGAGGAGGGCGATCCCGGCAGCGCGGCGCATGGAGCGGTGTACGGATCGAGGACGGAGAGGGTTCGAGGCGATGGGGCCAGGAGTGGCGAAAGGGGCGAGAGCCGCGGCCGGCGCCGGGGGCTCAGGCCGGCGGAGAGAGGAGCGCCTTCGCCCGCGCGAGGACCGCGTCGAACATCGCGGGCGTCAGCCGGCCGGTGTTCGTGTTCTGCCGGCTCACGTGGTACGAGCCGAGGAGGGTGACCCGGCCGCGCCCGGGGAGGTCGAGCGCGACCTCTGCCCCGTGCCCGAACGCGGGGGCCGGGCGCGGGACCGCGGCGCCGTGCGCCGCGAGGACGGCGAGCGTCGAGGCCCAGCCGATGCCGCCGAGCGCGAGGAGGACCCGGACGCGGGAGAGGAGCGCCAGCTCCCGTTCGAAGAACGGGCGGCAGCGGGCGAGCTCGTCGGGGGTCGGGTGGTTGTCGGGCGGGGCGCAGCGGACCGGCGCGAGGACGTACGCATCGGAGAGCGCGAGGCCGTCGCCGCGGTGCGTCGATCCCGGCTGGCTCGCGAAGCCGGCGCGGTGGAGCGCGGCGAAGAGGAAATCGCCCGAGGAGTCGCCCGTGAACATCCGGCCCGTCCGGTTCCCGCCGTGCGCCGCGGGGGCGAGGCCGACGAGGAGGAGGCGCGCCGCCGGGTCGCCGAACGCCGGGACGGGGCGCGCCCAGTAGGTCTCGCCGGCGTAGCGCCGCGGCGGGTGCGCCGCCGCCTCCTCACGCCAGGCCACGAGGCGCGGGCAGGCGCGGCAGGCCTCGATCTCGCGGGTCAGCCCGGCGAGGCCGCGGCTCAACGCGCCGCCGCCCTCTGCCGGCGCCAGGCCCGCGCCGCGAGGACGACGAGCGTGACGGCCGTCAGCGGCAGGGCGAAGAAGGCCATCGCGTTCGTGAACGTCGGGAGGATCGCGGAGTCCGTCGCCTCCAGGACGATGAAGGTCACGTAGGCCGCGTAGTAGAAGAGGAAGAGGGCCCCTTCCCACCGCGTGATGCCGGGCCCGCTGAAGAAGATCGGGAGGCAGGCGAGCGCGACCGCGATCATGACGGGGGTGTCGAACGAGAAGGCCCCCGGGGCGACCGGGATCCCGCGCGGCGCCACGACGCCGCTGAGGCCGAGGACGCAGAGGATGTTGAAGATGTTCGAGCCGACGACGTTCCCGACGGCGATGTCGCGGTGCCCGCGGACCGAGGCGAGGACGGAGGTCGCGACCTCGGGGAGGGAGGTCCCGGCGGCGACGATCGTCAATCCGATGACGAGCTCCGACACGCCGAGCGCCCGCACGAAGACGACGGCGCCGTCGACGAGCCAGCGCGCCCCGAGGACGAGCATCCCGACGCCGCCCACGACGAGAAGGAGGTTCGCCCACCAGGCGCCGGGCGGCTCGTCCGAGGCGCCGGCCTCCATCTCCTCCCGGGTCGCGGCCCGCTCCCGGCGGCTCTGGATCACGGAGAAGACCGTGTAGGCGAGGATCCCGCCGAAGAGGAGCGCCCCGTCGACCCGGCCGATGCGCCCGTCGAGGGCGAGGAGGGGGAGGAGGAGGGAGACCCCCACCATGATCGGGACGTCCCGCCGGATCAGCTGCCGGTCCACGACGAGCGGCGCGACGAGGGCGGAGAGGCCGAGGATGAAGAGGACGTTGAAGATGTTCGACCCGACGACGTTCCCGTAGGCGATGTCGGCGCTCCCGGCGAACGCCGCCCTCACGCTGACGGCCAGCTCCGGGGCGCTCGTGCCGAACGCGACGACCGTCAGCCCGACGACGAGCGGCGACACGCCCGCGGCGAGCGCGAGGCGCGAGGCGCCGCGGACGAGGAGCTCGGCGCCGAGGACGAGGAGGGCGATGCCGAGGACGAAGAGCAGGATCGTCAGGGCGTTCATGTCCCGAGGCTCCGGCTCCGCCGGAGTCGCCTCGCGGCCCGGAAGGACCAGACGAGGACGCCGACGGCGAGGGTGGGGAGGACGACGAAGAGGACGACGGCCTGGAGCCACGCCAGGTGCGGGCTCTCCTGCGCCTTCAGCGCGATCCAGGTCGTGTAGAGGGCGTAGAGGAGGACGAAGAGGAGCCCCTCGCCGCGGGAGACGCGCCGGTCGCGCAGGAAGACGGGGACGCAGAGGAAGGCCGCCGCGATCATCACGGGCGTGTCGAAACGCAGGGCGTCGGCGGGAACGACGACCCCGCCGGGCGCCACGAGCGCCGTGAGGGCGAGGACGATCGCGAGGTTCAGGACGTTGCTCCCGACGACGTTCCCGACGGCGATGTCGCGCGCGCCGCGGAGCGAGGCGAGGACGGAGGCCGCGATCTCGGGGAGCGAGGTCCCGACGGCCACGACCGTCAGGCCGACGACGAGGTCGCTCACCCCGGCGGCGCGCGCGAACTTCACGGCCGCACCGACCAGGAGGTCGGCGCCGGCAACGAGGAGCGCGAGTCCCGCCAGGATCGAGAGCGCGTCGAGGAGCCGGCCGTGGCGCCGGGCGGCGAGGGGCGCCTCGGCGGCCGCCGTCTCCGGCCCCCGCCGTTCCTGCCGGAAGGAGAGGACGGCGTGGGCGAGGCCTCCCGCGAGGAGGACGAGACCGTCGACCGCGCCGAGCCGGCCGTCGGAGGCGAGGAGCGCCGTGAGGAGCGAGAGGGCGAGGAGGGCCGGCAGGTCGCGCTTGAGGACGGCCGGGGCGATCTCGAGCGGCGCGGCGAGGGCGGCGAGGCCGAGGATCAGGAGGACGTTGCAGATGTTGCTGCCGACGACGTTCCCGAAGGCCATCTCCGTCGTGCCGGCGAACGCCGCCTTCAGGCTGACGGCCAGCTCCGGGGCGCTCGTTCCGAAGGAGACGACCGTCAGGCCGACGATGAGGGGCGAGAGCCCGACCGAGAGGGAGAGGCGGGACGCCCCGCGGACGAGGAGGTCCGCACCGACGACGAGGAGGACGATCCCGCCGAGGAAGGCGAGGACCGTCATGCGTCTGCGGCCCGGCCTGGGGCGCCGGTCCCGGTCCGGGAGGCGAGGTTCACGCGGGCGGGTATAACACCGGTCGCCCGCGGCCTATTCCGGAGCTACGGCAGGAACGCCCACGTCGCCTTGAGCATCAGCTGCCAGGTGCGCCTCTCGAGCCCCTTGCCGGTGGCCCGGTTGAAGACGACGTAGACGTCGGAGCCGGGACGCCACATCCACCGGAGGCGGGCGTTGAGGCTCGTGACGTCGGAGTCGGAGTTGACCTGGCCGTAGGCGGTCAGGAGGAGCGCCCGGGAGAAGTTCCAGGTCGTCCGGAGGCCGGCCAGCGAGGCGGTGAAGGAGCCGGCGGGGAGCCGGACGTCGTTGTACTCGCCGGTCAGCTCCACCCGGAGGTGGGGATTCGGGCGGTAGGAGGCTTCGAGTGCCCAGGTCTCCCCCTGCCCGCCGTAGAACGACCCCCACTCGACGCCGGCCGCGGCGGAGAGGACGCCGGCCGGGCTCGTCCCGATCTCCACGCCGCGCCGCCGGTTCGTGTACCCGCCGGCGGGAATGACGATGCCGGGGCGGATCTCGAACGGCTCGTCGAGCCGGTCCCACTCGCTCGAGAAGGGCTCCGCCTCGAGGTAGCTCGCGTCGCGCCCCTCGGCCCGGAGCTCGAAGCGGATCTCCCGGCCGACGGGGTCCCCCTCCATGTCCTCGAAGTAGTCGAGCTCCCCGCCCACCTCCCACTCCCGAACGAAGCCCTTGGCCGGGTAGAAGCGGCGCCCCGCGCGGCCGAAGGCGTTCGTGATGCCGGTCCGCGGGACGAAGCCGATGCCGGGGTCGAAGTCCTCGTCGTAGCGCTTCAGGCTCGAGTAGGCGTTCCAGGCGCCGTCGTCGAACTGCCCCGAGACGCGCCAGCCGTCGGTGTCGGCCTTCCCCTGCGGGTCGCGCGTCGTGGCCCAGAACGCGGTGAAGGCGAGCGTCTCGGTCGGCTTCCAGTCGAGGTCGAGGCCCGCGGCGCGGTTCCACTCCGAGCCGGGCGGCCCCCCTTCGCGGTCGGTGAAGATCGCGCCGAACGAGGAGCGCGCCCCGAGCGGGTGCCTCACTCGGGCGACGTAGAAGTCGGTCTCGGGGAGGCCCGCGGAGGCGTCCTGCCGGATGGCGATGACGCCCACCTCGGTCCGGCCGACGTTGCCCGTCAGGCGCGCCCCGCCGACGATCGGCACCGGCTCGCCGTCGGCCGAGAGCCCGATCCGGCGGGAGTAGAAGACCTCGCCGAGCTCCTGCTGGCCGAAGCGGGTGAAGCCGATCCGCTCGAGGAAGAAGTCGCGCTTCTCGGGGAAGAAGATCGGGAAGCGCGTCAGGTTCACGCGCTGCGTGTCGGCCTCCACCTGGGCGAAGTCGGTCCGGAACGTGGCGTCGAGGACGAGCGTCGGCGTGACGCCGACCTTCGCGTCGAGCCCCGCGTCGAACGTCCCGCCGGTCCGATAGCCGCCTCCGGCTTCCCGGACGTCGCGGTCGTAGCCGGTCAGGAGGAACGGTTTGATGAGGAGCGGCAGGCGTCGTTCCAGCCGGAAGCCGGTGAGCGTGCCCGCCATCGAGATCCGCGTCGGGCCCGCCTCCCTCCGCCAGGCGCCCCAGGAGGAGGTCTCCTGCCGGCGCCGGAGCATCCGGGTCACGTTGAAACCGAACTCCGTCGCCCCGTCGGGGTAGCGGAGCGCGGAGAGGGGGATCGCGATCTCGGTCCGCCAGCCGTCGGGGCCGACCGAGGCGCGCGACTCCCAGATCGCGTCCCACTCGGTCTCCTCCTGCGACCCCTCGTTCGTCACGAGGGCGTCGTACTGCGTCCCGAGCGGGTTGACGCGGAAGACGGACGCATTCCGGCGGTCGAGGTAGGAGTCGACGGCGATGCTCACCCAGTCGTCCGAGACGAAGTCGCCGTCCCGGTCGTACTGGCGGGCCGAGATCCGGCCGGCCTCCCGGTCGAAGCAGACGACGCCGACGACGAGCGTCCGCGGCGTCACGACGACGCGCACCTCGGTCCGCTCCGTCGCGGGCGCCCCTTCGGACGGCTCGCGCTGCGTGAAGCGGTCGAGGACCGGCGCGTCGGCCCAGAGCGGGTCGCCGAGGCGGCCGTCGAGGTGGATCTCTCGCGGGGCGACGAGCGCGACGAGCGACTCCTCCGGCCGCTGGGCCGCGGCCGGAAGGAGGGGGAGGAGCGGGAGGGCGAGGAGCGCGGCCCGGATCGGGCCTCGGAGGAGCCGCAAGACGTCTTCTGGTACGGAGCCCGGCCCGGCCGGGTTTCCCTTCAGCCCAGGACCGCCTCCAGCTGGTCGACGGCCCAGTCGATCTCCTCGCGCGTGATGACGAGCGGCGGCGCGAGGCGGATCGTCTGGGCGTGGGTGTCCTTGCAGAGCATCCCGCGGTCCTTCAGCTGGTAGCAGTAGGGGCGCGCCGGGCCGGCCGAGAGCTTCAGCTGGACGCCGGCCCAGAGGCCGCGGACGCGGACCGCCTCGACCTTGTCGGTCTTCATCGTCCGAAGGCGCGCCTCGAGGTGGACGCCGAGCTCGGCCGCCCGCTCGACGAGCTTCTCCTCGACGAGGACGTCGAGCGCCGCGGAGGCGACGGCGCAGGCGAGCGGGTTGCCGCCGTACGTCGAGCCGTGGATGCCGGGGGTGAAGACGTCCATCACGGCGTTCGACGCCAGGAACGCGCTGACGGGGTAGAAGCCGCCGGAGAGCGCCTTGCCGATCGTGACGCCGTCGGGGCGGATCCCCTCGTGCTCGAACGCGAAGAGCTTGCCCGTGCGGCCGAGGCCCGACTGGATCTCGTCGAGGACGAGGAGGCACTTCTTCCGGTCGGCGATCTCGCGGAGCCCCTTCAGGTACCCGTCGGGCGGAATGATGACGCCCCCCTCGCCCTGGATCGGCTCGACGAAGATCGCGGCCGTCTTCGGCCCGACCGCCGCCTCGACGGCGGCGAGGTCGCCGTACGGGACGATCTTGAAGCCCGGGGTGAACGGACCGAAGAGGCTCGTCGAGTCGGGGTCGGTGGAGAAGCCGACGATCGTCGTCGTCCGGCCGTGGAAGTTCCCCTCGGCGACGACGATCTCGGCCTCGGGGTAGGGGACCTTCTTCACGTCGTAGGCCCACTTCCGCATCGCCTTGAGCGCGGTCTCGACCGCCTCGGCGCCGCTGTTCATCAGCAGCGCCTTGTCGAAGCCGGTGAGCTTGCAGAGCTTCTCGAGGAGCGGCGGGAACTGGTCGTTGCGGAACGCGCGGCTCGTCAGGGCGAGCGTCTTCGCCTGGCGGATCAGCGCCTCGGCGATCCGCGGGTGGTTGTGCCCCTGGTTCACGGCCGAATAGGCGGCGAGGAAGTCCATGTACCGCTTGCCGTCGACGTCGGTGAGCCAGATCCCCTCGCCCTTCGTGCAGACGACGTCGAGGGGGTGGTAGTTGTGGGCCCCGTAGCGGCTCTCCTGCTCGATGAGGGCGGCGGATCGGGTGGCGGTCTCAGGCATGGTCGTCTCCCTCCGGCGGGCTCGCGGGAGCCCGCGTCGTCTTCACTCGGTGCGGCCGGCCTCGGCCGTCGGTCCGTCCAGGCGGGAATCCTACCGGAGGCGGGGCGAACGGGCCGGGCGCCTCGCGAAGGGGCGCGCCGGCTCCGTTCCTGCGTGGTAGCTTGAGCGCCCGTGGCGAAGTGAGGCCGGAAGCGGGGTCCTCAGCGCGGGGGACCAGCTTCCCTGCGAGTCTGTGGGAGAGGTCCCCGGAGAGAGGAGCGGGAGATGAGGGAGCAGAAGCTCTTCCTGGCCGGGAGCTGGAGCGACGGGGAGGACGAGCTCCTCGTCCGCTCGCCGTGGGACGGCCGGCCGGTGGCGCGAGTGGCGCGCGGCGGCCCCGCGACGCTCGAGCGGGCGGCGGAGAGCGCGGCCCGCTCGGCCGGGGCGATCGCCGCGCTCCCGCCCGACCGCCGGGCCGCGATCCTCGAAGCGGCGCGGGCCGACCTTCTCGCGCGCAAGGAGGAGGTCGCCGCCGCGATCGTCGAGGAGGCGGGCAAGCCGCGGACGCTCGCCCTCGCCGAGGTCGACCGCGCGGCCGACACGCTCCTCGCCTCGGCGCACGTCGCCCGCTACCCGGAGCTCGTCGCGCGCGACCTGGGCGGCTTCGCGAGCGGCGCCGGGCGGATCGCGTTGACGAGAAGGGTCCCGCTCGGCCCGGTCCTCGCGATCACGCCGTTCAACTTCCCGCTCAACCTCGTCGCGCACAAGCTCGGGCCGGCCGTCGCGGCGGGCTGCCCCGTCGTCCTGAAGCCCGCGAGCCAGACGCCGGGCGCGGCCCTCCACCTCGCCGCCTCGCTCCAGCGGGCGGGCCTCCCCGACGGTGCCCTCTCCGTCGTTCCCTCCCGCGCCGCCGACGCGGAAAGGCTCGCGACCGACCCGCGCTTCGCCCTCCTCACGTTCACCGGTTCTCACGAGATCGGCTTCGGCCTGAGGGAGAAGGCGTGGAAGAGGCGCGTCGCGCTCGAGCTGGGCGGGAACGCGGCCGTGATCGTCGAGCCCGACTGGGACGACCTCGCCGACGCGGCGCGGCGGATCGCGGGCGCCGCCTTCGCCTGGGCCGGCCAGTCGTGCATCAGCGTCCAGCGGGTCCTCGTCCACCGCGACGTGGCGCCCGTGCTGCGCGACCTCCTCGTCGCGGCGGCGGAGGCGTTCCCCGTCGGCGACCCGGCCGCGCCGGCCACGCTCTGCGGCCCGATGATCGACGCGGCGAACCGCGACCGCGTCCTCTCGTTGTTCTCGTCGGCACGGACGGCCGGCGGCAAGCTCCTCGCGGGCGGCGCGGCCGACGGCTCCGTCGTGAAGCCGACGCTCCTCGAAGAGGTCCCCGAGGGCGAGCCGCTCGTCGCGGACGAGCTCTTCGGTCCCGGCGCGGCGCTCTCCACCTACGCCACGTTCGACGAGGCGCTCGAGCGCGCGAATGCCTCACGCTACGGCCTCCAGGCGGGCGTCTTCACCCGCGACGTCGCGAAAGTCCGCCGCGCCTGGGAGGCGCTCGAGGTCGGGGCGGTCATCCAGGGCGACGTCCCGACGTGGAGGAGCGACCCGATGCCGTACGGCGGCGTGAAGGGCTCCGGCGTCGGGCGCGAAGGTCCCGCCTCGGCCTTCCTCGAGATGACCGAGGAGCGGATGCTCGTCCTGCGCTGAGCGGGGCGATCGACGGGAACCTCGCCGCGGGCGTCCCCGTCGCCCTCAGAGCGTCGCGCGGCGGAGCTCTCTCGCGACGGTCGCGGCGAGGCGGGAGAAGACCCGCTCCGACTCGGCCTCCTTCTTCTCGGCGGGGAGCGTGAGCCAGTCGTCCACCTCGGCGCGGGCCATCGCGAGGGCGATGGCGTTCCCGCCGCGCGCCCCGATCCCGTCGAGGAGCGGGACGTGGACCCTCTTCTTCTCCACGACCTCCATCCCGTCCAGCACCTGCCGGTGCGGCGTCCCCTCCCAGATGCCGAGGATGATCGCCTCGCGAAAGAGCCGCTCGACCGGATAGTCGGAGAGGATGCCGGCGCCGCCGTGCGCCTCCATCGCCCACTTCGCCGACTGGACCGCGACCTCGGCGGTCCAGTACTTGGAGAGGTGCGCGACGAGGCGGAAGAGGTGGTAGCGGTCGGAATAGCGCGGCGTCTCGCGCCAGACCTCCGAGAGGAGCGTGACGGCCTCCCAGGCGAGGGCGAACGCGTCGAGGAGGGTCTCGTGGCGCTCCCGGGCCTGGCGGGCGAAGAGCGGCTGCTCGGCGACCGGCCTGCCGAACGCGACGCGCCCCTCGGCGAAGCTCCAGGCCTCGTGGAGCGCCCTTTGCGTCAGCGCGACGGCGCCGATCGAGTTGCAGACGCGCGAGACGTTCAGCGCCTCGAGGACGAGGTAGACCCCCTGGCCCCGCGCGCCGAGGAGGTACGCCTCACTCCCGTCGAGCTCCACCTCGCCCGTCGGGACGGAGCGGGTGCCGATCTTCTCCTTCAGGCGCCGGACGCGGAAGTTGAGGGCGCCGTCGTCACGCCGCCGCGGGACGAGGAAGAGCTCGAGGCCGCGGACGCCGGGAGGAGCCCCCTCGGGGCGCGCGGCGGCGATCGCGAGCTCGGCGCCCACGTTGCTCGTGAAGTACTTCTCCCCGGTCAGGAGCCAGCGCTCGCCGTCGGGGCGGGCGACGGTCTCGACGAAGGCGCCGAGGTCCGACCCGCCCTTTGCCTCGGTCATCCAGGTCGCCCCCTGCCAGACGGTCGCGTCCCGCTTCAGGAGCTTCCCGAGGTACTTCGCCCGGAGCTCCGCCGAGCCGTACTTCGCGAGCGGGATCGCCGTGGAGAGCGAGACGGTGTGCGGGCAGTAGAGCCCGGCGTCGTAGAAGGAGGTGACGTAGCCGATCTGGTACGAGGCCGCGAGGTCGCCTTCCTCGACGGCCCGGAAGACGACGCCCGCCTCGTAAGCCCTCCGGACGAGCTCGTGGTAGGCGGGTGGGAAGACGACCTCGTCGATCCGCGTCCCGAAGCGGTCGAACATCAGGAGCTTCGGCGTCCCGGCACGGTCGACCGCTTCGGAGATCGCCTTGCCGCGCTCCTCGAAGTACGCCTCGTACCGGGCGAGGGACTCCGGGGCGCGGAGGCGCCCGAGCCGCCCCTCGAGGAAGCGGACGGGCGAGGGCAGGAGCGCGTCGAGGCTCAACCGAGAGCCTCGTCGACCGCCTCCGTCGCGGCGGCGAGGGCCTTCTTCGCCTTCGCCTTCCGCTGCGCGGCGGTCCCGGCCGTCCCCGAGGCCAGCTCCTCGAGCGTCGCGGCGAGCTCGCGCGCCCTCTCCGCCGCGGCGCGGAGCGCGGCGGCGTTCTTCGGCTCTGCCGGCTTCGCGGCGCCGGACGCGGCCGACGTACGCCGGAGCTCCTCGACGCCCCAGGTCGTGACGAAGACGTGGTCCTTCTTGGGCGCGTCGGCGATCCACCCCTCCGACTGGAGGCGGGTCGTGATCATGTCGACGCTCCCGAAGAGCTTCTCCTGCTTCAGGACCTCGACGAACGGGACCATCTGCCGTGGGTCCCCGCCGGCCGCCTCGTGGAGCTTCGCCAGGACCTGGTGAAAGACGTCGAGAGCCATCGCAGCCTCCGCCCGTTTTCTCCGACGGTAATCCCGTGCGCGCGCCGCGTCGAGGGGCGGTCCGAGCGTATCGTCGGAGCGCGTGACGAAGGACGCCCCGGCCGGCCTCCCGCGCCTTCTTCCGGCGAGCGACGCCGCGCTCCTCGTCGTCCTGGGGGAAGGGCCCTCGGAGGCGGCGACGGCCGCGGTCCTCGCGCTCCGCGCGGCGCTCGCGGCGCGCCCTCCGCGCGGGCTCCTCGACCTCCGGCCCGCCTACGCATCGCTCCTCGTCGCCTTCGACCCGCGGGCGACGACGCACGCCGAGCTCGCGCGCGCCGTCGAGCCGCTCCTCCCGCCGCCCGGCCTTCCGCTCGAGCCGGCCGCGCGGTGCGTGGAGGTCCCGGTCTGCTACGAGGGCGACTGCGCCCCCGATCTCGCCGACGTTGCGCGCGGCGCGGGGCTCTCGCCGGAAGAGGCTGCGGAGCACCACGCGGCGGCGTCGTACCGCGTCGCCTTCCTCGGCTTCTCCCCCGGCTTCGCCTACCTCCTCGGCCTTCCGCCCCTTCTCGAGACGCCGCGCCTCGCGGCGCCCCGCCTCGCCGTCCCGGCCGGAAGCGTCGGCATCGCGGGGGGGCAGACGGGGCTCTACCCGCGCCCGACGCCCGGCGGCTGGCGCCTCGTCGGCCGGACGCCGCTCGCGCTCTTCGTGCCGTCGCGCGAGCCCGCCGCGCTCCTCGCACCGGGAGACGCCGTTCGCTTCGTCCCGATCCCGCGCCGGGACTTCGACCTCCTCCGACGGGAGAAGCCGTGATCCGGGTCCTTTCTCCCGGCCTCCTGACGACGGTGCAGGACCTCGGCCGGCCGGGGCTCGGCGACCTCGGCGTCCCGGCCGGCGGAGCGGCCGACGCCCACGCCCTCCGCCTCGGGAACCTCCTCCTCGGGAACGAGGAGGGAGCGGCTGCATTCGAGGCGACCCTCGTCGGTCCCGAGGTCCTCTTCGAGGAGGCAGCCCTCGTCGTCCTCGCGGGAGCGCCGTTCGGAGCGTGCCTCGACGGCGCCCCGCTCCCGGCGTGGGAAGCGGTGGAGGTCCCGGCCGGCGGGAGGCTCGCGGTGGGGCGCGCCGTCTCGGGGGCGCGCGGGTATGTCTGCGTGAAGGGCGGGTTCGACGTCCCGCCCGTCCTCGGGAGCCGCGCGACGGACGTGGCGACCGGCTTCGGCGGCCTCGACGGCCGGCCGCTCCGCGCGGGTGACCGCCTCTCCGTCGGCCCGGCGCGGGGAGAGCCGAAAGGGCGGCGCATCGACGCCGCCGCGGCCCGCTGGAGCGGCCCCCGCCGCCGCCTGCGCGTGACGCCGGGGCCGCAAGGCGAGTGGTTCGGGGAGAATGTCGTCGAGGCGTTCCTCTCGAGGACGTTCCGCGTCTCGGCCTCCTCGAGCCGGACGGGAGTTCGTCTCGAGGGAGAGGCGCTCGCCGCGCCGGCCCGCTCGCTCGTCACGGAGGGGGTCGTCGCCGGCGCGGTCCAGGTTCCGCCCGCGGGCCTCCCGATCGTCCTCCTCATCGAGCACCCTTCGACGGGCGGATATCCGAAGATCGGCAGCGTGATCTCGGCCGACCTCTCCGCCCTCGCCCAGCTCCGCCCGGGCGACGAGGTCCGTTTCGCGCCGGTCTCCTTCGAGGAGGCGCGCCGCCTCCTCCTCGACCGCGAGGCGCGCCTCGACGCGCCGGGGGTCTTCCTCCCGTGAGCCTCGCGTGGCTCCGCGAGGCCTCGCCCGAGGCCCGCCGCGCGCTCCTCGCGGCCGCCTCGGGCTGGATGCTCGACGCGATGGACGTCATGCTCTACGCGTTCGCCCTGACGGCGATCCGCGCGGAGTTCGGCCTCGACGGGGCGCGCGCGGGGCTCCTCGCCTCCGTGACGCTCGTCGCCTCCGCCGTCGGCGGGATTGGTGCGGGCCTCCTCGCGGACCGCTTCGGGCGGGCGCGGGTCCTCGTCCTCTCGATCCTGGCCTACTCCCTCTTCACCGGGCTGACGGCGACGTCGCGCACCGTCCTCGAGCTCGCCCTCTGGCGGACGCTCGTCGGCCTCGGCCTCGGCGCGGAGTGGTCCGCGGGCTCGGTCCTCGTCGCCGAGACCTGGCCCGCGGCCCACCGTGGAAAGGCGATCGGCCTGATGCAATCGGGGTGGGCCGTCGGCTACGTCCTCGCGGCCTTCCTCGCGGCGGCGGTCCTCCCGACGTGGGGGTGGAGGCCTCTCTTCGTCCTCGGCGTCCTGCCGGGCCTCCTCGCCGTCTGGGTCCGCCGCCGCGTCGCCGAGCCGGCCATCTGGCGCGAGCGCGGGACGCCCGCCGGGAAGGGAACGGGCCTCGCGCTTCTCCTGAAGCCGCCTCTCCTCGGCCGGGCGGCGGCGGCGACCTCGCTCGCGACCGTCCTCCTGTTCGCCTACTGGGGGCTCTTCACCTGGGTCCCGACGTTCCTCGCCGCGCCCGCGGTGCAGGGAGGGGCGGGTCTCGGCCTCGTCCGCTCGACCGGCTTCGTCGTCGCGATGCAGGCGGGGGCGTTCCTCGGCTACACGACGTTCGGCTTCCTCTCAGACCGCTTCGGCCGGCGCCCCGTCTTCCTCGCGTTCGTCCTCGGGGCGGCCGTCGCGGTCCCCGCGTTCGGGCTCCTGGCCCGCTCGGAGGCGGCGCTCCTCCTCCTCGCGCCCGCCGTCGGCTACCTCGGGCACGGCTACTTCTCCGTCTTCGGCGTCCTCCTCGCCGAGCTCTTCCCGTCGTCCGTCCGCGGCGCCGCGCAGGGCTTCTGCTACAACGCCGGCCGGGCGGTGAGCGCGCTCGCCCCCTTCTCGATCGGCGCCCTCGCGGACCGCCACGGCCTCGGGAGCGCCCTCGCCCTCACCTCGGCGCTCTACCTCGCCGGGGCGCTCCTGATGCGACTCCTCCCGGAGACGCGGGGGCGGGAGCTCGAGTGAGGACGATCGACCTGAACGCCGACGTCGGCGAGCTCCCGGAGCTCGGGTCCGTCGAGGAGGAGCTCCTCGGTGTCGTCACCTCCGTGAACGTCGCCTGCGGCGGGCACGCGGGAGACGAGGCCTCGATGGAGCGCGTCGTCCGCGCGGCCCTCGCGCGCGGCGTCGCGATCGGCGCGCACCCCTCGTATCCCGACCGCGCGGGCTTCGGCCGCCGCGCGATGAGCCTGCCGGGCGGGCTCCTCGCCGGGACGATCGCCGAGCAGGTCGGGGCGCTCCTCGAGGTCGCGGCCGGCTGCGGCGCGCGCCTCTCCCACGTCAAGCCGCACGGCGCGCTCTACAACGCCGCCGCGAAAGACCCGGACCTCGCGCGCGCCTTCGCCGAGGGGGTCGCGCGCGTCGCGCCGGGCGCCGTCCTCGTCGGCCTCGCCGGCTCGCAGATGCTCGAGACCTTCGCCGGGGCGGGCTTCCGGGTCGCCGGGGAGGCGTTCGCGGACCGGGGCTACGAGCCCGACGGCACGCTCACCCCCCGCGGCCGGCCGGGAGCGCTGAAGGAGACGCCGGAGGAGGCGGCCCGCCAGGCGCTCTCGATCGCGCTCGACGGGGAGGTCGTGGCGGCCGGCGGCGCGCGCGTGCCGCTTCACGCGCAGACGATCTGCCTCCACTCGGACACGCCGGGCGCGCTCGCCTTCGCCCGCGCGATCGCCGAGCGGCTCCGGGCAGCGGGGGTCGTCCTCCGGGCGCTCTGAAAGGCCCGGCCGACCGGGCGCCCGCGCAGGGGCTGCTGAAGAAGAAGCGGCCCCGGCCGAAGCCGGGGCCGCGAAAGCGCCGCGAACGGCGCGGGACGTCAATTCGGGATCAGCTCGCCGGGGCGGCCGGGGCTTCGGCCGGGGCCGGAGCCTGCAGGCCGAGGGCGCCCATGATCTCCGTCGCCTTCTCCTTCAGGCCGCCCGCCTTCGCCATCGCGTCGACGAGGTTCCCGCCGGTGAAGGCGGCCGAGGCCTCCTCCCACGACTTCTGGATGCCGGCGAGCCCTTCCTGGGCCTGGGTGAGGGCGGCCTTGTCCATCCCCTTCGGGAGCTTCCTCGCCTTGCCGAGCTCCTCGACCTTGGCCTGGATCGCCGTGACCATCTGCGGGAGCGACCCGGAGAGGTCCGTCCAGGCCTTCGTCAGCTCGTCCTTCTTGGCCGCGGCGGCGGTGGCGAGCTCCTGGGCCTTCGTGCCGAGCTCGGTCGCGGCCGCGAGGGCGGCCTTGTAGTCGCCCTTGGCGAACTGGTCCTGGGCGGCCTTGAGGGCGTCCTTTGCGGCGGTGAGCTGCTCCGGGATGAACTTCTCGGCCTCGGGGGCGGCGGCCGTGATCGCCTGGTCGGCGGCCTTGATGGCGGCGTCGGCGGGGCCCTTGTCGGCGTTGCAGGCGGCGAGGCCGGCCACGAGCAGGGCGCACGCGACGAGGGCAAAGGTCTTCTTCATCGAGCGACTCCTTCGAGCATTCGTTTCCGCGACTGTGTGCGGACCACCCGATAGGTTACTGCCGTTCCGGTCAGCGGGTCTCGGTGACTTTCGAGAGCCCGCGGGGCGCGTCCGGGTCGAGGCCCCGCGCCCGCGCGGCGTGGAGCGCGAGGAGCTGGCCGGGCACGATCGCGACGATCGGGGAGAGGAGTTCCGGGAGCCGCGGGACCGGGAGGGAGCCCCTGCCGTGCGGGCCGATCGCGAGGACCGGGCTCCCGCGGCGGCGGAGCTCGGCGGCGAGGTCGGAGAGGTCTTCCTCGGTCGCGGTCCCCGGGGGGGAGACGACGATCGCCGGGAGCTTCGGCCCGGCCAGGGCGATCGGGCCGTGCCGGAAGTCGGCGCCGGAGAGGGCCTCGGCCTCGAGGAGGGCCAGCTCCTTCAGCTTCAGCGCGAGCTCGTGCGCGGTGGGGTAGTTCAGGCCGCGCGAGAGGACGACGAGGCGGGCCGCCGTCGCGAGGCGGGCGGCGGCCCGGCGGGCGGCCCCTTCCGTCCCGAGCGCGTCCGCCACGGCG
>JAKPXO010000519.1 GCA_029567505.1 Acidobacteriota bacterium
CGCTCGCGGCCGCCTGGGGTGCGGGCTATCTCGCACTGACGCTCCGCCTCCTCCTCGCCGGGCGCTGATGTTCCGGGCGCAGGCGCTTCTCCTCGCGCTCCTCCTCGCGCTCGCGGGGCTGCTCGGGGCGCTCGGCCGGGAACGGCAGCGGGCCGCCGCCGTCGGACGCGGTCCCGACCGCGCCGGGGGGAAGGTGGAGCGCTGCGTGACGTGCCACGTCCGCCCCGAGGAGGACCCCGGCGGGGCGCACGCCCGGGCCGCCGTCGGCTGCTCCTCCTGCCACCTCGGCAACCCGCTCGCGTTCGATAAGACGCGCGCGCACGCCGGGATGGAGCCGGAGCCGGGCGCGCTCCGGAGCGTGACGCGCACGTGCGGCCGGAGCGGCTGCCACGTCCGGAACGTCCTCGGCGAGAGGGACCGCGCAATCCACGGGAACGGAGACGGCTGCGTCGCCTGTCACGTCGCGCGCCGCCTACCGGGCTCGGTCCCGCGGCCGCACCCGGGGGTGGACGCGCGGGTCACCGACGACCGGTGCCTCGCCTGCCACGCTCCTCCCGCCGGGACGCACGGGGAGCTCGCCGAGACATCGCCGGCGGGCTCCGGCAGCGCGTCGGCGCCTGCCGACGCGCCGTCGGCCTGCCGCGCCGGCGCCGACGGGCATCGCTTCGCCGGCCTCTCCTGCATCGACTGCCACCTCCACGCCGAGCTGATGGGCGACGGAGCGGCGAAGGAGACGAGCCGGGTGGAGATCACGTGCGAGGCGTGCCACGGACCCGTCCGAGAAGGGGGCGAGACGACCTGGTCCGAGATCCGGGACCCTGTCAGCCGCGACCTTCTGCGCCAACGGGGCGAAAGCCGCGAGCCTTCCGAACGCGTCCGCCTCGGGCGACGCGGCACGCCGCTCTGGAACCTCCGGCCGTCCGACGACGGCTGGACGACGACGCGAAAGGGGTACGGCGTCGCCCTCGCGACGCCTTCCACGCCGGTCGACGCCAGACACGACCTCCGGGACGGAGGGCGTCCGGCGTGCGTTTCCTGCCACGCCGTCCGGGCGCCGGTCATCCCGGCCCTGTGAAGAGGGCGGACCCGGTTTGGACGGGCTTCGTCGGGACGCCCCGCGCTCGCGGCGACGAACGGGCGTCCCTGTGCCCCCACCTGGTCTCAGCAGAGAGGACAGGGCATGTCGGCCTGCCGGACTTTCGCTGCCGACGGTGGAGCCCCGCACTTGTCCTTCAGGCACGTGTTCAGGTGGAAGCCGAGGAGCTCCCGGGCCCACCGGACGTGGTCCTCGCGCAACGTCGCCTTCTCGTCCTTCTTCCAGCCGCACCTCCCGGCCCTCTCGTTCTCGAGGCAGCGGAACGTGAGGTTCCCGAGGGCGTAGGCGAAGCCGAGGAGGAGCTGCTGTTTCGTCGAGTCGAGCGTGGGGTAGATCCGGTCGAAGCGCTCGAGGTAGACGTCCTCCAGAGCCTTCCGGGAGAGCTTCGCCTGCGCTGCGTCGAGCTCGCCGTACCCGAGCCGGAACTCCTCGAACGCGGCATCCCGGTCCTTCGCGAGGTCGCCGGTCGCCTGCGCCCCGTTCGGGGGCGGGGCGCCCAGGCCTTCCTCGGCGAGCGATGCCAGGAATGCAGAACCGGCCGCGGTCAGCAGCCAACGCCTGTCGAACGGCATGTCGTCCTCCTCGTACCGTGTGGGTCGGATTGACCGGATAATCCTCGCGCGGAATGACCTCAGTCAAGCCGGTTCTCTCGCGGCTTCTCCGCGCCTACGCCGTATGGGGCGCGTTGCTCGTCTTCGCGGGCCTTCCGAGCGCGCTGTACAGACTCGAAACGGTCCGGATTCCGCCCGTCGTCCTCGAGCTGTTGCCGCACGCCGACGGATCGGTCGAAGGGACCGTCGCCGCCGACGGGCGACGGACCCGGATCACGCACGTCTCCGTGAAGGGCGGCCCATGGCTCGCGGCCGGAGGCGTCGCCGCCGCGAGGACGCTCTGGGACCTGCCGGCCGGGACGCCCGTCGCGTATCGCGAAGCACGCGCGGGCGAGGCGCCGTCCGTCGTGAGCGGCACCGTCTCCGAGCACGGCGCGACGACGGCCGAAGCCGTCGCGGCGGCCACGCTCGCGCTGCTCGCCGTCGTCCTCGCGGCGTCCGGCGCCGCGATCGCCGTCGCCGGCGTCAGCTCGCAGGCGCTCCTCTCCGGGGCGGCCCTGGCCGGCCTCGGGCACTTCGCGGCGGCTCGCTTCCTCGAAGCCGGTGCCTCGCTCGTCCTCGATCCCGCGACGCGCGGAGCGCTCGTCCTGGGCTGGGTCGCGTTCCCCCGGCATTTCGCCTTCCTCACTCTCGCCGCGTTCCTGTCCGTCTTCCCGTCCGACCTCACCGCCCGGCGGCTCTGCCGGCTCCTCCTCGCGTTCGTCGGCTCGATCGCGCTCGCGCAGGCCGTCCTCGTCCCCCTGATCCAGCTCGAAGGGCCGCTCGACGGGTTGAGCGTGGCGACGCAGGGGCGGATCGTCGCCTGGACCCGGCAGCTGACGGCCCTCCTCTTCGGGACCGCCTCGCTCAGCTCGCTCGTCCTGATCGGGATGCAGGCACGCGCGTTCCGGCGGGAGCCGATCGACGTGGCGACGCGGCGGCGCGCCACCGTCGTGGGCGCCGGCCTCGTCGCCGGCCTCGGACCGCCCCTCCTCCTCGCGTTCGTGCAGATCGCCGCGAGCCGCCTCGTCGGACGGCCTCTCCTCCCGCCGGCCACCATGGTCCTCTCCCTCCTGCCGATCCTCCTCGTCCCTCCCGCCCTCGCGTACGCGATGCTCTCGCCCCGGGTCGTCTCGGTCGGGCTCTTCGCGAGGAAGGCCCTTCTCCTCGGCTTCGCGCAGGGGACGGTCCGCGCCGCGTCGCTCGCGCCCCTCGTCGCTCTCGGTCTCCTGTTCTACACGCGGAGGGACGAGTCGATCGGCCACGTGTTCGGCGACCACCTCCCCTTCATCTTCCTCGCGCTCGCGGTCGCGACGGCCGGGCTGCGCTACGGCGGCCGGACGCGGGACCTCCTCGAACGCGCCTTCTTCGGCACACGGAAGGCCTCCGCCGGGACGCTCGCCGACCTCGCCGCCGCGACCCGCCGCGCGCTGGACGCCTCCGAGCTCTCGACCGCCCTCGTGGAGGGGATACAGAAGGCCCTCGGCCTCGAGCAGGTCGTGCTCTTCGTGCGGGAGGAGCTCTCCGGCACGTTCACGTGCCCCGGCCGTCCCCTGCCGCCCCTCGACGGCACCTCCCCGATCGTGGAGCTCGCGGGCAAGCGGGCCGGCCCGTTCCGCCCCACGGCGGACGGCGACCCGGACGCGCCGGCGGCGCTCACGGAGGTCGACCGGCAGTGGCTCGACTCCACCCGCGCCCGCCTCCTCGTCCCGCTCCGGGATGCTTCGGGAACGCTGATCGCGCTCCTCGCCGTCGCCGACAAGCAGAGCGAGCTCCCGTTCGACTCCGAGGACGAGCAGTTCCTCGCGGCCGCGGCCGCAGCGGGCGCCCTCACGCTGGAGAACCTCCAGCTCCGCTCCTCGAGCTCCTCCCGGTCCGCAGGGGGCCGCCCGGCCGACGCCCCTCTCACGCAGGCCGAGACGGATCCCGAGGCGGCGCGCCTCTGCCGCCGCTGCGCCCGGCTCTTCGCTCCCGAGACGGGCGGCACCTGCCCGGACGACGAGACGTTCCTGGAGCCGGCACCGGTGCCGGTGCTCCTCGCGGGGAAGTACCGGCTCGTGCGTCGGCTCGGCGCCGGCGGGATGGGCGTCGTCTACCTCGCGCGCGACGTCGCCCTGGCGCGGGACGTCGCGGTCAAGACGCTCCCGAGCCTCGCCGCCGGGAGCGTCCGCCGTCTCCAGCGCGAGGCGCGGGCCGCGGCGCTCCTCGTCCACCCCAACCTCGGCCTCATCTTCTCGTCGGAGAGCTGGCGCGGGACGCCGATGCTCGTCCTCGAGTACCTCCCGGGAGGGACGCTCTCCGACCGGATCCAGCAGGGCCCGGTCTCTCCCGCGTGCGCCGCGGCGTGGGGCACCGCCCTCGCCTCCGCCCTCGAGGCGATCCACGCGCGGAACGTCCTTCACCGCGACGTGAAGCCCTCGAACGTCGGGTTCGACGCCGCGGGGACACCGAAGCTCCTCGACTTCGGGCTGGTCCGCCTCCTCGACGAGGTCGAGGCCGCGCCGATACCCGGCCTCCCGCCGGAGGTTCCCGAGAGCCACGGTTCCTCGGTTTCGGCGACCCGAACCTCGGCGAGCCACGTGGTCGGCACCATCCCCTACCTCTCCCCCGAGGCGCTCCAGGGCCGGCCGCCCACGCCGCGCTTCGACCTCTGGGGGCTCGCCGTGACGATCTACGAGTCCGTCACCGGCGTGAACCCCTTCGCCGCCACGAGCAATTCCCGGACAGTGGACAAGATCCTGACCCGCAGCGCGCCGGACCCGCGGACGATCCGGCCCGACTGCCCCGGTCCCCTCGCGGAGCTCCTGCTCGCGGCGCTCGCGCGAACCGAAGCGAAACGCCCCGCCTCGGCCCGCGAGCTCCGGGAGGGCTTCGAGGCCGCAGCGCGGGGGCTCTCAGAAGCTCCTCCGGATCTCGACCGTCCTGCGCCCGCGGGCGACCCGCACCGCGCACCGACCGGAGGCCGATAGCGCCCGACGCCCGGTCGGGCCTCCGCGAGGACGGCGTGAACCTCGTCCATCCCGCTGACGTGGATGAGCGCGCTCGCACGACCGCTGCCGAGGTTCGTGACGCGAAACGCAACAGCCACGCGCAGGGCAAGCGCGGGGAGCGAGAGACGCCTTGCCGCACTGACCCTTCTGGCGCTCGTCCGCTCCCCCGGGCAGGAAGCAGAGCTTGGTGGCGACTCAGGAACCCTCTATGCTGGACCAGGCTCCGCTCTCCATCCGCCCCGGCCGCGACGAGGAGTCCGCATGACCGAACGCAGCACGCCGCCCCCGGAGGGCTCCGCGACGGTCGGCGCGCGCGGCACCGTGCCGCCGGAGCTCACGGAGACCGGGAAGCTCCGCATCCTCACGGCGCAGGAGATCGAGGCGGCGAGGAGCGAGACGGCGCGGACCCAGGAGGCGCTGAAGGAGAGCGAGGCGCGCTTCCGGACCCTCTTCGAGAGCAGCCCCAACGGGATCTTCATCACCGACCCGGAGACCCTCGAGATCCTCGACTGCAACGCCCAGGCGTGCGAGATGAACGGCTACGCCCGCGAGGAGCTCGTTGGCCGGAGCATCAACGACCTCCACCCCGAGGAGGTCCGCGCGCAGACGAAGGGGGGGCCGGAAGGACGCGCCCGCTTCGTCGAGCAGCTGCGGGAGAAGGGGGTCATCACGGTCGAGTCGGTCCACGTCCGCAAGGACGGCACGACATTCCCGATGGAGACGTCGATGTGCCTCCTGGAGCTCGGGGGTCGCGGCGTCGTCATGGGGATCGACCGGGACATCAGCGAGCGGAGGAGGGCGGAGGAGGAGCTCGCGCGCCACCGCGAGCACCTCGAGGAGCTCGTGGCCTCGCGCACCGCCGAGCTCGCGGTCGAGAGGGACCGGGCCGAGGCGGCCGACCGGCTGAAGTCGGCGTTCCTCGCCACGATGTCGCACGAGCTCCGGACGCCCCTCAACTCGATCATCGGCTTCACGGGCGTCCTCCTGAAGGGGCTCGGCGGCCCGCTCACGGCCGAGCAGTCCCGCCAGCTCGGGATGGTGAAGTCGAGCGCGCAGCACCTCCTCGCCCTCATCAACGACGTCCTCGACCTCTCCAAGATCGAGGCGGGCCAGCTCCGGATGTCGTTCGCGCCGTTCGTGCTGAAGGACGCCGTCGAGGGGTGCGTCCGCGCCCTGGCGCCAGCCGCGGAAAAGAAGGGCCTCGTCCTCGCGGCGAAGGTCGACCCTGCCAGCGAGACGATCGTGAGCGACCGGCGGCGCGTGGAGCAGGTCCTCCTGAACCTCGTCTCGAACGCGGTGAAGTTCACCGAGGCCGGGAGCGTGACGGTGAGCGCCGCCCGCGAGGGGGCGTGGGTCGTCACCCGCGTCCGGGACACCGGCATCGGCATCGCCGCCGAGGACCTCCCGAACCTGTTCCGGCCTTTCCAGCAGCTCGAGTCCGGCCTCACCCGTCGCTTCGAAGGGACCGGCCTCGGGCTCTCGATCTGCCGGCGGCTCGTCGAGATGCTCGGGGGGGAGATCGCCGTCGAAAGCGCTCCCGGCCGGGGGAGCACGTTCAGCTTCCGGCTTCCCGCCGGAGAGGCGCCGGCCGACATCGGCCCGGAGGGGTGATGAGCGGAAACGTCCTGGTCGTCGAGGACAACGAGCAGAACCTCTACCTCGTCCGTTTCCTGCTCGAGGGAGCCGGATGGACCGTCGTCGCGGCGCCGGACGGCCCGCGGGCGCTCGAGGAAGCGCGGTCCGGCCGCTTCGATCTCGTCCTCCTCGACATCCAGCTCCCCGGAATGGACGGCCACGCCGTCGCGCGCGAGCTGCGACGGATCCCCGCGCTCGACGGCGTCCCCATCGTGGCCGTCACGTCGTACGCGATGCTCGGCGACCGCGAGCGGTGCCTCGAGGCCGGCTGCACCGGCTACGTCGAGAAGCCGATCAATCCCGACACCTTCCTCGACGAGGTGGCGAGCTACGTGCGGCCGGAGGTCCGTCCGTGACCCGCGTCCTCGTCGTGGACGACGAGTCGCAGAACCGATACCTCCTGGAGGTCCTCCTCGGCGGCGAGGGATACGAGGTGGAGTCGGCCTCGAACGGCCGCGAGGCCCTCGCGGCGGCCCGGCGTCGCGCGCCGGAGCTCGTCATCTCCGACATCCTGATGCCCGAGATGGACGGCTTCCTCCTCTGCCGCGCGATGAAAGCAGACGCGACGCTTCGGAACGTGCCGTTCGTCTTCTACACGGCGACCTACACCGAGGCCGAGGACGAACGCGTCGCTCTCGAAGCGGGCGGGGACCTCTTTCTCCGGAAGCCGACCGAGCCGGATACCCTGCTCGCCGCGATCCGGCGGCTCCTCGAGGAGAGGATCCCGGTGAGCGACGAGGGGCCGACGCGAGGCCTCGCGGAGGAGGTCGCCTTCCTCGCGCGTCACGACCAGGCCCTCGCACGGAAGCTCGAGAAGAAGCACCATGAGCTGCAGGAGAGCGAGGCCCGCTATCGGAGCTACTTCAGGAGCTCGCCGGTGGCGATCCTCGTGACGGACGACACGGGACGGCTGCTCGACGCGAACCCCGCGGCGGGCCTCCTCTCCGGGCGCGACGCCGTGGAGCTGCTCGGCGCGAACGTCTCGCTCCTGCTCGGCGAGGGGGGCGACGACTCGCCCCTTCGCCTCGCGGCGGGCGCGCCGTCCGCGCCCTCCCGGACGACCGCGTGGCGCCTCCGGCGAAAGGACGGCGCCCTCCGGCACGTCTCCCTCACGGCGATCCGGTTGGAGGACGGGCGGGTCCTGGCGTTCTGCGAGGACGACACCGAGCGGGTCCGCGCGGAGGAGGCAGTCCGCCAGGTGAACGCCGACCTCGAACGAAGGGTCCGGGAGAGGACCGCGCAGCTCGAGCACCTCAACGCCGAGCTCGAGGCCTTCACCTCCTCGGTGTCGCACGACCTGCGGGCGCCGCTCCGAGCGCTCGACGGCTACGCGGCGATGCTCGAGGAGGAGGCGGAACGCCTCGACGAAGTCGGCCGCCGGCACCTCGGCGCGATCCGGCGGAACGTCCGCCGGATGTCCGAGCTCGTCGAAAGTCTCCTCTCCCTCTCGAGGGCCGGACGCCAGCCGCTCCGGACGGGACCGATCGACATGGAGCGACTCGCCCGCTCCGTCCTCGACGAGCTGCTCGTCCCCGGGGAGCGAGAGAGGACCGAGGTCGTCTTCCGCCCGCTCCCCGCGGCCGTCGGCGACGAGAGCCTCGTCCGCCAGGTCCTCGCGAACCTCGTCGGGAACGCCCTGAAGTTCAGCGCACGGAAAGACCGAAGGCGTCTCGAGATCGGCGCCCGAAACGAGGGAGGTCGGACTTTCTGGTTCGTCTCGGACGACGGCATGGGCTTCGAGCCCGCGCAGGCGGAGAGGATCTTCCGGATCTTCGAAAGGCTCCCCGGCGCCGAGGATATCGAGGGCACCGGGGTCGGGCTCGCCGTCGTGCGGCGGATCGTCGAACGCCACGGGGGCGTCGTCCGGGCCGAGGGAAGGCCCGGGGCGGGCGCGACGATCTCGTTCTCGCTGGGGGAAGGCGCCGGCTGAGGGGCGTTCAGCTCGGAAGAGCCTTCTCGATCGCGGCCGCGAGGCTCTCCGGGGCGTCGTTCGGGGCGAAGCGGGTCACCGGCGCGCCCCCCGGGGCGACGAGGAACTTCGTGAAGTTCCACTTGACCGCCTCGGTCCCGAGCAGGCCCGGAGCCGCCTTCTTCAGGTGCCGGAAGAGCGGGTGGGCGCCGTCCCCGTTCACCTCCACCTTCGCGAACATCGGGAACGTCACGCCGTAGGTCCGCGAGCAGAAGGCCTGGATCTCCTCCTCGCTTCCCGGCTCCTGGTGACCGAACTGGTCGCACGGGAAGCCGAGGACGACGAGGCCCCGGTCGCGGTACTTCTTCCAGAGCGCCTCGAGCCCCGCGTACTGCGGCGTGAAGCCGCACTTGCTCGCGACGTTCACGACGAGGAGCGCCTTCCCCGCGTGCTTCGCGAGCGTCTCGGCCTTCCCGTCGATCGTCCGGACCTCGATGCCGTCGAGAGATCCCATGCCACTCCTCCGTCGCCTCACCTACGCCCCCGGCCGGAAATCGGATCGCGGCCCGGAACGAGGGCGCCGCCTGCCCTCAGGGGAGCTTCTTGTGCGTCCCGTCGCAGAACGGGGCGTTCCCGGTGTGCTTGCACTGGCAGAGCCACGCCTCCTTCGCCTCCTCGGCCTTCCAGACGAGGGGAGCGAGCTCCGTCCCCCGGTGCGAGCCGTCGCAGAACGGCTGGCTCTTCGAGAGCCCGCAACGGCACCAGGCGTACGTCTTCCCCGCCTCGAGGCTCACGCGGACGGGCTCCTTCGCGGCGATCTTCGGCTCGGACATCGGCGTCCTCCTCGGCGTAGCGGTCGTCGTAGCGACATCATAGCGTCGCGCTCGACCGTCTTCGCACGCCGAGTCAGAACGCCAGGTTCAGCTCCGCGCGGACGAAGGACGACTCGTCCCTTCGGTGAGCGGCGTAGAAGTCGCCCGGGCGGAAGTACTCCGCGTGGAGGTGCGCCGAAACGTGCGCGTCGAACGACTCGTCGCGGCCGCTCGCCGGGTCGTCACCCGAGAGGTGCTCGAACCCCAGGTGTGCCCGGTGCTTCCGTCCCCGGCCGAACCGCCGCGCCAGCCGCCCCGTGAACCCGAAGGCTCGGAGGTCGCGGCCGTTGCGCCGATCCCTCTGGGCTGCGCCCTCGGCCCGGAGCTCCCAGCCCGTGGCCGGCACGACCTCGGCACGCCCTCCGAGCGTGAGGAGCTCTCCCCAATCGGAAGGAGGTGGGAAAGGAGCTCCGTTGTTCACCCGGACGTTCCCCGGAGCGGCCTTCGTACGTGCGTCCTTCCAGACGACGTACCCGTCGAGCTTCGCCCCCTTCACGAGCCGCTCGTCGCGCGCCCAGAGGATCGCCCCTCGCTCGCCCTGCTCGAGCTGGTCTTCGCTTCCGCCGAGGAGCGGGCGCGGGAATCGCCCGGCGCGTCCCGCGTGCTAGGTTCTCGCCGTGCGGGCGAGGGCATCGTCCCCTCCGCCACAATCAGGAGGTCGCCCATGGAATCACGCACTCTCGGAACGCAGGGCCTCGTCGTCTCCGCCCTGGGGCTCGGCTGCATGGGGATGTCGGAGTTCTACGCGGGGCGCGACGACGCCGAGTCGGTCGCGACGATCCACCGCGCGCTCGACCTCGGCGTCACGTTCCTCGACACGGCCGACATGTACGGCCCGCACACGAACGAGGTCCTCGTCGGCCAGGCGATCCGCGGCCGGCGGGGCGAGGTCGTCCTCGCGACGAAGTTCGGGAACATGCGCGGACCCGACGGCGCCTTCCTCGGCGTGAACGGAAGGCCCGAGTACGTCCGGGCCTGCTGCGAAGGCTCCCTCGCGCGGCTCGGGGTCGAGGTGATCGACCTCTACTACCAGCACCGCGTCGACAAGTCCGTCCCGATCGAGGAGACGGTCGGCGCGATGGCCGACCTCGTGAGGGAGGGCAAGGTCCGCTTCCTCGGGCTCTCGGAGGCCTCGCCCGCCACGATCCGGCGGGCGCACGCCGTCCACCCGGTCTCCGCCCTCCAGACCGAGTACTCGCTCTGGACCCGCGACCCGGAGGACGGCCTCCTCGCGACCTGCCGCGAGCTCGGCATCGGGTTCGTGGCCTACAGCCCGCTCGGTCGCGGATTTCTCACGGGGCGCTTCCGACGCTTCGAGGACCTCCCCGAAGGGGACTACCGCCGCCTCGCCCCGCGCTTCCAGGGAGAGAACTTCCAGAAGAACCTCGACGTCGTCGCGAAGGTCGAGGAGATCTCCCGCGAGAAGGGCTCCACGCCGGCGCAGCTCGCGCTGGCGTGGCTCCACGCTCAGGGGACCGACGTCGTCCCGATCCCCGGCACGAAGAGCCGCGGCCGCCTCGAGGAGAACATCGGCGCGATCGGGGTCTCGCTCTCCCCCGCCGACCTCGCGCGGATCGAGGCCGTCGCCCCGAAGGGCTTCACCGCCGGGCCCCGCTACCCCGAGATGGCGATGAAGGCGATCGACGCCTGAGGCGCGCGGCTCACCCCAGCCGCGCCGCCTTTCGCTCCCTCTCTCCTCCCCCGCGCCAGCGAAAGTGGCGAGCGAGCTCGGAGGTGTAGGCGGCGCCCACCTCGGCGCGGTGGGCGGCGAGCCACTCGGTGAACCGCGTCGGCGCGTTCGGCGCCTCCTCCGACGTCAGCTTCTCGTCCATCAGGCCGCGGAGCTCGTCGCGCGTGAGGACGACGTCGCGGAGGAGGAGGCCGACGAGGCGGCCGGCGGCGATACCGAG
>JAKPXO010000360.1 GCA_029567505.1 Acidobacteriota bacterium
GGCGGGGATCGGGAAGCAGAACCTCTCGTCCGCCACGACGAGCTCGGCGAAGCCCCCGTCGCGGTGATAGCCGGTGAAGAGCGCCTCGTCGCAGAGGTTCTCCGCCCCCTCGCGGCAATACCGGCACCGGCCGCAGGTCCCGCCGAGCCAGGGCACGCCGACGCGGTCCCCCGGGGCGAAGAGCGAGCCCCCCTCCCCGGCCCTCTCGACGACGCCGACGATCTCGTGGCCGAGGACGAGCGGGAGCCTCGGATCCCGGAGGTCCCCGTCGACGACGTGCAGGTCCGTCCGGCAGACCGCGCACGCCCGGACGCGGAGGAGGAGCTGGCCGGGTCCGGGCTCCGGGTCCGGGATCTCGGCGAGCCGGAGCGGCTGACGGGGGGCGTCGAGGACCATCGCCTTCATCGGTTCCTCCTCGGAGCGGCTCCGGAAAAGAAAAACGGGAGGGCCGCGAAGCCCTCCCGGTTGGGTTCGATGGAGCGGGACACGAGGGTCGAACTCGCGACATCTACCTTGGCAAGGTAGCGCTCTACCACTGAGCTAGTCCCGCTCACGGGACCGGCGGAAGATAGCGAAGAAGGGCGCTCTCGTCAAGGCGTGCTCCCCCCTCCGCAAATCACCTCCGGCCCCGCTCAGTACCGGTCCGCCGGGATCATCGCCTGGTAGCTCCCGTCGGAGGTGACGGCGTCGTTCAGGACGCCGTACGCGAGGAACGTGTCGTCCCCCGCGGTCCGCCTCACGACCGCCGTGAAGCGCCTCGTCGTCGCCGGCGCGCCGGCCGCCTCCCGAACCCGGGACCACTGGTGCCAGTCGCCGGGCGCGAGGCGCACCGAGAGCGGATTCCCTGCGGGAGCCCCCGTATCGGCGTCGTAGAGCCGCGCCTCCAGCGTGATCGGGAGCTCCGAGCCCCCGCCCACGTTCACGACGGCGAGGTTCGAGCGGACCCCCTCGTCCTGCGCGAGGCCCGGGACGAGCGCCGTCGTCCGGGCGCCGCCCCCCTTCGCGACCGCCGGGTAGAAGAGCCCGAACGTGCCGCCGACGGCCGCGTCCGGGTTCGGCGTCGAGGTGCGCGCGAGGACGACCGTCGAGGGGGCGTCCAGCTCCGTCAGCCAGCGGAACGTCACGCCGAGGGTGCCGGCCTGCGGCGCCGTCGCGCCGTCGGGGATCTGCATCCCGTGGGCGCGCAGGTACGCGAGGACGTCGGGGAGCGTCACCTGCTGCCGGGCCCCGAGCTCCAGCGTCACCTGCGCGACGCCGCCGACCGTCCCGAAGCCGGGCGCCGGCCTGTAGACGAGGTCGACCGGCGTCGCGATCGTCCCGTCGTTCACGATCGTCACCTCCGTCGTATAGCGCGAGCCCGCCTCGCCCGCGACGTCGAGGACGACCGGGACGACGAGGGTCCTCACGGACGACAGGCCTCCCGGGCGGAACGCCGGGAGGTAGCTGCCGTCGGAGGTTCGCGCGTCGTTCACGACGCCATAGGCCGCGAACGCGCCCTCCCCCTTCGTCCGGCGGACGCGCGCGTAGCCGTAGCTCCCGTCGGGAAGGCCCGCGAGGCCGAGGACGCCGTTCCACTGCGTCCACTCCCCCGGGGCGAGCGAACGGACGAGCGGATCGCCCGCCGGGATGCCGTCCTCGCCGTAGACCTGGACGGAGAGCTCGATCGGCTCGCTCCCGCGCCCCGGCAGGTGGACGGCGGCGAGGTTCGACCGCGCCTCGCCGGCGACCGACCGGAGGCCGTAGACCGTCGCGACCTCCTCCGCCGCGTCGAGGTCGGACGGGGCGTCGTAGAAGAGCCCGAAGGTCCCTCCCGAGGCGCCCCGCGTGTAGGTGCGGGCCACGAGATACGCCTCGTCGACGATGCCGGGCGTCTCCGACCGGAGCGAGACGCTCCCGGCGACCGGCGCGGCGGCCGTGGCGACGGGGATCGGAAGGCCGAGCGATCGGAGGAACGCGAGCGCGTCGGCGGCGCGCAGCTCGCGCCCTGCGGGAAGCGTCAGCTTCGCCGACTTCGGCGTCAGGTCGCCCCCCGCTCCGGCGAAGCCCGGCGACGGCGTGAACGTGACGCTGCACGTCCTCTGCGTCGCGGCGCGCGACCCGACGACGAGCTCCGAGAGGAATCGCGCGCCCCCCTGGCCGACGACGTCCAGGACGACGGGGAGCGTCCGCGCCTTCGCGAAGAGGTCCGCGCGGTAGAAGCCGTCGCCGTCCATGCCGACGACGAGCGCCGCGCCACCGGAGTCGGGATTCACGCCTCCGCGGATGACGGTGACGACGGCATTCGGCGGCAGCCCGCCGTTCTCGGGAGCCCAGCCCCCGTCCCGCTTCACGGCGAGCCCGCGGCTGCCGGCCGCGGCCCAGAGCCGCCCGCCGGCGAGGTCGAGCGAGGCGACCGGCGCCGTGTTGAGGCCCGCCGCGTCCTTCTGAAACGGCTTTCCCGCCGGCCGTCGGTAGACGCCGCCGGTCGCGAGGCCCGCGAACGCGGTCGACGCGTCCCCGGCGAGCGCGGAGACGAAGCCGGCCGACGGGAGGCCGGCCGAGACCTCGGTCCACGGCCCGCTGCCGCGCGCGTAGAGCCCTTCGGCCATGCCGACCCAGAGCGCGCCGCCGAACGACCGGATCGCCTGGACGGTTCCCGTCCCGACGCCGTCGGTGCCGACGTTGCCTCCGACGGGATCGGTCCTCCACGACGAGCCGTCGAACCGCCAGAGGCCGCTCCCCGCGGTCCCGCCGAAGACGGCTCCGCCGTGAGAGGCGAGCGTCGTCGGGAGGGCCCGGGCCGGCAGGCCGAACGCCGCGGGGGACGCCGTCGCGTAGTTCAGCAGGTACGGTCCGCAGCCGGTCGCGACGACCATCTCAGGCGGCGCCGACGCGGTCGGCGCCACCGCCGTCGCGTCGCCGCAGCCGTCGGGGAGAGAGGGAAGCTCTGGATGGTCGGCGCCCGGCACCGCCAGGCAGCAGGGCCGAAGCAGGTAGCCCGCCCCTCCGCCGCGCGTCGCGCCGACCGCCGCGCCGACCTGCGAACCGGCCGACTCCGCCGGAAACGCGAAGGCGTCCGCCGCCACGCCCGCCCCGAACGGGGTGACGGGGGACGGATGCCAGGTTCCGTTCCAGAAGCGGTAGACGGGGCCGCCCGCGGTGCCGGCGAGAAGCTCGGAGCCGGAAACGAGGAACGCCTGCACCCCGCGCGGAAGGATGCCCGTCGAGGCCGGCGTCCAGGCGCTCCCCGACCGAACGAGGGCGCCCGCGTCGGCCGTCGCGGCGCGCAGCGCGCCGCCCCACGTCGTGAGGGCGCGAACGTCGTGAGCGCCGAACGGAGCATCCGCCACCCAGGCGCCGACACCCCACCAGTAGAGCGTCGCGTTCGTCCCGGCCCAGAGCGTCCCGCCGAACAAGGCGAGCGCACGGATCGCCTCCCCGAAGCCGACGCCGCCGGAGAGAG
>JAKPXO010000520.1 GCA_029567505.1 Acidobacteriota bacterium
GAGGCGTAGGCCCCGGTGAACGCCCCCTTCTCGTACCCGAAGAGCTCCGACTCGAGGAGCTGCTCGGGGAGCGCGGCGCAGTTGAGCGCGACGAAGGGACCCGAGCTCCGGGCGGAGGCGCGGTGGACCGCGCGTGCGACGACCTCCTTGCCGGTTCCCGACTCGCCCGTCAGGAGGACCGTCGTTTCGGTCGGAGCGACCTTGGAGGCCTGGACGAGGACCGAGCGCCAGGCGGGCGAGCCGCCGACGACCCGCCCGAACCCGTCGCGCGAGTCGAGCTCGTCGGAGAGCGCCCGGACGCGGGCTTCGAGCCGGGCCGCCTCCTGCCGGGCCTCCTCCGCCCGGCGGGCCTCATCGGCGAGCCGCTGGTGGGAGAACGCGAGGGCCACCTGGTCGGCGACCCGGAGGGCGAGGTCCACGTCCTCCTCGCGAAAGCTCCTCACCTCGCGGGCGTGGAAGGAGAGCGCTCCGACGGTCTTCCCTTCGAGCCGGATCGGGACCCTCAGGCTCGACCGGAGCCCGGCCGCGAGGAGGATCGCCCTGCGGGAGGAGTCGGCCGGGAGGTCGGCCTCCGCGTCGCAGACGATCTGGTAGTCGGCCACCATCTGCGCGCGTTCCGAGTCCGGGATCGGGTAGGTGTCGGGGACCCAGTCGCGGTCCCCGGAGACGGCCCACATCCGGTTCTCCGTCCGGTCCTCCGACAGGAGCCCGAGCGTCATCCGGTCGTGCGGGAGGACCTCGCGCGCGATCGCCGAGACCTGGTCGAAGACCTCGCGGACGTCGAGCGCCCTCGCGAGGGCGGGGGCGAGGGCGTCGAGCTCCCGGTGCCGCCGGACCCGCCGCCGCTCCTCCTCGGCGAGCCGCTCGTGCTCGAGCGTGGCCGAGAGGATGTCGGCGATCGCCTGGGCCGTCGGCTCGTCGGCGGGCCCGAACCCACCTGTCGCGCGCGAGGCGAACCAGAGGTCCCCGAGCGGCACGTCGCCGCGGACGATCGTCGCGACGAGCATCGAGCGCATTCCCGCCTCGAGGAGCTCGCGGTCCCCCTGGCGCGTCGCGTCGAAGAGGGCGGCGACGTCGTCGATCCTCCGCGGCGACGAGGCCCCGGGCCAGAGAACGTCGGAGAGGTCTTTCCGGCCGTAGCGGCGGCCCCCTTCGACGTCGCCCGGCGTCGAGAGGCCCCACGAGAGGAGGGCGGGGCCTTCGACGAGCCGGACGACGCCGGCGGCGTCGAACGGCAGGACGCGGCGCGCGGCGCCGGCGACGCGGGCGAAGACCTCCGGAAGCGACAGCGTTTCCGTCACGGTTCGGGCGATCTCGGTCAGGACGCCGACGAGCGGATCGACCGCGCGCGCGTCCCTGGGGTTGGTTGGCACGGAACGGGCATTGTACCGGGCGTCCCTTAGACTCTGTCGGCCATGATTCCCGTTCGCGAGCTCGCCGAGCGCGTCCTCGCGGGGACCCCGCCGGCCATCGCCCGGGCCATCACCTGGGCCGAGACCTCGGACCCGCGATTCCCGGAACTCCTCGCCCACCTCTGGCCCCGGACGGGGCGTGCCCGGGTCGTCGGCCTGACGGGCGCACCCGGCGCCGGCAAGTCGACGCTGACGGCCGCGCTCGCGAAGGCATCGCGCGCCGAGGGGCGGAAGGTCGGGATCGTCGCCGTCGACCCCTCCTCGCCGTTCACGGGAGGCGCGATCCTCGGCGACCGGATCCGGATGCAGGACCTCTACACCGACCCGGGCGTGATGATCCGGTCGATGGCGACGCGCGGTCACCTCGGGGGCCTCGCCCGGGCCACGGCCGACGCCGTCGACGTCTTCGACGCCGCCGGGTTCGACGACGTCCTCGTCGAGACGGTCGGCGTCGGCCAGGACGAGGTCGAGGTCTTCCGCCTCGCCGAGACCTGCGTCGTCCTCCTGACCCCGGGAATGGGCGACGACATCCAGGCGATCAAGGCAGGCCTGATGGAGGTCGCCGACGTCTTCGTGGTCAACAAGGCCGACCGCGAGGGGGCCGACCGCACCGTCCACGAAGTGCTCCAGATGCTCGAGATGGGGGAGCACGGCGCGTTCCTGCCCCCCGTCCTGAAGACCGTCGCCCGGACGGGCGAAGGGGTCGCCCAGCTCCGGGCCGCGCTCGCGAGCCACAAGGAGTTCCTCAGCGGACCGGCCGGCGCGTCGCGCCGACGGGACCGGACCGTCCGCCGCATCGAGTCCATCGTCCGCAATCGTCTCCTCGAGGAGCTCCACGGTCTCGCCGGGAGCGACGCCTCCCTCGCCTCCTGGGCGGGGCGGGTCGAGGCGAGGAGCGAAGACCCCTTCCGCGCCGCCGAGGCCCTCCTCGAGACGTTGCGGAAGAACGGCGCTCGCAACGCGCCCTCCGGAGGAAAGATGAAGATCTCGCACCTCGGCCTCGCCGTCTCGTCCGTCGACGGCGGCGGCGCGATCTGGGACCTGCTCGGGCTCACGGAGAAGCACCGGGAGGAGGTGGCCTCCCAGAAGGTGATCACCTCGTTCCGTCCCGTCGGGGAGTCGAGCCTCGAGCTCCTCGAGCCGACCTCGCCCGAGAGCCCGATCGCGAAGTTCCTCGAGAAGAAGGGACCGGGCATCCACCACCTCTGCCTCGAGGTCCCCGACGTCGCGGCGACTCTCGAGAAGCTGAAGGCCGCCGGCATCCGGCTCATCAACGAGACGCCGGTCCCCGGAGCCCACGGCTGCCTCGTGGCGTTCGTCCACCCGGCCTCGACCGGGGGCGTCCTCCTCGAGCTCTCCCAGCCGGCGCCCGGGCACTGACCCCGGCCGGAGCGCCTCCCGGACGAGCGCGCGGAGCGCTCGCCCGGGCCGGCGCATTCAGGGGACCGTCGGGATCTCGGTGCCGCGGACGTAGCGGTCGAAGAACGGAGTCCAGTCCTTCCGGGTGACCGCCTCGAGGACCTCCTCGACCCGCTTCGTCGTGCCGAGCTTTCCGCCCAGCGTCGACTGGACGGAGGAGAGGAACGTCAGGAAGGCCTCGTCTCCGATCTCCCGGTGAATTGCCGCCAGGACGAGAGGTCCCCGGTCGTAGAGGAGCCAGGTCCGGATGCTGTCGGCCTGGACCTGGTCGTTCTTCGCCCGGAGGCGGTGGGCGAGGAGAAGCGGGACCGTCTCCTTCGTCTGCGCGGCGCGCGAGCGCCAGCGGGTCAGGTAGAGGTCGTATGCCTCGTTGCCGGCCGCCTGCCGGATGAAGAAGGCGGAGCAGTACTCGGCGAACGACTCGGAGAGCCACTGCTCGGAGAGGTCGGGCAGGCCGACGCCGTTCCCCCACCACTGGTGGGAGAGCTCGTGCGCAAACCGCTCGTTCACGCCCGCGGCGGCGCGGCGGTAGCGCCCCGTCCCCATCGGGTTGAAGGCCTCCGTGCCGATCAGGAGGAGACCCGCGGGGGCCTGCCCCTGGGCCCAGACGGCCATCTCGACGACGGTGAGCTCGCGGACCGGCATCTTCCCGAGGAAGATCTCGAAGAAGGAGGCCGTCGCGAAGCCGAGGTCGAGGAGGCTGCGCGACGCGGTCCGGTTCCGGCCGCCATAGGAGGCGACGCGAAGGGTCCGGCCGTCTTTCGACTCCTCTTCGAGGGAGTACGCGCCAGCGAGGACGGCGAGGTTCTGCGCCGGCCCGTCGAGGCTCGTCTCGAGGACGTTCCGCTCCCCGTCCTCCACGCGGCGGAGCGTGACGCCGGGGGCGATCGGGTGGAACGGCTTCGGAACGCTCATCGTGATCCGCGCCGAGAAGGCCCGTCCGGACAGGGGCGGTGCGGGGAACCAGGGCGCGAGGCCGAGGAACCAGTAGTTGTTCCCGAGCGGCCGGACGAGGAGGCCCCCCTCGATCTCGACGCGGACCCGGGCGCTCGTCCCCTCGGCGATCGGCTCGCGGAGCGCGACGGCGAGCTGGTCGCTCCGGTGGTCGAACTCAAGGGCGTTCCCGGCCTCGTCGAAGACGCCCCTCACGGTCACGGGTCGCTCGCGGATCCGGTTGCTGCCGCGCCGAACGTCGCCGAAGAGCGCCGTCTGCTGGAGGGTCGCGCCGGTCTGCGATTCGGCCGTGTCGACGAGGTCGAGGAGGAGGGTCCCGACGGCGCCCCTTCTGGCCTCGAACGTCTCCGTCGCGGAGATCGAGACGTCGGAGCCGCTCGAGGCGGTCAGCTTGAGCTCGACGTGCGTCAGGACGACCCGGGGCGAAGGCGGGTCGAACAGGTCGCCCCGGATCGGCTGCTCGGCGAGGAGGATCGCGTAGCTCCGGTCGTCGCCGCGGCTCACCCGTACCTGGAACCGTCCGCTCGCGGTGAGCCGCTCGCGGCCCGACTCGAACGGGTCGTGAAGGAAGGCGAGGTCCTCTTTGCCGCCGGTCGTCTCGACGCGGACGACGCGTGCGTCGGGAGCGTCCCGACGCTGCGCGGCCCGGAGATGAGCGAACGGCGGCTCCTTCACCCTCGCGGTGCGGTCCCGGTGCTTTCGGAAGGCGGGGGCGAGGGACGGCTCGGTGGCGGGGGAGGCGAGCTCGGGGAGAGTCTCCGCGGGCGCGAGCCAGAGGAGCGACTCGAACGAGTCCGTGACGGCCAGGCCGGCCTCGGTCGCGGTGGGGCTCAGCCGGGTGTTCTTCGAGAGTGTCCACCGGACGGCGGGGGCCTCGCGCGGGTCGCGCGAGATCCAGGTGAACGTCCCCTTCCCCGAGAGGAAGAGGCCCGCCGGTGCGCCGTCGGGATCGGTGACGACGGTGGCGCGCCCCTCCGGGAGCCGGACCGTGGCCGCCCCGAAGGAAAGGACGAGGTCGCGGACCGGCCGGCTCGAGTCCGGGACGGACAGGTCGTCGACCGTCCGGAAGGCTCCCGCGGGCGCGGCCGCCGGCTCGTCCCCGCGGAGAGAGAACGGGAGAACGAGGAGGACGAGGGCGAGGACGAGGACGCGCGCCGGGAGGATGGCCATGCCGGATTCTGCCCTGCGGGCCCCCGCCGGCCTACTTCGGCAGCGTCACCGAGACCGTCTCGCCCCCCTCGACGCGCGCCACGAGCGCGATCGCGTCCTGGGCGGCGGCGCCGTGCTTGATCAGGAACGCGCGCAGCGGCTCGGCCCCGTCGAAGAAGATCGTCCGCTTTTCGGCCTTGCTGAAGGCCGCGAAGGCGTAGGGCGCTCCTTCGGGGCCCTTCCGGAGCTGCCAAACGAGCTCGGTCACGGGTCCTCCTTGCTCACTGGAGCGGCCCGTCGGGCCGCGAGGAATCGAGGCGGAGGACGTCACGGACGTCCCGCCCGACCATCTCGAGGAAGCGTTCGTGGTAGGCGGCGACCGTCCCGACGCGGGAGTCCTCGAACATCTTCTCGACGCGGTGAAGCGGGAAGAAGAGGGTCGTGACGCCCAGCTCGGGCTCGCCTCCGGCGAGGAACTGCCGCGCCCAGTCGTCGAAGAGCGCCACGTCGATCCCGCGGACCGTCACGCCCGCCGGGGAGAGCGCGCGAAGCGCCCCCCAGTACTTCTCCTTCGGCGAGTGGAGGTGGACGAGAACGAGGGTCCCGGGGTCCAAATCGGCCTCAGGCGCCCGCCGCCGGGGACGGGCTCGGTTCGCGGAACGCGCGGGGCACGCCGGCCTCAGAGCTCGACGTGAGCGACGAAGAACTTCGCCGGCGGGACGGTCCCGTTCAGAAGCGCCTCGGCGTCCTCGGGGAGGATGACGAATTTCCCGGCGTTCTCTCCCGCGCTCGTCGTCATGTAGAGCTCGACCTTCTCGACGAGCCGGCCGGCCGTGCGCGACTCCTTCAGCCCCCGGGCGGTCCCGACGAGGGCGCCGAAGACGACCGTCTCGGTGTCGGTCACGGCCTGGACGCGGAGCGCCCCTCCGGCGAGCGGCGTGAGGCGCGTTCCCCGGACCGCGGCCGTCTGGTACGCCCGAAGGAACGAATCCTGGACGATCGGGTCGAGGACGGTCGCCGGCGCCGCTGCGGCCTCGGACCGGGAGGTCCCGCGAGGCGAGGAGGCGGCCTCTCCCGGGACGACGGGTGCGGAGACCGGAGGGGCCTCGATCTGCGACTTGCGGTTCTGCCGGATGTACTCGGAGAGGGACGGCGCCTTGGCGCTCGTGTCCGTCTCCCTCTTCATCGGCTCGGGATCGCCCAGGATGTAGGCGTCGCGGTAGTTCTCCTTGTTCGCGGCCTCGGTCTTCGCGGGGTCGACCTCCGCGACGGCGATCATCTTCTGGGCCCCGAGCTTGTCGTGGAAGATGTAGTTCCGTCCCGACATGACGGGCTTGGCCGCCGCCTCGATCCGGGTCCCGTCCTTGAGGATGATGAGGTAGGCCGGCGCCTCGAGCGCCAGGAGGAACGCGCCCGCGAGCGCGAGACCCGCGAGGGAGAGCGTGCGCCGGATCGCCATGGGTGCCTCCTCGGCGGCCGGAGAAGGCCCGGCTCGCCACGATGAAGTATAAACAGCGGTTCCGGAGGACGAGACGTCGTGCTGATCGTCATGGACAGGAGCGCCACCACGGCCGACGTGGGCCGGGTGGTCGAGGCCGCCGAGCGGATGGGCCTGAAGGCTCACCCCATCCCGGGAGAGCAGCGGACCGCGGTCGGGATCACGGGGAACCGGGGGACGGTCGAGCCGACCGCCTTCGAGAACCTTCCCGGGGTCCTCGAGGTCATCAAGGTCTCGCACCCGTACAAGCTCGTGTCGCGGGAGTTCCACCCCGAAGACACCGTCGTCTCGATCGGCGGCGTCCCCGTTGGCGGGACCCGCCTCGCGATCATCGCGGGGCCCTGCGCCGTGGAGACGCTCGAGCAGACGGTCACGATCGCGAAGGAGGTCAAGGCGCGCGGGGCGCACCTCCTCCGGGGAGGGGCCTACAAGCCTCGGACGTCTCCCTACTCGTTCCAGGGGCTCGGGGAGGAGGGGCTGAAGATCCTGGCGGCCGCACGAAAGGAGACGGGTCTCCCCGTCGTCACCGAGGCGCTCGACACCTCCTCGATCGACGTCGTCGCGAAGTACGCCGACTGCCTCCAGATCGGCGCCCGGAACATGCAGAACTTCGAGCTCCTGAAGGCCGCGGGGCGGATCGGCAAGCCGGTCCTCCTCAAGCGCGGCATGTCGGCGACGCTCGAGGAGTTCCTCCTCGCCGCCGAGTACGTCCTCGCCGAGGGGAACCCGAACGTCGTCCTCTGCGAGCGAGGCGTCCGCACGTTCAGCGACTACACGCGGAACACGCTCGACCTGTCCGTCGTCCCGGCGGTCGAGCGCCTCTCCCACCTCCCGATCCTCGTCGACCCGTCCCACGGCACGGGGCGGCGCGACAAGGTCGGGCCGATGTCGCTCGCCTCCATCGCCGCGGGGGCCGACGGCGTCGCGATCGAGGTCCACCACCAGCCGGAGCTGGCCCTTTCGGACGGGCCCCAGGCGCTCACGCCCCCGATGTTCTCCGCGCTGATGGCCCGGCTCGCGCCGATTGCCGCCGCGGTGGGTCGGACGCTGTGAGAGGCCGCCCCGCCGTCCTCCTCCTCGAGGACGGGCGCGCCTTCGAGGGAGAGGGCTTCGGGGCGGAGGGGACGGCCTTCGGCGAGGTCGTCTTCAACACGGCGATGGCCGGGTACGAGGAGACGCTGACCGACCCTTCCTACCGCGGGCAGATCGTCGTCATGACGGCCTCGCACGTCGGCAACTACGGCGTCACCGGCGCCGACGCGGAGTCCGACCGGATCCAGGTCGCCGCCTTCGCGGCGCGGCACGTCCCGGAGCGCTTCTCGAACCCGCGCGGGAAGAAGAGCCTCGGCGAGGCGCTGCGGGAGTCCGGCACGGTCGGCATCGAGGGGCTCGACACGCGCGCCCTCGTCCGGCACCTGCGCTCGCTCGGAGCGATGCGGGGCGCCGTCTCCACGGAGCACCCGGAGGGGGAGGCGCGCGCGGCGCTCCTCGCCGCCGTCCGCGAGCAGCCGCCGATGACCGGCGCCGCGCTCGCGCTCGAAGTCGGCACGCGCGTGCCGTACGCCTTCGGCGCCCATGCCGAGGGGCGTCCGCGCGTCGCCGCGATCGACTACGGCGTCAAGAGGAACATCCTCCGCCACCTCGCCGCGCGCGGCCTCGACGTCACCGTCTTCCCGGCGGCGACGCCGGCCGGGAGCCTCCTCGGCTTCGACGGCTACTTCCTCTCGAACGGCCCCGGGGACCCGGCGGCGCTCCCGGAATGCGTCGCGACGATCCGCTCCCTGATCGCGACCGGCAAGCCGCTCTTCGGCATCTGCCTCGGCCACCAGCTCCTCGGCCTGGCCCTCGGCGCGACGACCTTCAAGCTGAAGTTCGGGCACCGCGGCGTGAACCACCCCGTCAAGGACCTGACCACGGGGGCGGTCTCGATCACCTCGCAGAACCACGGCTTCGCGGTCGACTCCGCTTCTCTTCCGCACGGTCTGGAGCAGACCCACGTGAACCTGAACGACGGCACGTGCGAGGGATTCCGCCTCGCGGACCGCCCCGTCTTCGCCGTCCAGTACCACCCCGAGTCGGCCCCGGGGCCGCACGATTCCGGCGCGCTGTTCGACGAGCTCGCGCGGCTCCTCGCGGCCCGTTGAACGTCTCCTTGTTCCTCGCCCGGCGGTTCCTCTCGGGGCGGCGCGGCAGCCTCCTCGGCACGGTCTCGTCACTCGCCCTCGGCGGCGTCGCGCTCGGGACCGCGGCGCTCGTCGTCGCGATGGGGCTGATGTCGGGCTACCGGAGCGAGCTCTTCGAGAAGCTCGCCGGGACGAACGCCGAGGTCCTCGTCCTGCCGGGCGTCGACGTGGACGAGGTGGCGGTGCGGACGACGCTCGCGGGCCTTCCGGGCGTCGCCGCGGTCGCGAAGACCGCCTTCGCGCCGGGGCTCCTCCTCGGACCGAAGGTCCCGGCCGGCGTCGACGCCGTCGTCAAGGGGCTCGACGTCCCGTCCGGCCTCTCCACGACGCGGCTCCTCGGGAGGGACCCGGAGCTCGCCGCGCGGATGGTCGCGCCCGTTCGCGGGGAACGGGTCCCCGTCCTCCTCGGCTCGGGTCTCGCCGCGCGACTCGGCGCCGCGACGGGGAGCCCTCTCGTCCTGGAGACGGCGTCCCTGTCCCTGGCCCGGGGTGTCGCGCCGCCGCGCCGGACCGCGCTCGTCGTCGCCGGGATCGTCACGACGGGCTTCACGGAGGTGGACGAAGGGTGGGCGGTCGTCCCGATCGGGGCGTTCGACCGCTTCGCCCCGCCCGACGCCCGGAGCGGCGTCTGGGAGCTGAAGCTCGTCGACCCCTCGAGCCCGGACGCGGTCGTCGAGGCGGCGCGCGCGGCGCTTCCGGCGGCGACCGTCCTCGACTGGCGGGCGCTGAACGGCGACCTCTTCCGCGCCCTCCTCGTCCAGCAGACGCTTCTCTTCGTCGCGCTCGCGCTCATCGTCGCCGTCGCGGCCGGGACTGTCGTCTCCTCGGTCGTCGTCCTCGTGGCGCAGAAGACCCGCGAAATCGGCGTCCTCGCCGCGATCGGCGCCGGGCCGCGCGCCGTGGCGCGGACGTTCCGGCTCGCGGGCCTCGCGGTCGGCGGCGCCGGCGTCCTCCTCGGTGCGGTCGCGGGCGTCGCGATCTGCGCGCTCCTGACCGCCACGCGGGCCGTCCGCTTCCCGGCGGAAATCGCGCGGGTCTACTACGTTTCCTGGATGCCGTTCCGGCCCGAGCCGCGCGACGTCCTCGTGATCGCGGCGACCGGCCTCCTCCTCGTCCTCCTCGCCGCGGCCTTCCCGGCCCGCCGCGCGGCTCGCCTCGCCCCGGCGGACGCGCTCCGCTACGAGTAGCCTGTTTTGGAGATTCGATCTCAGCATTTGTCCCCGGAAGATCGTCCGTCCGCGATGACGGATTGACCCGAAGCCGGTGGAACGGCTCTTGCGAAACAGCCTTCGGCGAGGCCGATTTACGCTAGCATCCCCCGTTCGTCGAGACTCGCAGCAGGAGGAAGAAGAATGAAGAAGACCACCACCGCCGTCGTCGCCACGATCGCCGCGCTCGCCCTCGGCAGCTCCGCCCTCGCCACCATGCAGCTCCAGAAGGAGTACAAGGCGAAGGACCCGAAGGCCAACTGCGCCTCGTGCCACACCGACAAGATGCCGAAGAAGGACAAGCACGACCTGAACGACCTCGGCAAGAAGGTCAAGGGCGCGACGGGCGCCGACGGCAAGGTCGACTGGTCCAAGGTCTGAGGCCTTCGAAAGCACGGCGCCGACGGCGCCCCGTCGAACGCCCCCGTGCCCTGCGCCCGGGGGCGTTTCCCTTTTCGGGCAGCCGCGGGCACGGGATGGTCGATCCCGGCGGGTCCGATCGCGCCCGCTCCGCGTAGAATCCCCCTTCCATGTCGCGGCTCCGGATCGCCCTCGCCGCCGACCACGGCGGCTTCGACCTCAAGGAGCGGCTGAAGGAGCACCTGAAGTCGGCGGGCCACGACGTCGCCGACCTCGGGACGAGCGGGAAGGAGCCGGTCGACTACCCGGTCTTCGCCCGCGCCGCCGCGCTCCGGGTCGCTCAGGGGGAGGCCGACTTCGGCGTCGTCGTCGACGGGGCCGGGATCGGCTCGGCGATGGCGGCGAACAAGGTCCCGGGGGTCCTCGCCGCCACGTGCAACACCGAGGCGCTCGCGAAGAACGCCCGGGAGCACAACGACGCGAGCCTCCTCGCCCTCGGCGCGGGGCACGTCGACGAGGCGGCGGCGAAGCGGATCGTCGACGTCTTCCTCGCGACGGCGTGCACGGCCGAGCGGCACCTGAAGCGCGTCGCGATGATCCGCGAGATGGAGAAGGAGAGAGGGATGACGGACCTGTCCGCGGAGGACATCGAACGGATCGCCGCGAAGGTGAAGGAGATGCTCGGGAAGGGGGGCGTCGCGCCCTCCGCTGCGCCGGCCCTGACGCCCGAGCAGGTCGCGAAGCTGATCGACCACACGCTGCTGAAGCCCGACGCCATGGCCTCGGACGTCGAGAAGCTCTGCGTCGAGGCGCGCCAGCACGGCTTCTTCTCCGTCTGCGTGAACCCCGTCTTCGTCCCGCTTGTCAAGGGGCTCCTCAAGGGCTCTTCCGTGAAGGTCTGCTGCGTCGTCGGCTTCCCGCTCGGGGCGCAGGACCCGCAGATCAAGCTCCTCGAGGCGCGGAAGGCGATCCGCGAGGGGGCGCAGGAGGTCGACATGGTCGTCAACGTCGGCGCCCTGAAGGGGAAGGACGACGCGCTCGTCCTCCGCGACATCCGCGGCGTCGTCGAGGCGTGCAAGGACGGGCGGGCGCTCTCGAAGGTCATCCTCGAGACGTCCCTCCTCACCGACGAGGAGAAGGTCCGCGCCTGCGAGCTCTCGATGAAGGCGGGCGCCGACTACGT
>JAKPXO010000369.1 GCA_029567505.1 Acidobacteriota bacterium
CGATCGCGCGGCGCCCAACGGCCGGGTGGTCCTGATGGATCCCAAGAACCCGGCCGAGGCGAACTGGAAGACGATCCTCCCGGAGAAGCCGGAGCCGCTCCAGATGGCCACGACGGCCGGCGGGAAGCTGTTCGCGGGCTACCTGAAGGACGTCGCCACGCGCGTTTCGGTGCACGCCCTCGACGGGACGCTCGAGGGCGAGGTCGCGCTTCCCGGCCTGGGCACCTGCGGGGGCTTCGCCGGCCAGCGCGACGACACGTTCGTCTTCTACACCTACACGTCGTTCGACACGCCGCCCACCATTTACCGGTACGACATCGCTACCCGGAAGAGCGAGCTGTTCCGGGCGCCGAGGGTCCCCGGTTACGACCCGTCGGCCTTCGAGACCAGGCAGGTCTTCTACACCAGCAAGGACGGGACGCGCATCCCGATGTTCCTCGTCCACAAGCGTGGCCTCGAGCTGAACGGGGCCAACCCGACGCTCCTCTACGGGTACGGCGGCTTCAACGTCGTGCAGGCGCCCTCGTTCAGCCCGCTGCGCCTGGCGCTGCTCGAACAGGGGGTCGTCTACGCCTCGGCGAACCTCCGCGGCGGCGGCGAGTACGGCGAGCGCTGGCACGAGGCCGGAACCAAGCTGAAGAAGCAGAACGTGTTCGACGACTTCATCGCCGCTGCCGAGTGGCTGATCGCGAACAAGTACACGGCGCCCGCGAAGCTGGCCATCCAGGGCGGGTCGAACGGCGGCCTGCTGGTCGGCGCCGTCATGAACCAGCGGCCGGAGCTGTTCCGCGTGGCCATCCCGCAGGTCGGCGTGATGGACATGCTCCGCTTCCACAAGTTCACGATCGGCTGGAACTGGATCGCCGACTACGGATCGAGCGACAACCCGGATGAGTTCAAGGCGCTCCTCGCGTACTCGCCGCTGCACAACATCAAGGCGGCGAAGTACCCGGCCACGCTCGTCACGACGGCCGATCACGACGACCGTGTCGTGCCGGCTCACTCGTTCAAGTACGCGGCGACGCTGCAGGAGAAGGCGAGCCGGGAGAACCCGGTGCTGATCCGGATCGAGACCAAGTCGGGCCACGGGGCGAGCAGCACGAAGAAGGCGATCGAGACGGCCGCCGACATCTACGCGTTCATCTTCCACAACCTGGGAGTCGTCCCCAGGCTGTCGGAACCGTAAGGATGTCACCGCGCCGCAGGGACGAGCACACCTCCGCTTCAGCTTCGGCGTGGTCGCCCCTGCGAGGCGGCGCCGCTACGCGCGGTTCCACGCCCCCACGCGCTGCAGCTCGCGCGCCATCCCTCGCTCGATCGCCTCAACGACGTACGGCCGCAGGTCGGCCGGCCTGATGATGCGATCGAGCGAACCAACCTCCAGCGCCCGGTGGACGCTGTGGATCGCGTCGAACTGCTCGGCTACCTCGCCCAGCTTCTCGGACCGGACGGTGCGAGAGAGCTCGAACAGCCGGGCACGCAGAGCGGCGGCCTTCGCCGGGTCGGTGGCCGCCTCGAGCTCGCGCTGCAGCGCGGCGACGCGCGGGTCCTTCCGCGTCCGGGCGTCCACCTCGCGCGAGAAGACCACCGCGGCCGCCGGCGCCCCGCCGATCACCGACGCGTAGGTGCCCTCGAGCGCCACCACCTCCATGTTCTCGTTGAGCGCCTTCGAGAACACGACGAAGGCGCCGCCGTGGTAGCGCGAAATCACGACGAAGACGACCGGGCCCTTGAAGTTCACGACCGCGCGCCCGATCTCGGCGCCGAACTCGAGCTGCCGCCGCCGCATCGACTCGGGCGACCCGTCGAAGCCCGACAGGTTCGCCAGGATCACGAGCGGCCGGACGCCGCTTGCCGCGTTGATGAACCGCGCCACCTTGCGCGACGCCACCGGGAACAGCGTGCCCGAGGTGAACTGCTGGGGGCCGTCGGGCGGCACGATCCCGACCCGCGGAACCGGCCTCGACTCGAACCCGAGCAGCGCCACCGGGTAGCCGCCGACGTGCGCGTCCCAAGTGACGGCGTTCTCCCCGTCGCGCAGGTGCGCCCACCGCTCGAGCGGCTCGTGGTCCTGGTCGCTCACCGCCCGCAGGACCCGGCGGATGTCGAACGGCTTCTTCCGCCCCGGGTTCTTCTCGTCGGAGAAGACGTCGCCGACCGTGGCGAACCCCGTGCCCTGGATGTTCCCGTGCGGGTACTCGCGCACGTCGCGGCCGATTGGGTCGGAGGTTGGCGCGCGGCGCGGGAAGCGCTCGCCGGGCAGCACGTAGGCGTGGTCGTAGTGCCGGAAGAGGATCCGGCAGGCCTCGCCGACGTCGCGGGCAAAGTACTGGGCCTGCCCGTTTGGCCCCATGATGTGCTCGTACCCGCCGATCCCCTGGTTGTCCTCGGCCGAGACGGAGCCGGAGTAGTCGAGCGCCGTCTTGCCGGTGAGGACCATCGCGCCGTCCTTCGTCATGACGAGGATGCCGCGCGTGTGCATGAGCATCGTCGCCTCGGCGTTCCAGTACGGCTGGGCGCCGACGTTGATGCCGCAGACGACGACGTTCACCTCGCCCCCCGCCTGCGTGAACGTGATGAGGCGGCGGAGGACACGGGAGATCCAGTCCATGTTCTCGGTTCCCGAGTCCATGGCGATCTTCGCGCCGGCCGAGAGGGCGTACCACTCGAGGGGAACGCCCATCTTCTCGGCAAGGTCGAGGCCGGCGAGGATGCGGCGGCACTCCGGCTCGGCGAGGGACCCCATCGCCCCCATCGGGTCGCCGAGGAGGACGACGCGCGTCATCCCCTCCGGGACCTTCGCCGTGTAGCTCGTCAGGAGGCCGGCGACGATGTTGGCCCGGTTCTTCCCGGGCGGCCGGCTCACCGGGACGAGGGCGCCCTCCTCGTCGAGGTCGTGCTCGACGAAGTCGCCCGGCGGGAAGTCGGCGTGGGCGTCGTCCTTCGGAGGCGTGAGCATCCGGAGGATCTCGTAAGGGTAAGTCAGCCCGCGCTGGCGGAGGCGGACGACCTTCTGCTCGTACTCGGAGAGGGTCCGGAGCGGCTTGCGGCTGGGCGGCGTGACGGAGACCGTGATCCCGGTCCGGCCCGGCTGCGAGACGGAGAAGACGACCTCCTTGAGGCCGCCGGGGACCGCCGGGTCGGGGATGCGCGCCTGGATGGCGACCTTCTCCATGCCGAGCCCCTCGGCCGCCGGGGCGAGGTGCTTGGCGAAGGCCCGGACGACGGTGGCGCCGTAGGTGAACGGCGGCCAGACGTAGACGAAGACCCGGTTCCACTGGAGGCGGTCCTCGGGCCGGCGATGGGCCTGGACGTGCCGGATCGCCTCGAACGCCTCGAGGAGCATCCGCTCCATCTGGGGCAGGCCGACGAAGCGCCCCTGCGCGTCGAAGGCGGGCGTCAGGTCGCGCACCTCGACGAGGGCGAAGAGGCGCTCGTCCTTCGGGTTCTCGCGGGCGACGCCCTTGAAGAGGTAAACGTCCTCCGCCGAGGGGAGGCGCTCGATGTCGAAGCCCTCGAGACGCCAGAGGTCGAGGCGCTTGCCGATCATCGGGTGCATCGCCCGGTAGAGCTTCTCTTCGACGAAGCCGCCGTCGCCGGGCCGGAGCGTGAAGTGCTGCATCCCGCCCATTCCGAGGCCGGCGCCGGCCGCCGAGAGGGCGAGGACGACCCGGACGACGCGCGGGCCGAGGCCGGCCGCGTCGGCCACGCGCTTGACCTCGGCGGCCTTCGCGTCGGGCTCGCCGAGCGGGCCGGGGCGCCAGGAATAGACGTCGACGAGGACGTCGTGCTCCGACGGGTGCTCCGCGAGGTAGGCGGCGACGTCGCGCAGGGCGGCGTCGAGCTCGTCGTCGGGACACCACGTCGTGACGACGAGGTGGCGGACCCCTTCGAACGCGTACTCGGCGAGGGCTCCGGCCCTGCCCCCGAAGGAGACCTCGCGGAAGCCCTCGAGCGTTCGGATCCGGTAGTAGCGGCGGGTCAGGACCTCGAGCATGAGCCCCTGGACGGCCGGCGAGGCCCCCTCGAAGCGGCTCATGTAGAGGCTCTGGAGCGGTTGCGGGCACTCCACGAGCCGGCGGACGCCGTCCTCGCGCTCGGGCGAGGAGGGGTCCGCGGCGAGACGGTCGAAGACGCGCTCCATCTCGGTGTAGACCGCGCGGCGCGCCGCCTCGAAGGCCGGCTGGTCGAAGACGCGGTAGCGCAGGTCGCGCGCCACGTCGCCGAGCGCGGGCCAGCGTCCCTCGGTCACGGAGACGAGACGGTCGAGGAGCGAACGGAGCTCCGGCGATCCGCCGACCGCCCCAGACGAGGCCGCGGCGAGGCGGCGTTCGAGGATCGCCATCAGCGGCTCGACCTGGTGCTCGGCCCGCTGGCGGGACTTCCAGATCCAGAGGAGCGCCTCGCGCAGCGCGGGGACCTTCCGCGTCCCTTCCACGCCGTAGTGCGCCGCGGCCCGGGAGAGCCGGTCGACGAATCGGGGCGGCAGGTCGGGGGTCTGCGTGTCGTAGGTCCGGAGATACGTGAGGAGGTACTCGCCCGTCGAGACGACGCCCTCGGCGTCGGGATCCTCGGAGGCGGTCTGGCGCCGGAAGAGCCCGGAGACGTCCGCGAAGAGGCGAAGGATCCGCTCCTCCGCCTCGAGGCACTCCGGGTCGGAGGCCAGGGCGGGACAGGCGTCCACGTACTCGCGCGTCATCCTCCGCGCGTCGGCCGGGTCCACGTCGAAGCCGAGGACGAGCCGGCGGATCTCGTCGAGGATGGCGAGCGGCCGCACGGCGACGGGCGCGGCCGGTCCGTTCGGAAGGGCGATGCGGGACGCCGCGGGCGCGGCCGCGTCGGCCGGCGCGGCCGGGTCGAGCTGGACGAGAGGGGTGCCGGGGCCGACCTGGACGTTCGGGACGACGAAGACGCTTCGGACGACTCCGTCGAACGGAGCCGGGATCGGCATCTCCATCTTCATCGCCTCGAGCGTGGCGATCCGCTGCCCGCGCGAGACGCGGGCTCCCGCCGAGACGCCGAGGCTGACGACGACGGCCGGCGACGGCGCGCGGAGGATGCCGAGGTCGTCCCGCGAGAAGCGGTGAGGGACGCCGTCGACCTCGACGAGGTGCTCCAGTCCCTGGACGACGCAGAGGACGCGGTAGCGGACGCCGCCGATGTGGAGCCACCTCTCGTAGGGCGAGAGCGGCTCGACCCGCAGCTCGCACTTCCTCCCGTCGAGCTCCACGCGGTAGTCGTGGCGGTCGAGGCGGAAGGCGCGGAGCTTGTAGTTCAGACCGCGGTGACGGAACTCGATTGTCCGCCCGACCTCCTTCCGGATCTCCGGGCGCATGCGCGCGGCCGACTGGTAGAACTTCTCTTCCGATCTCGCGCTCCTCGCCGCGGCCGTCGAGGCCTACGACGACGGCCGCGGCGAGGAGCGCG
>JAKPXO010000380.1 GCA_029567505.1 Acidobacteriota bacterium
GGCGGGCGGGGCGCTCCTCGGGGTCGTCCGGCGGAATTTGACATCCCCGCGACGCGAGATGTAATCTCTTCTGCCCCGGAGGTTTATCGGTTGGCCGTCGAGACCCCCCAGGAATTCGGCGAGGAGCTGCGAAGGGAACGCGAGCTCCGGGACGTCACGCGCGAGCAGCTCGCGGACGTGACGAAAGTCTCGGTCCGCCAGATCGAGGCGCTCGAGACGGGACGATTCGAGCAGCTTCCCGCGCGGGTCTTCGCACGAGGGTTCGTCCTCGCGCTGGCGCGACACCTCGGGCTCGACGCCGAACGGACGGCCGCCGCGTTCAACCACGTTCACGAGGAGTGGTCCGCGGAGAGGGAGCGAAGCGCCGCGTCGACGCTCAGCTCGTCCTCCGACCGGATCCGTCTCTCGCGCCCGCGCAAGAACGCCTCGATCAACACGACGGCTCTCGGGGTCGGAGTCGCTCTGGTGGTCGCCGTCCTGACGTTTGCGGCAGCGCTCCTGAAGGGCCGAGCCGGAGACCCGGCGGAGGAGGCTGGGCGGATCGCGGCACCCGTGGACGCCGCGACGCCCGTCCCGCAGGCCCTGGGTCTTCCTCCGGCAATCGCCGCGGCCACGGTCCCGCTCTCGTCCGACCAGCCTCTCGTCGATCCGGCCGTTTCCCGTTCCGTGGGCGCGTCCGCGGACGCGGGGCGCACCCTGACGCTCACGTTCAGCGACGACTGCTGGACGGAGGTGAGCGTCGACGGTCGGATCGTCGCGGCGGAGCTCTTCCGGAAGGGGACGAAGCGGCAGTTCGAAGGGGGCCGGACGTTCGTCCTGACGCTCGGGAACGCCGGCGGCGTCACCGTTGACGTGGACGGCGCCGCCCTCGGCGCGGTCGGGCAGCCGGGACAGGTCGTCCGGAACTACGTGATCGGCGAGGGCGCCGACGCGTCGCGGGACGGCTGACCGGATCGCTCTGGCGTAAGCTCACTCCCGCATGTCCGCGGACGCTCCCGAGCTGGACCTCCTCGCCGCGATCGAGAGCGGGCAGGCGCCCCGCCGCATCCTCGAGTTCGCCGCCCGGGGCTTCGTGCCCCTCGCGCCGGCCGACCTCGTCCGGGCCGTCGGCTCCATCCTCGCGTCCGGTGATCCGGAGCTCGCCCCGCTCTGCGAGGAGACGTTTCGCGGCTTCGACCTGGAATCGCTCCACGGCGCCGTCCGGTCGCCGGGCGCCCGGGCGGAGCAGCTCGACGCGATCGCGCACCGGTCGAAGGAGCGGCGCGTCCTGGAGGGGGTCCTCCAGCACCGCGCGGTCTCGGACGCCACGCTCGTCTGGCTCGCCCGACGCATACCGCCCGACCTCCAGGACGTCCTCGTCACGAACCAGGCCCGCCTGCTCGCCACGCCCGCGATCGTCGAGAACCTCTTCGAGAACCCCGACCTCTCGGCCGACATCCGGCGGAGGGCGGACGAGTTCCTCGAGGAGTTCTTCCTCAAGAAGGAGCGCGAGCGGGGGGAGCGGATCGAGGAGGCGGAAGAGATCGCCGACGCGGAGGAGATCGCCGATGCCGAGGAGATCGCCGACGCCGAGGAGGTCGCCGAGCCGGAACGGCCTGCGGCTGCGCCCGAGGAGGAGTCGGGCGACGTGCTCTTCCGCCTTGGCTCCCTCACCGTGGCCGAGAAGATCCGGGTCGCCTACCGCGGGAATCGGGAGGAGCGGCTCTTCCTCGTGCGCGACACGAACCGGCTCGTCTCCACGGCCGTCCTGAAGTCGCCGAAGACGAACGAGGCCGACGCCGAGGTCATCGCGAACATGAAGAGCGTCTCGGAGGACGTCCTCCGGGCGATCGCCCAGAAGCGCGAGTGGATGAAGAAGTACTCGCTCATGTCGGCGATCGTCAGGAACCCCCGCTCGCCCATCGACGTGACGATCGGACTCGTCCCGCGGCTTTCCCAGCGGGACCAGACGACGCTCGCGACCGACCGGAACGTTCCCGAGGTGGTCCGCGTGACGGCGAAGCGGATCTGCCAGCGGCGCCAGCTCTGACCCCACCGGGCGGCTGCCGGGCGACGACGCGGCGCTTGAGTTTGGCGTGAGGACCGTGTGAGAATTTCGCCACCGTCTGCGCAAGGGGGCCCGGTCTGCGCGAGCTGACAGGAAAGCCGTGACGAACTACTACGATGTCCTCGGGGTGAGCCGCGACGCTTCGGACGAGGCCATTCGCAATCGCTTTCGCGCGCTCGCCCGGGAAGCGCACCCGGACCGCGTCACGGACCCCGCGAAGAAGGCCGACGCCGAGGCGCGCTTCCAGCTCCTGACGGAAGCGGTCAACGTCCTGACGAACGAGCAGCGCCGGAAGGCGCACGACTTCGACCTCAACAAGGGGGCGGGGGCGTCCACGTTCGACCCCGCGGCGATCGCGAAGGTCTACCTCGCCAAGGGGGTCAAGGCCTACCGCGACGGGGACCTGGCCACGGCGTTCCAGCAATTCGACCTCTCGGTCCACCACTGGAACAAGGACGCGAAGGCGCTCCACTACCTCGCCCTCGTCTGCAGCCGCATCCCGGGCAAGGAGCGGAGGGGCGTCGAGGCGGTCGAGGGGGCCCTCCGCCTGGACGGCGAAAACGGCGCCGTCCACCGGGAGGCGGCCCGCCTCTACCTCCAGGTCGGCCTCCGGACGAAGGCGGAGCGTCACCTGCAGGAGGCCCTCCGGCGGATCCCGGAGGACGGGGAGGTCCAGCGACTCGCCGCAGAGCTCAAGCCGTCCTCCGAGAACCGTGGACTCCTCGGCGGGCTGTTCGGGCGGAAGGGCTAGAATCCGGCCGTGGCGCTCACCGCATTCGGTCTCACCGACGTCGGCCGGAAGAGAAAGCACAACGAGGACGCCTACCTGCTCGACGCCGAGCGCGGCCTCTTCGTCGTCGCCGACGGCATGGGGGGGCACGCCGCGGGCGAGGTCGCCTCGCGCCTGACGGTCGAGTCGATCCAGGAATTCATCGCCGGTACCGAGGACGACCACGACAACACGTGGCCGTTCGGGTACAACAACCGCTACTCCGTCGACGGGAACCGCCTCTCCACCGCGGTGGAGCGCGCGAACGAGAAGGTCATGCGCGCCGTCGTGAACCGCCCCGAGCTGAAGGGGATGGGGACGACCGTCGTCGCCGCGCTGTTCGACGAGAAGCGGGCCACGCTCGTCCACGTCGGCGACAGCCGGGCGTACCTCTACCGCGACTCGGAGCTGCGCCGCCTGACCGACGACCACTCCTGGGTGCAGGAGCAGGTCAACGCGGGCATCCTCTCCGAGGAGGAGGCGCGGAGCCACCCGCTCAAGAACGTCGTCACCCGCGCCCTCGGCGGGGGAGCGCACGTCGCCGTCGACCTCATCGAGATCCCGGTCGGCGACGGCGACCGCTTCCTCCTCTGCTCCGACGGCCTGACGGGGATGGTCTCGGACGAGGAGATCACCGAGGCTCTCTCCTCGGCGCGCTCGCTGGAGCAGATCGTGCGCGGGCTGATCGACCTCGCCAACGAGCGCGGCGGCGTGGACAACATCACCGCCATCACGGTCGAGGTGCGGAACGGCGAGGCGAGAAAGGCCGACACGTCCCGGGAGAAGACCTCGGTCTCGCTCCGGGTCGCGAAGGTCGACGACGAAGACCTCACTCCCACCGACGAGATCCCGGTTCCCGTCGTCGAGTCCCCGCCGGAGACCCCTCCGGCCGGCCTCCCCGCGAAGGACGAGGAGCCTCCGGCCCCCGCCGGCGGCGAGGCCGCAGGGGAGCCCGGCTCCGAGCCGAAGGGCTGAGGCGCCTCCGGGTCCGGCGACGGCGCCGGAGCCCCGTCAGACGTTGAAGCGGACGTGGACGACGTCGGCGTCGCGGACGACGTACTCCTTCCCCTCCAGGCGCAGCTTCCCCTTCGTCCGGCACTCGGCGAGCGAGCCGAGGTCGAGCAGCTCCTCGACGGGGACGACCTCCGCGCGGATGAAGCCGCGGGCG
>JAKPXO010000383.1 GCA_029567505.1 Acidobacteriota bacterium
GACCCATGGCCTACACGGCGAAGAGCTACGACCACCTCCTCGGCACCCCGGGCTTCTCCGACGCCCTCATGAAGAACCACTTCACGCTCTATCAGGGCTACGTCACGAACACGAACAAGGTGAACGACGAGCTCGCCGCCCTCGCCGCCGAAGGGAAGGCCGCCACCCCCGCCTTCGCCGAGATGAAGCGCCGCCTCGGCTGGGAGTGGAACGGCATGCGGCTCCACGAGTACTACTTCGGCAACATGAAGAACGGGGGCGCGGCGCTCGACGGCGGCTCCGCGCTCGCGAAGAAGCTCGCGGCCGACTTCGGGTCGGTCGAGGCGTGGGAGAAGAACTTCCGGGCGGTCGGCGCGATGCGCGGCATCGGCTGGACGGCGCTCTACCAGGACCCCGTCTCCGGCCAGCTGATGAACATGTGGATCGGCGAGCACGACGGCGGCCACCCGGCCGGCGGGACGCTCCTGATGATCATGGACGTCTTCGAGCACGCCTTCATGCTCGACTACGGCCTGAAGCGCCCCGACTACATCGAGGCGTTCTTCAAGGCGATCGACTGGTCGGTCGTCTCGGCCCGCTTCGACGCGGCGCCGAAGCTCGCGCTGTAAGACGGCCCAGGACGGACCTCGGACGACGGGCGGGCTTCGGCCCGCCCGTCGTGTCTCCACGGGGGGGCGAGTGACGTCGTGTTGCCGGGCACTCGGCCCTCCGGCGCGGGTCGACCCTCTACAGCGCCCGCCAGGCGTAGCCCGTTCCGTCGCGCGTGAAGGCGGCCGCTTCGAGGAGCGGCGCTACGGCCGAGCCGGCTGCGGGGCGCGGGGCGGCGCCCGACGCGACCGTCGCAACGACGAGGCGTCGGGGTCGGCCGAGCGGGTCGCGGCCGCGCCGCAGAAGCTCCTGGAGCTCGGCGAGCGCGGCGCGGAGGACGCGGTCGGGCGCCGGCTCGCCCCCGAGGTCGAGCGCCCCGGCGCCCGAGAGCGTCGCGACCGGGACGCCCCGCGAGAGGACACACCAGCCGTCGCGCGGGACTTCGACGCCGACGAGCACCGGGTCGACGCCCGCGAGCGCGGCCAGCTCGGCGCGCGGGTCTTCCTCGTCGCGCGCCTCCCGCATCCGCCGGAGCTCCTCGACGACGTCGGGCTCCGCGTACTGGAGCGGGCCGCTCCCCTCGACGAACTCACCGCGGCGCACGTCGCCGCGGAGCTCCATTCGCGCGAAGGCCGGGGCGACGTCGCTCCAGCGGACGGCGCTCTCGGCCTCCTCGACGACGCCGCGCGAGACGACGCCCCAGCGGGCGAGGAGGAGTCGCGCCCACGCCTCGGAGCGCTCCCCGGGGGCCAGCTCGGGACCGAGGACGGACGGGGCGCCGAGGAGCGCCCAGCGCCCGGAGAGGACGTGCGAGGCGGTGGCCGGGCCGCGGGGCGTGAAGCCGAGGCGCGTGGCGACGCGGGCCTCGGCGGCGCGCAGCTCGCGCCGCGACGGGACGGCTCCGAGCCGGGCCGGGGGCGCGGCGGGAGCCGGCGCGATGCGCTTCGCCCGGAGGAGCTCGCGGAGGCCGTGGAAGCCGTCGCCCGAGACGAGCCCGGCGAGGAGGAGCTCGCGGAGCGGGGCGACGAGCGCCTCCGGGCGCTTCCCGAGCGCTCCGCCGAGGTCGGAGAGGAACGAGGCGCCGCCGAGGCCGAGCGCCTCGAGAAGAGCACGCGCGTCGGCCGAGAGGGCGTCGAGGCCGGCCGGTGCCTCGGGGAGGACGAAGCGCCCCTCTCCGCGGAAGAAGAGCGACATCCGCGCGGCCTTCAGCTCCTTCTCCCCCGCGAGGCGGAAGACGAGGAGGCCGCGGGCGGCGAGGACGTCGAGGGCGTCGGGCTCCGGCTCGGCGAGGCGCGCTGGGAGGGCGGACGCCTCCCACGAGGCGACGGGGAGCGCGAGGCCGCGGAGGAGGCCGACGGCGCGTTCGGCGGCGTCGGGCCCGGCGAAGCGCGAACCGGCGACGGCCCCCTGCCGCCGCGCGACGAACGCGCGGAGGACGGAACGCGGCACGGGGCGAATCTCGCCGCGCAGGATCCCGAGCGTCCGCCGCCGGATCGCCTCGCCGAGCCGGGCCCCCGCGAAGCGGCGTTCCCCGGGAGGACCGCCGAGCCGCCCGGCGACGACGAGCGCCTCCAGGCGCAGCCGCTCGAGCGAGTCGAGGACGTCGTCCTCCGCGAGGGCGTAGCGCGCGGCGACCTCGGCAGCCGTCGCCGGTCCCCGTGTCCCGACGTACCCGAGGACGAGCCGGTCGCGCTCCTCGCGGGAGAGCGTGCCGGAGGCCAGAGCCTCGAAGAGGGCTCTCTCCTCCGCCGGGACGAAGCGCTCCTCGCCGCCGACCCGCGTCCTCACGATCGACCCGCGGGCCGTCAGCTCGGCGACCCACGCGGCGCCGTCCCCCGCGCAGCGCTCGATCGCCTCCGGGGCGGTCAGGTCCTGGTTCTCCATCAGGGCGAGGAGGAGCTCCTCGGCCGTCCGCGCCATCCGATGAGGGGATAGCCGCGTCGCGTCGGCGCGCGCGGCCTCCGCGGCCTCGGGGCGCAGCCCGTCGTCGAGGCTCTCGCCGAGCACCTCGCCGAGGAGGGCGCGGTTCGCGGCGACGGCGTGGAGGTCGCGCTCGGCGCGCGGCGCGTCCCACTCGTACATGTAGACGGCGACGAACTTGAAGAGGAGCGAGGCGGCCGCGGGCGAGGGGGCCCGCCGCTTCTCGAGGAGGCGCGCGACCGTCCCCTTCTCCATCCGGTCGAGGAGCCCGAGGAGGCGGTCCATCTCCCAGAGGTCGCGGAGGCAGTCGCGGTAGGTCTCGGCGACGACGGGGAAGTCGGGGAGCGAGCGCGTCGTCTGGAGGAGGTCCTTCGCCTTGATCCTCTGGAGCCAGAAGGGCGTTCTCCGCCCGCTCCGGTTGCGCGGGAGGAGGAGCGCGCGCTGGGCGTTCTCGCGGAAGCGCGCCCCGAACATCGGGGAGTTCGGGAGCTGCGCGAGGAGCCGCTCCTTCGCCTCCGCGGCGGATATCCGCGACAGCCGCTCGAGCGGGACCTCGCGCTCGGCGCCGGGAATCCGGAGGAGGATCCCGTCGTCGGAGGCGACCGTCTCGACGTCGACCCCCGTCTCCTCGCGGAGGACGGCCGAGAGGACGAGCGACCACGGCAGGTTCACACCGCGCCCGAAGAGGGACCTCACGACGATGCACGGGTCGCCGAGGTCGTTCGGGAAGGTCTCGAAGACGACGGCGAGGTCGGAGGCGAGGCCGCCCGACTCGGTCGCCTCGCGCCGCACGGTCCCGACGATCGCGGCCGTCGCTTCGGGCGTCGTCGCGTAGCGGCGCGAGACCTCCTCGTTCAGGCCCGGGTCGTCGAGCCGCTCGGCGACGAACCGCCGGAGCCGCCCGATCCGCTGGCCGAGGTCGCCCGTCCGCCCGAGCCCCTCGCCCCTCCAGAAGGGCATCCGCGGGGTCGGCTGCCCGGGAGCCGGCTCCACGACGACGGCGCTGGGGCCGATCTCGACGGCCCGCCAGGAGCGCGACCCGAGGAGGAAGACGTCCCCCTCCTTCGTCTCGTGGACGAACTCCTCGTCCAGCTCGCCGACGAGCGTCTTCCGGTCGGCGAGGACGGCGCGGAAGGCGCCGCGGTCGCCGATCGTCCCGCCGTCGAGGAGCGCCGCGATCCGCGCGCCCGGGAGGGGCGTGACGCGGTCGGTCGCGCGGTCCCAGACGAGCTTCGGGGCGAGCGAGGCGAAACGCTCGCGCGGGTACTTCCCCGAGAGCATCGCGAGCGTCTCGAGGAAGAGCGAGCGCGGGAGCGCGCGGTAGGGGTACGCCTTCCGCGCGAGCGCGAAGAGCTCGGCGGAGGTGACGGCGAGGCCGTCGGCCGCGCGCGCGACCGCCTCCGCCACGAGCTGCTGCGCGAGGACGTCGAGCGGGAAGTCGGGCGGGCGCGTCTCCTCGACAGCCCCCTCCCGCATGGCCTCGGCCGTCGCGGCGCTCTCGAAGAGGTCGTCGAGGAAGAGCGGGACGAAGAGGCCGCGCGCCGTCTCGCCCACGAGGTGACCCGACCGGCCGACCCGCTGGAGCCCCCGCGCGATCCCCTTCGGGCTCTCGAGCAGGACGACCGAGTCGACGTGCCCGACGTCGATCCCGAGCTCGAGCGAGCCGGTGGCGACGAGAACGGGGAGCGTCCCCGCCTTCAGCTCCTTCTCGATCTCCTCCCGCCGCGGGCGCGAGACCGAGCCGTGGTGCGTCGGGACGTCGGCGCCTGTCGCGTCCGAGAGCCGGCGCGAGACCTTCTCGGCGAGCCGCCGGTTGTTGCAGAAGACGAGCGTCGTCGTCCTCGACTCCACCTCCCTCACGACGGCCTCGACGGCTGGCCCCCAGGCCGAGCCGTCGGGGAGGTCGCGGAAGTCGGGGGCGGGGGAGGCGACGACGAGGTCGAGCGCCTTCTTCGCGGGGACCACGAGCGGCTTCATCCTCCGGCCCGTCCCGGCGGCGAACGAGGCGACGACGTCGACGGGCGCGACCGTCGCCGAGAGGGCGACGCGCCGCGGCGGGGCGTTCCCGGCCCGCGCGATCACCTCCTCGAGCCGCTCGAGGGAGAGGGCGAGGTGGCTCCCGCGCTTCGTCCCGGCGACGGAGTGGACCTCGTCGAGGACGACCGTCGAGACCCCCTCGAGCGCCCGGCGCCCGCCGCCGGTCAGCATCAGGTAGAGCGACTCGGGGGTCGTGATGAGGACGTCGGGCGGCGCCTTCACCTGGCTCGTCCGCTCGCGGGTCGGCGTGTCACCGGTCCGCACCGCCGTCGTGATCGGGACGCGCTCGGCCCCGAGCTGCGCGGCGATCCCGGCGCGCGGCCTCTCGAGGTTCCGGTGGACGTCGTTGTCGAGCGCCTTCAACGGCGAGACGTAGAGCGTCGCGAGGCGCGGGGCGTCGTCGCCGGCCAGGCGGCGCCTCAGGATCGCGTCGAGCGCGACGAGGAAGGCGGCGAGCGTCTTGCCCGTTCCGGTCGGAGAGACGAGGAGGATGTTCTCGCCGGAGGCGATCGCGGGCCAGGCGAGCCGCTGAGCCACCGTCGGCCCGCCGGGAAACGCCTCGCGGAACCACGAGGCGATCG
>JAKPXO010000388.1 GCA_029567505.1 Acidobacteriota bacterium
CTCACCGCGGCGCCGGCCGGCGACCGGCCCACGGAGATCCTCAAGCCGATCGCCCCGCCGGGTCCGATGGCGCCTGCACCGCCCCCGGCCGTTCCTCCGCCGGTTGCGGATCGCCCGACCGAGATCCTGCGCGTCGTCCCGCCTCCCTCCCGTGTCGAGGTCCCGCCGACGCCGACCGATCAACCCACCGAGATCCTCAGGGCGGTCGCTCCGCCGCCGGTTTCCGCGCCTGCCGTTCCCGCTGCGGCGCCTCCGGCCCCCGCGGCTCCGTCGCCCGCGCCCTTCGTCGATCGGCCGACCGAGATCCTCAAGCCGATCGCTCCGCCGGCTCCCGCGGCTCCGCCACCCGCGCCTTTCGGTGCCTCGATCCCGGCGCCGGGCGGGTCGTCCGCGCCCGTCGGCTCGGATCGGCCGACGGAGATCCTCCGCACCCCGTTCCCGCCCCCGGGCCCCGCCCCTGCCGCGCGGCCCCCGGTCCCGCGGCCAACCGGAGACGCGGCCGGGGAGGAAGGCGCGACGGAGCGAATCGTCGACGCGATGAAGCTCGCGCGAGCCGGGGGACCTGCGGCGCCCGTTTCGCCGATGGCCCCGCCTCCGACCGTCGCCGCTCCGAAGGGCGCGCCTGCACCGGCTTCCCCTCCGAAGGGCGTCCCGGCTCCGGCAACCCCGCCGAGGGGCGTCCCGGCTCCGCCGTCGGCCGCGCTCCCGCCCGTGGAGCTCGCGCCGATCCCGGAGCCTCACGCGGCTCTGCCCGCGCCGCCGACGGGACCCGTGATGAAGCGCCCCCTGAACCTGCGGTTCGTTGCGCTCATCATCGGCCTCGTCGCCATCGGTGGCGCCGTCGTGACCGGCGTCCTCTGGTCGCAGAAGAAGAAGGTCGAGGCCCAGGCGGCCGTCAACGAGATACGAGAGAGGGAAGTCCAGGAGGAGAAGGCGCTGATGGTCGAGGGGACCCGGCTCCTCGACGCAGGTCAGCCGACGGCGGCCCTGGAGAAGTTCCGCGTGCTCATCCGCCGCAAGCCGGATTCCGAGGCGGTGCGGGCGGCCATCGCGAAGGCCGAGGAGCTGGCCCGGGCGCAACAGTCCGGGGAGGCGCTCTCGCGCGAGATCGAGACCCTCATGGCCACGGCACGCGAGGCCACCGAGCTCGGGGAGTTCGATCGCGCGCTCGATCAGCTGGCGCAGGTCCTGCTGCTCCAGCCGGAGAACGCCGAAGCGCTCGCGCTCCGCGATTCCGTCAACACCGCGCAGGCCGAGCAGACCGCCGCGCAGAAGAAGGCGGCGGCAGCCGAGGCCGCCCGCCGGAGGCGGCCCACCCCCGTCCCGACGCCCGTCCCGGTCGCGCGGGCTACGGTTCCCGCCGAGGTGCCCAGGGCGCCGACGCCGACGCCGGGCGTCGCGCGGCTCCGCATCATCTTCCAGAGCCCGGCCCCCGAGGGCTACGTCATGATCCGGCGGGACGACAAGGAAGTCTTCCGCAGGAACTTCGACTTCGGGCGCAAGAGCGCCGGGGGGCTGGTCGAGGGGACGATCGAGGTCCCGGCGGGAAGCGCGAGCTTCAAGGCCTGGGCCATCCCGACGAACCGGTCGTTCAACGGCTACGAAGCGGTCGATCTCGTCATCCCGGGCGGCGAGACGCGCACGCTCCTCCTCGAGCTGAATGCAGAGAAGAAGCTCGTCGTACGGCTTCGCTAGGCATCTCCTCTTCGCGCTCGCGACCCTCCCGCTCCTCGCCGCGGCCGCCCGCGGCGGGGGAGGGGGGGGCGCCGGATCGGTCGAGGCGCGCCCGACCGCACAGGTCCTGACCTCGAACCGCGGAATGGTCGTCGCCGCCGCCCCGGAGGCGTCGCGGGCGGGCGCGGAGGTCCTCGCTGCGGGTGGCAACGCGATGGACGCCGCGCTCGCGGCGGCGCTCGCCCTCGCCGTCGTCTATCCGCAGGCGGGGAACCTCGCCGGCGGCGGCTTCCTCGTCGTCCGCACGCCCGACGGAGTCGTCCGGGCGCTCGATTTTCGGGAGACGGCGCCGGCGGGCGCGTCGAGCAGGATGTTCCTCGGGAAGGACGGCCGGCCCGTCCCGGGAGCCTCCACGTCGACGGCTCTGGCGGTCGCGACGCCGGCCTCCGTGCGTGGCTACGCGGAGGCGCATCGCCGCCTGGGCCGTCTTCCGTGGGCCGCCGTCGTGGCGCCCGCCGAGAGGCTCGCCCGAGAGGGGTTCGTCATCCCGGACGGGCTCTCGCACGACCTCGAGGACGAGCGCGGGCTTCTCACCCGCTGGGACGAGACCCGCCGCGTCTTCTTCCCGGGCGGGCGGCCCCTCGCTCCGGGGACCCGGCTGAAGCAGCCGGAGCTCGCCGAGACGCTCGCGCGGATCGGGCGAGAGGGCGCCGACGCGTTCCACAGAGGCGAGATCGCGGCGCGGATCGCGGCGTTCGTGCGGGAGGCGGGCGGCATTCTCTCGGAGGGCGACCTCGCCGGTTACGCCCCGGTCTGGCGGGCGCCCGAGGAGATCCGATTCGGTGACCTCGTCGTCCACACGATGCCCCTTCCGTCCTCCGCGGGGCTCGTCCTCCGGTCGGTCCTCGCGCAGCTCGAGGTGGCTCGCGGTCCGGGCGCCTTCCGCCCGGACGCGGCCGCATACCACGTCCTCCTCGAAGCGGAGCGTCGGGCCTACGCGGATCGGAACCGCTGGCTCGGCGACGGGGACTGCGTCGAAGTGCCGCTTCCCGAGCTGCTCGAGCCGGAGCGTCTCGTCCGGCTCGGTGCGTCGATCGACCACGAGCGGGCGACGCCCTCCGGCTCCGTCCCGGGCGGGCTCGCGCGCGAGCGGGAGGAGACGACGCACCTTTCCGTGGCGACGCCGGACGGCTTCGCGGTCGCGCTGACGACGACGCTGAACGGCTCGTTCGGGAACGGCGCGATCGTCCCGGGGACCGGCGTCCTGCTCAACAACGAGATGGACGACTTCGCCGCGGCGCCGGGGACCCCGAATATGTATGGTCTCGTGCAGGGGAGCGCGAACGCGGTGCGTGCAGGGGCGCGGCCTCTTTCCTCGATGGCACCGGCCGTCGTCGAGAAGGCTGGGCGACCGTTCCTCGTCGTCGGCTCGCCGGGGGGCTCCACGATTCCGACGACCGTGCTCCAGGTCCTTCTCCGGACGGCCGCCGGGGAAGACCTCGGCTCGGCCGTCGCGGCGCCGCGGCTCCACCATCAGCACACGCCCGATGTCGTCTTCGTCGAGCGGGGCCGCGCGGCTTCCGAGGTCCTCGAGGGGCTCCGTCGGCGAGGCCACGCCCTGAGGGAGCGCGGTCCGATCGGCAAGGTCCACGCCGTCTCCTTCTCACCGGACGGTCGCCTCGTCGGCGCGGCGGACCCGAGAGGCTACGGAGCGAGCGCGGCGCCCTGAGTCCGCAGCGGTCGACGGACGGAGCCTTCCGGCCCCTTCTCCGTCTTCCCTTCCGTGAAGGCCCGTGCTATCTTCCGCGTCCGCGCTTCCGTCGGGGCGTAGCGCAGCCTGGTAGCGC
>JAKPXO010000396.1 GCA_029567505.1 Acidobacteriota bacterium
AGCGGGCGCGCCCCGGTGCGGGTAGAAGACCGCGAGGCCGGCCGGCCAGACGAGCATCCGGAGGTACGTGACGACCGAGACGGCCGCGTGCCCGAGGCGCTCGGAGAGCGGGAGGACCTCGAGGCTCGAGACGCCGCCCCCGCGCGACTGTGCGAGGAACGTCACGACGCTCGAGAGGGCGATGAGCGCGAAGAGCGGGAGCTTCTCGACGAGGAGCGGCCGGAGCCGCGCCCACGTCGGCTTCTCGTCGAGAGGCAAGCGCCCGAGCGGCCAGGCGTCGAGGAGGAGCATCAGGATCGGCGCCGTCACGGCCATCGGCTTGGCCATCAGCGCGAGGGCGACGCAGAGCGCCACGAGGGCGAGGCGCGGAAGCGTGCGTGCGCCCGCCGGCCGGCGCGCGTACGCGGTGTACGCGACGAGAGCGAGCCAGAGGAAGAGCGCCGAGAGGACGTCCTTTCGCTCCGACAGCCACGCGACCGACTCGACGTGCGCCGGGTGCCAGGCGAAGAGCGCCGCGACCGCCGCCGCGACGCCGGCGCTCCCGGTCCACGCGCGGACGAGGAGGAGCAGCAGCAGCGACGAGCCGACGTGGAACGCGAGGGCCATCGCATGGTGGCGCCCCGGATCGGGGCCCAGGAGCTCGACGTCGGCCATGTGGGAGAGCCAGGCGAGCGGATGCCAGTTCCCCGTGTGGAACGTCTCGAAGGCCCACGCCACGCCCTTCGCCGTCAGCCCCTCGAGGACGACGGCGTTGTCGCGGAGGTAGTTCGGATCGTCGTAGTTGACGTAGCCGAAGCCGGCTACCGGCAGGAAGACCCAGACCGCGATCAGCGCGACGGCGATCGCCGCGACGGTCGCCGCCGCACGGCCGGAGCCGAACGAACCGGGAGGGGACGCGAGCGGAGCGGAGCGGTCGGCCTCGAGGCGAGGCCTGCGGCGGGCCATGGCCTCAGGATAGCGGAGCGGCTGGCGCACCTTCTTCAGAGCGGCGGGATCAGGCCCGAGAGGATCGCGGCGAGCGTCGCCGACCCGACGGCGATCCAGAGGAGGAGGCCCTGGGCGAGCGGGCGGAGGCCGACCCTCACCAGGACCTCCCGCGTCAGGCCGGTCCCGATCAGGAAGAGGGTCAGGACGAGGAGCTGGCGCGCCACCGCCGCGAGGCCGGTCCAGAGCGGCGCGAGCTGCGGGATCGCGGTCCGGAGCGCCGCCGCGGCGACGAACCCCGCGATGAAGAGGGGGAACTTCGGCCGCTCGCCCGAGCGGGCGAGGAACGCCGCCCCGAGGACGCACGGCACGATCCAGAGCGCCCGCGTCAGCTTCACCGTCGTGGCGAGCGCCAGCGCCTCCGGCCCGTAGGCCGAGGCGGCGCCGACGACGCTCGACGTGTCGTGGATCGCGAGCGCCGCCCAGAGGCCGAACCGCGCCGGGTCGAGGCCGACGAGGTGCCCGACGGCCGGGAAGAGGAGGAGCGCCGCCGCGTTCAGCGTGAAGACCGTCGCGAGCGAGACGGCGATCTCGTCGCTCTTCGCCTTCACGACCGGGGCCATCGCGGCGATCGCGCTCCCGCCGCAGATCGCCGTCCCGAACGAGATCAGCGTCGAGACCGGCCCCGAGGTCCCGGCGAGGCGGCCGAGGAGGACCCCGAGCGCGAGCGTCAGCGCGATCCCGACGGCGGTGTAGAGGAAGGACGCGGCGCCGACGCGGGCGACCGACCCGAGGCTCAGGCCGAAGCCGAGGCCGACGACCGAGGCCTGGAGGAGGACCTTGCTCCACGAGGCCGTTCGGGCCGGAGCGGGGTTCCCGAAGAGGAGGCTGAAGAGGATGCCCCCCGCGAGGGCCGCGGCCGGGCCGACCCAGGGGAGGAGGCTCGCGGCGGCGAGAGCGAAGAAGAGGGCGGCGCGGGCGCGCGAGGGCATCCGAGCATTATTCGAGCCGCGCGGCCCGCCGCAAGCGGAGGCGGACTCAGCGCGCGAGGAGGAGGACGAGGACCTCCGCCGAGACGATCCGGAGGATCATCGTGAGCGGGTAGACGGCGACGTAGCCGAGCGTCGGCGCGTCGGAGCCGGCGAGTCCGTTCGCGAACGCAAGGGCTGGCGGGTCGGTCATGCTGCCGGCCATCACGCCCGTCAGCGTCAGGAAGTTGACGCGGAAGACGAGCCGCCCGATCGCGCCGACGACGAGCATCGGGACGATCGTGATCGCCGCCCCGATCGCCATCCAGGTCAGCCCCGGCCCCTTCACGAGCGTGTCGACGAATCCGGCCCCGGAGCGGAGGCCGACCGCCGCGAGGAAGAGCGCGATGCCGATCTCGCGGAGCATGAAGTTCGCGCTGATCGGGAGCCAGAAGACGAGCGGCCCGACGCGCCCGAGCCGCGAGAGGAGGATCGCGACGAGGAGCGGCCCGCCCGCGAGGCCCAGCTTCACCGGCGCCGGCATCCCCTGCAGGTGGATCGGGAAGAGGCCGACGGCGACGCCGAGGGCGATCGTCAGGAAGACCGGGACGAGGTGCGGGTAGTTCAGGTCGCGCGGCGAGTCGCCGAGCTCGGCGGCCACTTTCCGGATCTCCTCCGGACCGCCCACGGCGAGGATCGCGTCGCCCGTCCGGAGCTCGAAGCCGGGGAAGGCCGCCATCTCCAGCTCGGAGCGCGAGACGCGGGTGATCCGCACGCCGAAACGCGCCGCGAAGTTCAGCTCGCCGAGCGTCTTCCCGACGACCTCCTTGCGCGTGACGATGAGCCGCTTGCTCGTGATCGGGGTCGGCAGGCTGCGCAGGTCGAGGTCGCTCTCCTTCCCCACGAGGAGCCGCAGGTCGTCGAGGTCCTTTTTCGGCCCGACCGCGAGGAGGACGTCGCCGACGGCGAGGCGCGTCTCGTGCGTCGGGACGAGGAGCTCGCCGCCGTGGTAGACGCGCGAGACGACGAGGCCGGCGCGGTCGACGAGAGGGAGCTTCTCGAGGAGGAGGCCGTCGAGGTTCGCGTTCGTCACCTCGAGGTTCGCGCGGTGGAGCGGCGGCGCCTCGCTCCGCCGGGAGCGCTCGAGGAGCTTCTCCTCGAGCGGCATCGAGACGCGGAACGCGAGCTTCAGCGCGACGATCGCGAGGATGATCCCGAGGACGCCGAACGGGTAGGCGACCGCGTAGCCGAGCGGCGGGATCGTCGCGCCGCGGGCGAGGGAGGTCGCGTCGGTCGCGACCTCGCGGAGGGCCTGCTGGGCCGCGGCGAGGCTCGGCGTGTTCGTCGTCGCGCCGGAGAGGATGCCGACGACGGCCGGGAGCTCGACGCCGAGGAGGAGGTGCGCCGCGGCGGCGAGGCCGACGCCGAGGAGGACGACCGCCGTCGCCAGGAGGTTCAGCGTCATGCCGCTCCGCCGAAGCGACGAGATGAAGCCGGGCCCGACCTGCAGGCCGATCGACGTGACGAAGAGGATGAGGCCGAAGTCCCGCGCGAACTCCAGCACCTCCGGCTCGAGGGCGACGCCGAAGTGGCCGAGCAGGAGGCCGACGAAGAGGACCCCCGCCGTCGTCAGGCCGACGCCCCGCACCTTCACCGAGCCGAGGGCGAGCCCGAGGCCGGCGACGAGGGCGAGGACGAGGGCCGCCGGGGCCCCGGGGAGGAGCATCGGCGGATTCTCGCGCGCCGTAGATGGGCCGTCTACATGGCGCCGCGCCCGTCTCGCGCCGCTTGGACGCGCCTCCGACGCATCGAGGTCCATTCCGGACCTCCGCGGTCCGCACTCGCGTTCCGGTCTTCCCGCCGACGCCTCGACGGCATAGAGTTCACCGATGCGCTTCGCAGCGATCGCCCTCCTCGGCCTCGGCCTCGCGCTTCCTGCCGCGGCCGAAGGTCCGTTCCGGCCCATCGATTCGCCCGCGGAAGCGGCCGGACTCCCGCCGACGACGATTCGAGCCACGGCCGTCCGCCCCTTCCGCTTCGACACCCGGCTCTTCGCGGTCGCCATGCGAACCGTCGCCTCCGAAGCCCCGAGCGAGGTCGGTACACCCTCGACGCTCCTCGAGCTGCCGCACCCGGACGGAGGCCTCGAGCGCTTCCGGGTCATCGAGTCGCCCGTCATGGCGCCCGAGCTCGCCGCGAAGTTCCCCGAGATCCGTTCGTACCGCGGCCAGGGGGTCGACGACCCGAGCGCATCCGTCCGATTCGAGGTCTCGCCACGCGGCTTCTCCGCGATGGTCCTCTCGGCCTCCGGGGCCTGGTACGTCGACCCGTGGACGAGGGGCGTCGTCGACGTCGTCGGCTCGTATCACCGACGCGACGCGCTGCGCGACGCCGGGAGCCGGTTCGAGTGCGAGGTCCCCGGCACGCACGAAGAGGGCGCAGGACCCGACGCCTCCGCGACGACGACGGACCTCGGGCCGACGCCCTTCCCGCTCGCCTCCGTCGGCCCGACGCTCCGGACCTACCGGCTCGCGCTCGCGACGACCGGGGAGTACTCCGTCGCCGTCTGCGGCGCGTCGCCGACGAAGGCCTGCGTCGCGGCCGAGCTCGTCGTCGCCGTGAACCGGGTGACCGGGATCTACGAGCGCGAGGTCGCGGTCCGGATGGTCCTCATCGCGGGGAACGACGCCGTCATCTACCTCGACGGCGCGACCGACCCCTACACGAACAGCAACGGCAGCGCGATGCTCGGGCAGAACCAGACGACCCTCGACTCCGTGATCGGCAGCGCGAACTACGACTTCGGGCACGTCTTCTCGACCGGGGGCGGCGGCGTGGCGTACCTGCGCGTCATCTGCAGCTCGAGCTCGAAGGCCGGCGGCGTCACCGGCCGGCCGGTCCCGACCGGAGACGCCTTCTGGGTCGACTACGTCGCCCACGAGATGGGGCACCAGTTCGGCGGGAACCACACGTTCAACGGCAGCCAGGGAAGCTGCTCCGGCGGTAACCGGAACGCGTCGACGGCCTACGAGCCGGGGAGCGGGTCGACGATCATGGCGTACGCGGGGATCTGTGGGGCGAATGACCTTCAGCCCAACAGCGACCCTTACTTCCACGGGAAGAGCTTCGACGAGATCGTCGCCCACATCACGACCGGCGGCGGCGCCTCGTGCGCGGCGAACACGGCGACGTCGAACACGGCCCCGACGGTCGACGCTGGCGCCGCGTACACGATCCCCTCGCGGACTCCCTTCGCGCTCACCGGGTCGGCGACGGACTCCGAAGGCGATGTCCTCACGTACGGCTGGGAGGAGTTCGACCTTGGCACCGTGGAGCCAGCGCCCCCGCTCGTCGATGACGGAAAGCGCCCCATCTTCCGCTCGTTCAACCCGACGGTCTCGCCGACCCGAGTCTTCCCGAAGCTCTCCGACGTCCTCGCCGGGACGACGACGTACGGCGAGACGATGCCGACGACGAACCGGACGATGAGCTTCCGCCTGACGGCCCGTGACGACCGGGGCGGCGGCGGCGGCGTGAACTCCGACGCGACGACGGTCACATCCGTCAGCGCCGCCGGGCCCTTCGCGGTCACCGCCCCCGCGACGGCCGTCGTCTGGGGAAGCGGATCCACACAGACCGTCACCTGGAACGTCGCGGGGACGACGGCGGCGCCGATCTCCTGCGCGAACGTGTCGATCGCCCTCTCCACGGACGGCGGGCAGACGTTCCCGGAGACCCTCCTCGCCTCGACCCCGAACGACGGCTCGGAGGCCGTCACCGTCCCGGACACGCCGACGGCCGGCGCGACGGCGCGGGTCCGCGTCGCCTGCGTCGGGAACGTCTTCTTCGCGATCTCGCGACCGTCCTTCACGATCGGGACCCCGCCCCCTCCCCCGACGGTGTCGACGGTCCTCCCGTCCTCGGGCCCCACGGCCGGCGGGACGACCGTGACGATCACCGGGACGAACCTCGGCAGCACGAGCGCCGTCACGTTCGGCGGCACGGCCGCCACCTCGTTCACGGTCGGCTCGGCGACGCAGGTCACCGCGACGACGCCCGCGCACGCGGCCGGAGCGGTCGATGTCGTCGTGACGACGTCGGGCGGCTCCGCGACGTCGACGGCCGGGTTCACGTTCGTCGCCCCGATGCCGACGATCGCGTCCGTCGCGCCGAGCTCGGGGTCGACCCTGGGCGGAACGACCGTGACGATCACCGGGGCGAACCTCTCCGGCGCCACGGTCGCGACGTTCGGCGGGACGCCGGTCACGTCGTTGACGGTGATCTCCGCGGCCCAGGTCCGGGTGACGACTCCGGCTCACGCCGCGGGAGCCGTCGACGTCGCCGTCACGACGCCCGGCGGCACCGCGACGAAGACGACCGCGTTCACATTCGTCATCCCGACGCCGACGATCGCCACCGTCGCGCCGGCCTCCGGATCGACGCTCGGAGGAACGACCGTGACGATCACGGGGACGAACCTCACCGGTGCCAGCGCCGTCACCTTCGGCGGCACGGCCGCCGCCTCGTTCACCGTCGACTCCGCGACCCAGGTCACCGCGACCACGCCCGCGCACGCCGCGGGAGCGGTCAACGTCGCCGTCACGACGCCCGGCGGCACCGCGACGCGGACGGGCGGATTCACGTACGTCGCTCTCGTCCCGACGATCTCGACCGTCGCCCCGGGTGCCGGCCCGGCCGCGGGCGGGAGCTCCGTCGTGATCACCGGGACGAACCTGACGGACGCCACGGCCGTGAGCTTCGGCGGCACCGCCGCCGCCTCGTTAACCGTCGACTCCGCGACGCAGCTCCGCGCCACGACGCCGGCACACGCCGCCGGCGCGGTCGACGTCATCGTCACGACGCCCTTCGGGGACGCGACGTCGACGGGCGGCTTCCTCTATCTCGACGGGCCCTCCGCCCTCCGATTCCACATCGTGGCACCCTGCCGGATGGTCGACACGCGCTGGGAGCCTGACGGACCCCTCGCGGGCCCGGCTCTCCTCGCCTCTCCGGCAGAGCGGACGTTCCCGCTCGTTCCCGGCTGCGGCGTCCCGGCTGACGCGCTCGTCGTCTCGACGAACATCACCGTCACGGGACCCACGGCCGGAGGCGCGCTTCGCGTCTACGCATCCGACTCCGCGCTGACGGACGCGACGGTCATCTCGTTCCCGGCCGGGAAGTCCCGCGCGAACAACGCGTTGATCCTCGTCTCCGGCTCGGGGGAGGTCACCGTCCGGAACGATGCCGAGGGCGAGACCCACCTCATCATCGACGTGAACGGCTACTTCCGGTAGCCGGCGCCCGCCCTGGCGCGACGAAGCGGCCGGCGCGAGCCGGCCGCTTCGCTCTTCTCACGGCCGCGCGGCGGCCTACGCCCTCCGGAACCAGAGCGACTGCTGCGCGACGGGGGCGGCCTTCGCCTCGAGAGCGGCGAGCTGCGCCCCCGAGAGCGGGGTGAAGGCCTTCGCGATCGCGACGTTCTCCTCGAGCTGGGCGATCGAGTCGCAGCCGACGATGACGGTCGAGACCGGGAGGGAGAGGACGTAGCGCATCGCCTCGGTCATCGAAAGGGTCCCCGTCCGCGTCGCCTTCGCGCGCCCGCGCTGCTCCCCGAGCGGCGGCGGGACGTAGCCGGCGAGGAGCCGCCCCCGCGCCGGGATCTTCATCCCGATGATCCCCATCTCCTTCTCCACGGCGAGCGGGAGGAGCTCGCTCGCGAACGGGAGGTGATGCGGGTCGGCGGCGTTGACCGCGAGGAGGACGGTGTCGAACGGGAACCGGCGGATCGCCTCGGCGAGGACGGCCGGGTCGGTGTGCCCCGAGAGGCCGAGGTAGCGGACGAGCTTCTGCTCGCGCGCCTCGCGGAACGCCTCGAGCGCCCCTCCCCTGGCCGTCACCTTCTCGACGTCGTCCATGGTCGACATCGCGTGGAGCTGCCAGAGGTCGACGTGGTCCGTCTTCAGGAGCTTCAGCGAGGTCTCGAGGAGCTTCAGCGACCCGTCGCGTCCGCGGTCGTGCGTTTTCGTGGCGACGAAGACCTCGCTCCGCCTCTTCGGAAGCACCTGTCCGAAGTAGCGCTCGCTCCAGCGCGCCTCGCCGCCGTAGCGGGCGGAGGTGTCGACGTAGTTCACGCCGAGGTCGAGCGCCCGCTCGATGAGGGGAACGGCGACCGCGTCGTTCTCCGCCTTCTCGATCGCCGCCTGCCCGCCGAGGCTGAAGATGCCGACCCGGAATCCGGTCTTCCCGAGGTTGCGGGTCGGCATCGCGTCGGCGGTCTTCGGGTTCCAGGGATGGCCTGAGACTCCCGTCGCGGCGGGCTTCGCCATCGCGTCCGCGGCCGGGTCGGCGGCGAGCCGCCCTGCGACGAGCCCCGCGGCGGCGGCCGCTCCGAGCCTCAGGAGGTCGCGCCGCTCCACGCCGCCCGTCGTCGTCCCGTCGCGCTCCGCCATGACCGCACCTCCCGCCGGGGCTCCGGCTGTCGAAGTATGGCGCGTCTCGCGGACGCGAATCGAGGGGTCCCGCGGAGCGGCGTCCCCTCGCCGCTCAGCGCCTCCCGCCGTCCGGCGCCGTCGCCCTCTCCCAGGCGACCCGCCGGAGACCGGGGTCCTCGGCCTTCTCTGCCACTTCTCGAAAGACCGGGAGCGCCTCGGCGAGCCGCCCCGCGTTCAGCAAGCCGATCGCCTCGTTGTAGCGGCGGACGAGCCGGTTGTGGACGACGACGCGCCGCACCTCAGCGACGTCCCACCCGAGCGCGCGCTGCATCTCCGGGTCGCGCCCGAGCGCGGCGTGGAGCGCCTCGAGCCGCGCGAGCGCCTCCTCCTCCCGCCCGGCGTCGATGAGGCGGTTGACGAGGTCGACCTCGGCCGGCACGTCGCGCGAGAGGGCCGGCGACGAGGGCCGCCCCGTGGGAGGAGAGGTCGCGGCCGCCGACCCGACGTCCGCGCCGACTGCCGGAACCGCGCGCCCGGTGGCGATGGCGCCGAGGAGCCCCGCGGCGCCCGCCCGTGTCAGAGGAAGGACGCGCCCCGCCGGCGCACGGACGATCGAAAGGAAACGCGCGAGCGAGCGCCCCGCGACGACGTGGGCGCGCGCACGGAGGAGGAGAGAACGCTCCGACTCCCCGAACGCCTCCGCGAACGCCACGTCGGCGCCGCGCCCTTCCGCGAGGAGCGCCGCGTGTCGGGCGAGGAGAGGCCCGCCGTCCGGTACGGAGTGCAGGAGGTAGTGGACGACCGCCCACGCCTCGGCACGGAGAAGGGCCTCCGCCGGCCCGTCGCCCGCGATCGAAAGGGCGGCGAAGAGGGCCGGCCGCCCGGCGGGCGGCCCCGCCGCGCGGAGGAGCGAGACGTTCCGCGGGACGAGGCGGCCGAGCGTCACCCGGGGTCCCGAGACGGAGACCGTCGTGAGGTATTCCGCGAGCCCCGTCGCGGCCCACTCCGGGAGCGCGGGACGCGAGCGGCGCGCGAGCGCGGTGACGGCGGCGTGAACGAGCGCCTCACGCGCCTCCGTTCCGCCCGCCGCCGCGAGGACGATTCGCCCTTCCTCGCGGGACGGCAGCGAGATCCGGGCGAGGTGCTCCGGCTCGTGCGCGAGGGCGACGACGAGCGGCGGGCACGATCCGAACGCTCCGGGGACGATCTCGGGGAGGATCGCGACGAGCGCTCCGAGCGTCGCCGCCGTCTCCACGAGCCTCGGGTCGGAGGCCGTCCCGACGACCGTGACCGGTCCCGCCTCCACCTTCCGCCACGACTCCGGCGGGCCGGCGGGCCGGGCCGCCGCTCCCGCCGTGCCTGCGGCCGGGAGGAACGCCGCGAGGAGGGGCGCGAGCGCGCGGAGGAGGATCGTCCGGCCCCGTTCGGGCCGCGGCCTCCCGTGCGGGAGCGCTCTCGCGTCTCGTCCGTCCACCACGCGAAGTATGCGGCCCTCCACCCCCCCTCCGGCTCCCCGGCCACGTCCGCCCGGGCGCTCCCGGCGTAGAGCGACCGGATGACGACGCCCCCTCCCGCCCGCTCCGCCCACCAGGAGAACTCCGCTCTACGGGGGACGCCGTGAGCCTCGCGCTCGTCGCCGGCAACGCCGCGCTCGTCCTCGCGCTCATGACGGCCCTCTGGGTCGTCAGCGTCCGCCTCCGCGACGCCAGCCTCGTCGACCCGTGGTGGTCGATGGCCTTTCTCCTCGTCGCGGCGAACACCGTTCTTCAGGCCGGGCTGTCTCCGGGGAAAGCGCTCCTCCTGGCGGCGGTCGCCGCCTGGGCGCTCCGGCTCTGGCTCCACCTCCTCCTCCGGAGCCTCGGCAAGCCCGAGGACCCGCGCTACGCCGGGTTCCGCGCGAAGTACGGGCCGGAGCGCTACGGGTGGTTCAGCTTCTTCCAGGTCTTCCTCCTCCAGGGGGCGCTCGTCGTCGTCATCTCCGCGCCGCTCCAGCTCGCGGGCGCCGCCGCCGCCCCCGACCCGGTCTCGATCACCGACCTCCTCGGCCTCGCCCTCTTCGCCGCCGGCTTCGGGATCGAGGCCGTCGCCGACGCCCAGCTCGCGCGCTACCGCAAGGCGCGCGCCTCCGGCGGCCCCGGCGCGCCCGGCCCGGTCCTCGACACCGGCCTCTGGCGCTACAGCCGCCACCCGAACTACTTCGGCGAGGCGCTCCTCTGGTGGGGCTTCTGGCTCTTCGCGCTCGACGCTCCGTGGGGCTGGGCCACCGTCTTCGCCCCCGCGCTCATGACGTTCCTCCTCGTGAAGGTCTCGGG
>JAKPXO010000418.1 GCA_029567505.1 Acidobacteriota bacterium
TCCGCGACTGTGTGCGGACCACCCGATAGGTTACTGCCGTTCCGGTCAGCGGGTCTCGGTGACTTTCGAGAGCCCGCGGGGCGCGTCCGGGTCGAGACCCCGCTCCCGGGCGGCGTGGAACGCGAGGAGCTGGCCGGGGACGATCGCGACGATCGGGGAGAGGAGCTCCGGGAGCCGCGGGACCGCAAGGCACCCCCGGCCGTGCGGGCCGATCGCGAGGACCGGGCTCCCGCGGCGCCGGAGTTCGTCGGCGAGGTCGGAGAGGTCTTCCTCGGTCGCCGTCCCCGGGGGGGAGACGACGATCGCCGGAAGCCTCGCTCCGGCCAGCGCGATCGGGCCGTGCCGGAAGTCGGCGCCGGAGAGCGCCTCGGCCTCGAGGAGGGCCAGCTCCTTCAGCTTCAGCGCGAGCTCGTGGGCGGTGGGGTAGTTCAGCCCGCGCGAAAGGACGACGAGCCGGGGCGCCGTCGCGAGGCGGGCGGCGGCCCGCCGGGCGGCCCCTTCCGTCCCGAGCGCGTCCGCCACGGCGTCGGGAAGGGCGCCGAGCCCTTCCGCGTACTTCCGCGAGCCCGAAAGGCCCGCGGCGAGGAGCGCGACGGCGAGGAGCTGGGCCGTGTACGTCTTCGTCGCGGCGACGCTCCGCTCGACGCCCGCCTGGAGCGGGATCACCTCGGCCGCGGCCCTCGCCAGCGGGCTCTCGGGGTCGTTCACGATCGCGAGCGTCGGCACTCCCTCGCGCCGCGCCGAGGCGATCGTCTCGACGACATCGGGCGAGCGCCCCGACTGCGAGATGCCGACGACGAGCGCCCCCTTCAGGCGGGGCGGGCTGTCGTAGAGCGTCACGAGTGACGGCCCCGCGAGCGCCACGGGGAGCCGGCAGGTCAGCCCGAGCGCGTACTGAGCGTAGCGGGCGGCGTTGTCGGAAGTGCCGCGGGCGGCGACGAGGACAAACCGGAGGTCTCGACGGGCGAGGTCGCGGGCGATGCGGCGAATCGCGGGGCCCTCGCGGACGAGGAGCCGGGCGAGGACGTCGGGCTGCTCGCCGATCTCGGCTCGCAGGACGAAGCGGCGCATTCCCGTCTCACTCCTCGTCCGTGTCGTCGATCTGCCCGGTGACGCGCCGCCTCACGAGGGAGAACGAGAGCCCGACGGCGAGCGTCCCGGCGAGGCAGGCGAGGACGATCCAGGCGAGCGTCGAGCCCTCGACGTCGGTCCCCCGCAGGTCGACGAAGAGCCAGATGAGGACGCCGAAGAACGCCGCCGCGAGCGCCGTCCCGACGTGCCCGAGCGAGCGGAGTGTCGCCCGGACGCAGAAGACCCAGCCGGCGACGAGCGCGATGCCGGCGAGGACCTTCAGCGGGAGGGGCCCGCCGCCGCTCTTCCGCACCCAGTGGAGGAAGGACCAGCCCGCCGGGTTGTAGGTGGCGAAGACGAGGAGCGCCGCGGCGAGGAGCCGCAGGAGGAACCCCGGGACCGAGATGCCGAGTCCGGCCAACGTCGCCTCCTGTTCGGGTCAGCGCCCTTCAGTCTATCCGAGCCGTCAGCGGCCGAGGTGCTTGCGGAGGAACGCCCAGATCTCTTTGCGGGATTCCTTCGCGAGGCGCGTGTCGATCCGGTTGAAGGAGTGTCCGGCGGGAGCGTCCGTGTAGATCCTGTGCTCGAAGCTCTTCCCCTCGGCCTTGAGCGCCGCGATCAGGTTCTCGGCCTCGATCACGTTCACGTCGCGGTCGTTCGTCGTGGCGTGGACGAGGAGCGGCGTCTTCAGCTTCGAAGCCCAGAAGACCGGGCTCCGCCGCCGGTACTCGTCGACGTCCTCGACGACCTTCTTCCCGACGTGGTGCTTCGCGGCGAAGAGGTCCTCGTAGCTCTGCTCGTGGTAGCCGAGGCGCGTCACGAGGTCCGTCACCGGGACGCCGGCGTAGGCCGCGCGGAACTTCTCCGGGTGGTGCATCACCGCGAGGAGCGCGATGAGGCCGCCGTGGCTCCAGCCGGCGATCGCGGCGCGGGAGCCGTCGACGTACGACAGCTCGGAGACGGCCCAGTCGAGGCCGGCGATCACGTCGTCCACCTCGAGGCCGCCGTAGTCGATCGCCTCGTAGAAGCCCTTCCCGTAGCCGGTCGAGCCGCGGTACTCGGGGGCGAGGACGACCCACCCCTGCTCGAGCATCTCCTTGACGATGTGGACGTGGTAGGTCCCGAAGTCGCCGTGCACGCCTCCGTGCGGCAGGACGACGACCGGGTACTTCCGCCCCGCCTCGCGGACCTTCGGCGCGAAGACGTACTGCGCGAAACGGATCGGGTGCCGCTCGTTCGCGATGCCGTACCGGTCCTTCGCACGGGGGTTCGGCGGGCCGGCGACGTTCACCTTGTCGATCTCGGCGACGTCTCCGAGGCGGAGCCAGAAGAGGGCGTCGTCGCTCGACTTGCGGACCTGGTCGAGGTCGAACTCGAGGCTCTCGATCCGCTCCTCGAGCGCCTTCAGCCGCGCGGCGACGCCGGGATCGTCGTCGGCGAGCGATCCGGCGGGGACGAGGAGGAGGGCGAGGGGAAGGGCGAGGAGAAGGAGCCCGGTCCGAGCGCGCATGGAATCCTCCCGGAGGACCGCGGCTCGCTGGCCCGTGCGGTCCGGCCCGTCAGGTTAGCAGCCGGAGGCCTCTCCGCGCCGGGCGGGGCCCTCGGCGGCCGCGCTCGCTCGCAGCGAAGGCGTCTGCTCCCGGGCATCCTCCGGTATCGTCCGCGGAACGAGACCACGATGTCGGGGCGGACGATCGCGATCGGAGACGTGCACGGGGACCTCGAGGGGCTGGAACGGCTCCTCGCGAGGCTGCCCGTCCTCCTCCCGGAAGACACGCTCCTCTTCGTCGGCGACTACGTCGACCGCGGCCCGAACCCCGCGGGCGTCGTCCGGCGGGTGAGGTCGCTGCCGTCCGAGACGGCGGCCCGCGTCGTCTTCCTCCGCGGGAATCACGAGGACGCCTGGTTGAAGGCCTGCCGCGAGGGCGCCCCCGAGTTCGTCCTGCCGCGCGGGAACGGCTGCTATTCGACCTACCGGTCGTACACGGGCGGGCCGGTGCCGGGCCCCGGCGAGAACCCGACGGCCGACGAGCTTCGCGCGATGGCCACGGGCGCGTTCCTCCCGGCCGACGTCGTGGCGTGGATGGGCGGGCTTCCGCACTTCCACGAGGACGAGCATGCGATCTACGTCCACGCCGGGCTTCCGCACGACGGCCGGCGCTGGCTCCACCCGTCGGAGGTCGCGGACCCGCGCCCGCTCCTCTGGCAGCGGAGCCGGTCCTTCTACGAAGGCTACAAGGGGAAGCGGGTCGTCTTCGGGCACACGCCGGTGCGGAAGCTCCCCCAGGACCAGTCGGTCCACACCCCCGGGGACCCGCTCGACGTCTACGTCACGGCGTCGCTCGCGGGAATCGACACGGGGGCGGGAATGGGGGGCTTCCTCTCCGCGATCGAGCTTCCCGGGCTGCGCGTCCTCGACGCCCGGTAGCGAGCCGGGCGCCGGACGCGGCGCGCGGGGCGAAGGGCGAAGACGTGCGCCGGAGGCTCCGGCTCAGAGGTCGTCCGGCGACTGGAGCTCCTCGTCGCGCTCCGCCGCGCGTGCGACGGACTGCCGGGCGTGCACGAGAAGCCGTTCGAGGCGGCTGCTCCTGGCGGAATCGCCCCCCTGCCGGGCGGCCGCCAGCTCCACCTCGAGCGCGTGAACGCGAAGGGCGTGGGTCGCCACCGAATCGGGGTCCAGGACGAGCGCCGCCTCGAGCCGGGCGCGGGCCAGTCCGGCGAGACGCGCGGCCTCGGAGTGTCGGCCGTCAGCCGCCTCCCGGGACGCACGCCCGAGGAACGGCTCGGCGGCGGAGCGAAGGGCCGCGGCCCGGAGCGCCGGGGCGAGCGCCGGGTTCGCGGCGCGGGCCGCGAGCCACCGCTCGAGGCCCGCGCGGTCGCCGACCCTCTCGAAGAGGCGGGGTACGGCCTGCGCGTACTCCCCGTTCCCGGGATCGGCCGCGAGGAGCTCGTCCCAGATTCCGACGACCGTCGCGAGGCGTGCGAGGTTCGGCGCGGAGAGGTCGTCCTCGGCGAGGAGCTCGCCGAGGGCGCGCGCGCGGAGAACGGAATAGGACGGGCGTGTCGGGTCGAGCGCGATCGCGCGGCCGAACGCTTCGGCGGCCTTCTGGAGCTCGCCCGCCGCCCAGGCCCGGCTGCCGGCCTCCGCCTCGGCGCGGGCCGCGGCCTCGTCGCCGCGAACGGGCCGTGCGAACGCGGTCCCGAGCGTCGCGACGACGAACGGGACGAGGAGGGAGAAGCGTGCGCGCATGTCGGGCCTCACGCGCAGCCGGGAAGGCCGCTCCCGGGAGGCGACAGGAAGCCGAGGTCCGCCGGGGCGAAGCGGTGGAGGTTCGGGAAGACGGCCGGGAGGTTCGCGTCGGAGACGCCGAACCAGCGCGCGAGCGTGGCGGCGTACTGCTCGACCGCGACGGTCGGGATCCAGCGGCCGCGGGAGTCGGTGTCGCTCGTGCCGGCGACGTCGCCGAGGACGAGGGAGGGGAAGATCGAGCCGTTCGGCCCGTTCACGCCGTAGAAGTTCCCGCCCTGTACGGCGCCGCCGACGACGAGGTGATGGCTTCCCCACGCGTGGTCGGTGCCCACGGAGCCGGAGCCCGAGCCGGCGGGCTGGAGCGTCCGGCTGAAGTCGGAGAGCGTGAAGGCAGTCACGCGGTCGCCGTAGCCGAGGTCCTCCATCGTCAGCTGGAATGCGGACAGCGCCCGGCTCAGGCCGTCGAAGAGAGCCGCCTGCTCGGAGATCTGGTTCTGGTGGGTGTCGTACCCCCCCTGCTGGACGAAGAAGACCTGGCGGTTCAGGCCGAGGCCGGCCGAGTCGCGGTTCAGCTTCACGATCTTGGCGACCTGCTTGAGCTGCCGGGAGATCGACGTCGAGAGGCCGGAGAAACGATCGGGAGAGAGCGTCGGGTTGGTCCCGAAGAGCGCGGCGATGTCGACGGCCTGCTGGAGGGTCTCGTTCGAGGCGCGAACGAGCGGGAGGTGAACGTCCTGTCCCCGGATCGCGTCGAACGCGGCGCGGCGCGCGATCGATTCGGCGCTCGAGCTGAAGCCCGAGAGAGCGAAGACGTTGCTCAGAGAGGTGTCCGAGTCGGGGACGGCGAGGGGCCGCGTCGCCACGCCCTGGGCGAAGACGTTGATACCCGCGACGGAGATCGGCATCGGGAGAATCGCGCCCGGGTTCGCGCAGGCCAGGACGTCGGCGATCCGACCTCCCCAGCCAGTCTGGACGCGGGTGTCGGCGCGCGAGGTCTGCCAGATCCCCTGCTGATCGGAGTGGGAGAAGAGCTGGTAGGGCTTCTTCTTCGCAGCGTTGCGGTAGTCGGCGCGGGTCGGGAGCGGCTCGACGAGCGTCCCGACGTTGCAGACGACGGCCACCTTCCCCTGCCCCCAGAGCGCGTGGAGCTCGGAGAGCTCCGGGTGGAGGCCGAACGTCGCTCCGCCCATCGCCGGGGGCGTGACGCCGAGGAGCTGCGCCTGCGGGATCGCGAGCCCCGCCGCGCTCCGGACCGCGGAGTAGGCCGCGTAGCCCGTCACCGGGACGACCATGTTGTTCGAGTCGTTCCCGCCGGCGAGGAAGACGGCCACGAGCGCGCGGTAGTCGGTGGGTGCGAGCGGCTCGGCGAGGGCCGCCATCGCCGAGAGCCGGCTCGCGGCCGCGCTGCGGGCGAAGAGGCCGAGCGCGGCGCAGCCGCCGAGGGAGAGGAGGTCGCGGCGCGAGATCGAGGTCATGGCTTCACCTCTCCACCTGGAACGGCGACGCGGTGAGGAAGAGATAGACCGCCGCCTGGACGCGCCGGAACTTCCCCCCAAGGACGTCGGACGGCGGGACGGGGTCGGTCGGGGCGATCGCGTTGAGCGCCTGAACGACCTGGGAGCGCATCGCCGGGGTCATCGCGCCGCGGAGGAGCCGGCGGCCCAGCTCGTCGACGAGGGGGCCGGGGTCGGGCGCGGCGGTGCTCCCCGCGAGGGGGACGAGGGCGGCGAGGTCGAGCGAGACCCCGTTCGTGTTCGAGCTCGGGTTCCCCGCGTCCGTGTTCGGGCGGAGGCAGGGGCGCGTCGCGACCGGGCAGCCCGAGAGGTTGAAGACGAGCGTGTTGATCAGGTTCGCGCGGCCGAGCGCCGTCGTTGCCGAGAAGACGCCGAACTCCGGGCCGAGGAGGCCTCCTGTCCCGGGTGCCTGGTAGTCGGGAGGGAAGTAGGAGAAGACGGACGGCGGACGGAGCGGGTTCTGCCCGAGCGGGCTGACGCGGTTCGCGAGGTGGCCGTCGGCGTTCGCCGTGCCGTCGGCCGAGCGGGCGCCGAGGGCCCGGAGCGAGGCGACGAGCCAGAGCGAAGGCTCGCGAAGCCGGCCGAACGAGGGGGGCGCGGCGGCGCCCGCGCGCGCCTCGGGGTCGAGGAAGATCGCGCGGATCACGGCCTTCATGTCGCCGCGGATGCCGGCGCCGTTGTCGCCGAAGGCCGCCGTCACGCGGGCCACGTAGGCCGGGCTCGGGTTCGAGGTGACGAGCATCTGGATGAGCTGCGTCCCTATGAAGGGCCCGACGTTCGGGTCCTGGAAGACGTTGTCGAGCGCCGCCTCGAGGTCCTCTTCGCCGCTCCGGCCCGCGGGGAGCGTCACGCCGCGGAGGAGGAGCTTCTCGGTCGTGTCGTGGTTGCCGGGCGTGAGCCGCAGCGGGTCGATGTAGTTCGAGATGCCGCTCCCGAACTGCGGCGCGTAGCTCCAGCCCGTGAGCGCCTTCGTGAAGCCGTCGACGACGGCCTGGTCGTACGTCGGCACCGGGCCGTTCGCGTCGGTCTGCGGGGTGCCGTCGGGGTTCAGCCGGATCGTCCCGATCGAGAAGA
>JAKPXO010000424.1 GCA_029567505.1 Acidobacteriota bacterium
ATCACCCTGCCCGTCCTCGTGGAGACGGCCGAGTTCCGTTCCGAGCTCGTCGTCGCGAACAGGGGCGCCAGCACCGCGCACCTCTCGCTCTCCTACGTCGAGTCGCTCGCGCCCGTCGGCGGAGCGGGCGGGACGGTCGCCCTGGACGTGCCGGCCGGACGGCAGCTGATCCTCGCCGACGCGATTCAGTACCTCCGCTCGCACGGCGCGACGATCGGAGCGAAGGGGAGCGCGAGCTACGCCGGGGCCGTCCGCGTGACGGTCTCGGGGGTCTCGGTGCCCGAGGTCTTCATCGGCGCGCGAACGGCGTCGCAGGCGGCTTCCGGCGGGCAGTTCGGCCTCTTCACGCCGTGCGTCTACCCGGGCCAGGAGGCGACGACGGAGGCGAGGATCTACGGCCTGGCGGCGGACTCTCTGAACCGGACGAACGTCGCCGTCCTCCACGCCGGCCCCGACGGCTCCGGGCCGATCACGCTCCGCCTCCAGGTACTCGATGGCTCGTCGAACGGCTCGCCCGTCGGCAGTCCGTTCGACGTTACGCTCAACCCGGGCCAGTGGGCTCAGCCTTCCGGCTTCTTCGCCGCGGCCGCTGCCGCGAACGGGATCGTCCGTGTCGCGCGCCTCTCGGGAACGGCGTCCTGGGTCGCGTACGGCGTCGTCAACGACGGCGGCCAGCCGGGCAAGCGGACGGGCGACGGGGCCTACGTGCCCGCCATCGTCGGGCCGGGCCTCGGGGCGACCTCGACGGAAGGCGGGCTCGCGGCCTGGATGGCCCGGACGCGGGGCCTCATCCGGCTCCGCGACGAGGGACACCCCTTCGGAGCGAGGGGCGCCGGGCTCCTCACGCTCATCGCGTCGGGCCTCGTCGCAGTCGTCCTCGTTGGCCGGAGATCGTCGTCAGGTCAGCGATTCTGAGGCCGTCCTTTCCCGTGGAGCGGCATCCTTCGCCGGAGGCCGCCGAGAAAGAGCCAGAGGGCGATGCCTTGTACCGTGGGCACGACCAGGTATTCGAGAAGCGTCGAGGAGCGGAGATCGACGAAGCCCCGGACCGCGACGTCGAAGCCGGTGCGCACGAGGACGAAGAGAATGAACGTCGGTACGAGGACGCGGAAGAGGCCGGGCGGCACGCCGGAACCCTAGCGCGGGTCGCGATCTTCAGCAACGGACACGGAGAGGACGTGATCGGACGGGAGGTCGCCGCGCGCCTCCGCAGGAACGGTCGGAGGGAGCTCCTCGCCTTCCCGATGGTCGGCGCCGGCGCGGCGTACCGCGACGCGGGGATCCCGACGGACGGCCCCGCGAGCGACCTTCCGGCCGAGGGGTTCAGCACGCTCGGCCTCGGCCGCTTCGCCCGTGACCTCTCCGCCGGGTGGCTCGGCGTGCAGACGCGGCAGATGCGCTTCGCGGTCCGCCAGCGCGGCCGCATGGACCTCGCGATCGGCGTCGGGGACGTCGTGCCCCTCGTCGCCTGTCGTCTCTCTCGCGCCCCGTTCCTCTTCGTCGCGTGCGCGAAGTCGCAGCGCGGAGCGCGAGGACACCGATGGAACGGTCTCGAGACCGGGCTCATGAGGCGGAGCTGCGGCGTCGTGGCGCGGGATCCCGAGACGGCCGCCCGCTTCCAGGGCTGCGGCGTGCCCGTCCTCGGCTGGGGGAACCCCCTCGTCGAGCTGATCGACAGGGCCCCTTCGCCGGAGCCGAGGCGCAAGGACGGGCGGCCCGTCGTCCTCCTCCTGCCGGGCAGCCGGCGGGACGCCGGGCGGCGCGTCGAGGAGCTCCTCGACGTCGCGCTCCTCCTCGAGCGGCGATCCGGGGACTCGTTCGACTTCGTCCTCGCTCTCGCGCCGTTCAACGACGGCGACGCTCTCGCCGGCCTCGTCCGGGCGGGCGCGTCCATCCAGGACGAAGGAGGATCGCCGGTGAGGCGGGCCCTCCTGCCGGGTGGCGGCGAGGTCGCCGTCCGCCGGGACGGCGTCGGAGCGTGGGCCGCCCGGTGCGACGTCGCCATCGGCCTCGCCGGCACGGCGAACGAGCAGGCGGCCGGTCTCGGCGTTCCCCTGGTCACCTGGCCGACCGACGGCGTGTTCGACGCTCGCTACGTGAGGATGAAGCGGCCTCTCTTCGGCGAGGCCCAGGTGGTCGTGCCGCCCCGACCGGAAGCCGCTGCCGACGCGATCCTCACGATCCTCTCCGACCCGCGAAGGCGCGAGGCGATGTCCCGCGCCGGCCGGGCGCGAATGGCCGGGGGGACGTCGCTCCGGTCGCTCGTCGCGCGGGCCGAGGAGCTCCTCGCGTGACCTCCCCCAAGAGGCTCCTCCTGGTCGAGATCCACGACGCCCGTCCCGCCGAGGCGGAGACGATCGACCGGCTTCGCTCCCTCGCGGCGGAGACCGGAGCCGGCAGGCCGGCTCTCCTCGTCACGCCGGAGTGGGGCGGTGCACGCGCCTCCCGACGTGCGCTGGCGCGGCTCGTAACGCCTTCGGACACCCCGGTCCTCCATGGCCTCACCCACGACGCTCCCCCATCGGCGTTCGAGCGCCTCCTCTACGGCGACGCGATGGGATCGGAGTTCGCCCGCCTCGGCCGGCAGGAGGCGCGAGAGCGGATCCGCCGCGGCCGTCTGCTCCTCGGGGAGGCGACGGGCCGCCGCGTGGAATGGTGGTGCGCCCCGCGCTGGAGGGAGCCTCGTCACGTGCGTGGCCTCCTCGCGGAGCTCGGCTTCGAAGGGACCCTCGGGAGACGCGCGCTCCTTCTTTCCTCCGGCCAGACCCACGCCGCCCCCGTCCTCAGCTTCGACCACGGGACCCGCCACATCGTCGTCGCCGCGAACCGGCTCGTCCGACGGCTTCGCCTCGGGCCGCTCCTCCGCTCGGCGCGAATCGTGCGGGTCGCGCTTCATCCCCGGGACGCGACGTCGCCGTCGACCGTCGCGGAGGTGCGGAACCTCCTCGCGGCCCTGACGAGCGGCGGATTCGTCCCGGTCGACCTCGCGACGATCGCAGGTGGAGCGTGAGCGGCGCCGCTGCCCCGGACGTCTCGATCGTCGTCACCGCGCACGATGCGGCGGAGACGGTCTCGCGCTGTCTCGCATCGATCGACGCGACCCGCGCGGCCGCACCGCCTTCGGAGGTGCTCCTCGTCGACGACCGGAGCGAGGACGGCACGGCGGAAGCGGCGCGCGCGACCGGCGTCAGCGGCCTCGTCGTCCTCCGAAACGAGGGGCTCCCGACAGCGGGGCTGACGACGAGGCAGACCTCGCTCGACCAGGGAATCCGCGCCGCGCGGGGAGGCGCGATCTACCTCACCGACGTGGACGGCCGGGTGCCGTCCGGCTGGCTCGCGCGTGCGGACGAGGTCTCCTCGGGCCGTGTCGATGTCCTCGTGGGACGAGTCCGCTACGAGGGCCGCGGCCTCCTCTCCGCGCTCATGACGTGCGACGGCGTCGTCTACCAATTCCTCTGCTCCTCTCTCGACGCGCTCGGCGCGGCGAGCGGCGGCGTGGCGGGGAACCTCGCGTTCCGTCGCGAGGCGTACCTCGCGGTCGGAGGGTTCGAGCGCCTCGGGCCATCCCTGACCGAGGACCTCCTCCTCGTCCGGGCCCTGCAGCGCGCCCGGTTCCGCGTCCGGTTCGACGCCCGGAGCGCCGTGACGGTCCCCGCTCCGGCAAGCTGGTCCTCGATCGTCGCCCGTGGCCGGCGGACGAGCCGCGGAGAGAGCGGTCTTCTCGGCCTCGCGATCGCGCTCGCCCTCGTGTCGCTCGCCGGACCTGCCGTCGTCGCCGCGGCCACCGGAGGCGCCGCACTCGGGTTCCTCGCCGCCCGCTGGCTCCTCGGCGCCGGGGTGCTCGCGTTCCTCTGCCTCGAACGAGGTGAGCTCCGGGCGGCAGCGGTCGCGCCTCTCTTCGAGCCGTTCGCTCTCGCGACGGCCGCGGCCGTCCTCGCGGCCCGCGCCGTCTCCCCCGACGTCGTCTGGGGCGGCGTGCGATACCGGAAAGGCCTTCCCGTTGGCGACTGAGGCGGCGGTCCGCCCGTTCGAGGCGCGGGACCGGGACGACGTCGTCCGGATCTGCGAGGAGACGGCCTTCTGCGATCGCGGAGCGGCGCAGCTCCCCTGTCCCGGTTTCGTCGCCGCGTGGTTCGTGCGGCCGTACCTCGACCTCGAGCCGCGCCACGCCTTCGTCGCAGTCGAGCGGGGCCAGGAGGAGCGCGTGGTCGGCTACGTGGTCGGGACACCGGACACCGCCCGCTTCCGGAGGCGCTCGGTGCCTCGCGCACTGCGCATCCTCGCGGCGCTGGCCGTCGCCTCCCGTGAGCCGGGGCCACGACGGCTCCTTCGCTGGCTCGCCGGCCCCGGGCGACGCGAGGCGCCGCGCATCCCGCTCGATCGCTACCCGGCTCACCTCCACTTCAACGTCCTGCCCCTGGCGCGGTCCCGCCAGCTCGCCGGCCTCCTGCTCCACACGGTCGTCGCGTCCTTCGGTGAAGGAGCTACCTGCATCCACGGGGTCACGACGACCCGTCGAGGCGAGAGCGCCTTGCCCCAGCGCCTGATGGCGCTCGGCGTGGCGGACGGAGCGCAGATCCTCGACGAGACGCCGTCGACGTTCCTGCCGGCCGTCCTCGGCGAGCAGGGGGAGTTCGTGAACCGGGCATGGGGCGTCTCGATCGCGGAGGTCCTCGCGGTCGCGGCCCGACTCCAGCGTCCGGGGCTCGGCCGGAGATCGAGGCCGCGGTGAGGCTCCTCCTCACCGCGAACGGTCCCGGCGAGCTCCTCGCCTGGGCCGCCCCGCTCCTGGCACGGCTGGAGGCGCGCGGAGGCTTCACGACGGAGATCGTCCTCTGGCCGTGCCGCTTCGCCAGCGGCCGGGAGCCCGAGCTGGCCGCGACGCTCCCGACCGTCTCCTCCGTCGTGCCGCCGGCCGAGGCGATCCGCGGCCTCCTCTGCCGCCGACCCGGCGCGAGCTTCGCGCCGACGGACGTACTCCTCCACATCGGCGGCGAGCCGGCGCTGAGCCTCCTCCTCGCGAGACGACTCGGCTGCCCGGCCGTCGCCTACCACGAGCCCGACGGAGCCATCTTCCGCCTCTTCGAGAGGAGCCTGCCCGTCGCCGGTCCCCGGGCCGTCGGCGACCTCCGGACCGACGCATGGGCCGAGGTGGGAGCGAGCCGGGAGCGCGTGGATGAGAACCGGGCCGACGGTCTCGTCCTCGCCCTGTTCCCGGGTAGCCGGGCGCTCCTCGTTCGTCACTTCCTGCCGTTCCAGCTCCTCGTCGCCTCGACCCTGTCGCGGTCTCTCCCCGGTCTGGGGGTCCTCGTCACGCTCTCGGACCTCGTCACGGCCGAGGCGTTCCTCGCGGCTCTGGAGGGTTCGCCGGGAATCCTGCCCGGCTCCAGGGCTCGCCTCCTCGGGACACCGGGACCGGGCGGGACTCTCGAGGTCGAGGGGCTTCCTCCCGTCCCGATCGTCCGCACCGGTCGCGCGCTCCGGGAGGCCGACTTCGGCCTCGCACCCGTCGGCTCGGTCACCGGCGAGGCCGCAGCAGCCGGGCTCCCCCTCGTCGCCCTCCTTCCGACGCACGACCCGGCGCTCGTTCCCATCCCGGGTCTCGCCGGCCAGCTGCGGCGCCTGCCGTTCGTCGGCAGGGGACTGCACGCCACCGCCTTCAGAACGTTCGTCGCGAGGCGACCCCTCGTCGCCCTCCCGAACCTCCGCGCCGGACGGCCGCTCGTCCCGGAGGTCCGCGGGGACTTCGGCACGGAGGAGGTCGTCACCGCCCTCCTCGGCCTCGCGCGCGAGATCCAGGACGGCGCGGCCAGAGCGCGGCTCGCGAACGGCCTGCGCTCGGCGATGGGACCGGCTGGCGCCGCCGGGAGGATCCTCGCCGAGCTCGAGGCGGTCGTCGCGTGAAGCGGGCGATCGCCGGAGGAGCCCTCTTCACGCTCGTCACGGGAGGCGCCTACCTCCTCCTCCCCGGCTGGACGACGCGGCTCGTCGAGAAGCTCACCGCACCCTCACCGGCCGGACTCCTCGCGCACCTCGCCGCCGGGATCGGCCTCGTCGCCGTCGCCGCCGGGGCGACCTTCGCGCGGGAGGTACTGTTCTCCCGCGCTGCCCTGGAGGCGGGAGAGAGGGCGAGACGCGCCCTTGCCACGAGCTTCCTCGACGTCAGGTCGGGAGCCGACGGAGAGCGGGGGACGACGATCTCGGCGTTCTTCTCGGAGGCGGCGCTCCTCGAAAGGGGGCTGCTCGACGGGGTTCTCGCGTTCCTCCCGAACGTCGTCCTCGTCATCGCGCTCCTCGGCGTGATGACCTGGGCGGCCCCCATCCTCGCGGCGGTCCTCCTGGTCGCGGCGGTCCCGCTCGTTCTCGCCTCGCAGGTAGCCGGCGCCGCGATGCCCGAGGCGCTCGAAGAGACGCGCAGGGCCAGGTCCGACCTCGGCGACGCCCTCGAGGACCTCCTCGTGGGGCGCGAGGAGCTCGTCGCGCTCGGCACGCCGCCGGGGCCCCTCGGACGCCTCACGGGCGCGGCCGCCGCGCTCCGCTCCGCGGCGCAGTGCGAGGTCTTCGCGCGCGCCGCCCACCCCCTTCGGGTGACCCTCTCGAGCACCCTCGCCGCGGCCGTGGTCCTTTCGGTGGCTTGGGGCCTCCACGCCGCCGGCCGGCTGGACTCTCCGTCGCTGACGACCTTCCTCGTCTGCCTCGGTGTCTCCTCGGCACACGTCCAGGCCGCGGGAAGCTCCCTCCCGCACCTCCAGGTCTTCCTCGGAGTCCGCCGCCGCTTCCGGCGGCTCCTCGCGGCCGCTCCGCCGGTGTCGGCGATGCCGATCGGAAGGGACGTCGACCGGATCGAGCTGGTGGGCGTCGGCTTCCGGTGGGAATCGGGCTTCCGCCTCGAGTCGGTCCACCTCTCCGCGGGACCCGGCGACCTCGTCGTCGTCCACGGCCCGAGCGGAAGCGGAAAGAGCACGCTCCTTCGGATCTGCGCCGGCCTCCTCGAAGCACGCTCCGGCGAGGTCCTCGTGCCCGGCGGCGGAGAGGCGCCGGAGTGTCTCCGACGAAGCCTCGGCCGTTCGATCGGCTGGCTCCGGCAGGAGCCGCACGTCTTCCGAGGGAGCCTCGGGGAGAACCTCCGCCTCGCCGCGCCCGACGCTTCCGACGAAGATGCGCGGCAGGCCCTCGCGGCGTCCGGCGCTCCCGACCTCGTCGCGTCGCTCCCGGACGGTCTCGGCACGCTCCTCCGGCCGGGAGGCGTCGTCCTGTCGGCCGGGCAGAGACAGCGGGTCGCGCTCGCTCGCGTCCTCCTGATCCGCCCCTCGCTCCTCCTCCTCGACGAGCCCACGGCGGCCCTCGACGCCGAGGCGGAGGAGACGGTCTTCGCAACGCTCCGCTGGCTGGCCAAGCGAGGGACGGGCGTCGTCGTGGCGACCCATCGTCCGCACCTCGACGCGTTCGCGACCAAGGTCGTGACGCTGCCGTCCCCGACGTCCTGACGGCGGCGTCGGACGCCGAGGACGGCCAGCGCCTGCGGGCAGCAGACGGGCTCGCCGCCCGTCACACCGCGGGCTCGCGAGACCTCAGTCGAAGACCTTCTCGAGCTCCTGGTAACGCGTGTGGAGGAGCTCGATCGCGGCGCGGATCTCCTTCTCGTCCTTCCGGCCGAGCGTCGCGACGGCCTCGTCGACCGCCGCGGAGAGGGCGCCCCGCGCGGCGAGGAACGCCTCTTCCTTCGCCTTCAGCCGCTCGGGAAGCGCCGCGGTGGCGAGCGGGACCATCTTGTCGTCGAGCGTCCGGACCGACTGCGTGACGGCCTCGAGCGCGAACGGGTCGAGCTGGCGGTGGTAGAGAACATAGAGCGTCGCGTGGAACGCCTCCAGCTCCTTGAGGACGGGACGGATGATCCGCACCATCCTCTCGAACTGGGCGTGGAGGCTCTCGGCGGCGGCGAGAAGCGCCGT
>JAKPXO010000440.1 GCA_029567505.1 Acidobacteriota bacterium
CGACGGGGAACCTCGACAGCGCGACGGGCGCCTCGATCCTCGACTCCCTCGTGCGGCTCCGGAACGAGAGCGGGACGACGCTCGTTCTCGTCACCCACGATCCCGCCGTCGCCGCGCTCGCGGGCCGGCGCCTCCACCTCCGCGACGGGAGGATCGAACGGGACGAGACGGTCTCGTGAACGGAGGCCTCTTCTTCCGCCAGCTCGTTCGCGAGAGCCGGGGCTCCCGCGGGCGCCTCGCGTTCTTCGCCGCCTGCCTCGGCACGGGCGTCGCGGCCGTCGTCGCCGTGGCCGGCCTCTCCGGCGCGCTCGAGGAGAGCGTTCGCAGCCAGGCGCGCCCGCTCCTCGGCGCCGACCTCGCCGTCGAGTCGTTCCAGCCCTTCCCCGCCCCGGTCGAAAGCGCGATCGCCGCCCTTCCCGGGATGAGGACCCGGAGCGAGGAGCTCGTGACCGTCCTCTTCGAGCCGGGCTCCGCAGAGGCGGCCGAGGGCGCTCCGCCGCGCAGCCTCCTCGTCGAGCTGAAAGCGGTCGAGGCTCCTTATCCGCTCGCGGGCGAGCTCCGCCTCGATCCCGACCGGCCCCTCGCCGACCTCCTCCCGCCGGACGGCCTCGTCGCCCATCCCGACGTCCTCCGCCGGCTCGGGGTCGCCGTCGGAAGCGAGGTCTCGCTCGGAGGCGCCACGTTCCGCGTGACCGGGACGATCGCATCGGAGGCCGACCGCCTCGCGGGCTCGTTCCGGCTCGGCCCGCGCGTCTTCGTCTCGCGCTCCGGCCTCGGTCGGACCTCGCTCGCCGGCTTCGGGAGCCGCGTCACGAGGCGCATCCTCGTGAACTTCCCCGAGGGGACCGACGTGGCGGCCGCCCGCCGGAGCGTCGCGGCGCTCCGGGAGCGGCTCGACGAGGTCCCGGGGGTCCGCGTCGAAAGCTGGTTCGACGGCCAGCCCGAGCTCCGGGAGGCGATCCGGCGCACCTCCCGCTTCCTCGGCCTCGTCGCGCTCGCCTCGCTCCTCGTCGGCGGGGTCGGAGTCGCGCAGACCGTCCGCGCCTGGATCGCGAGCCGCCTCGACGCCCTCGCGATCCTCCGCTGCCTCGGCGTCACCTCGCGGGAGACGGTCCTCCTCTACGGGGTCCAGACTGCGGGCCTCGGCCTCGTCGGGAGCCTTCTCGGCGCCGTCGCGGGAATCGGTCTCGTCGCGGCCGTCGGGCACGCCTACTCCGACCTCCTCCCGCCCGGCGGTCTCGACCCGTGGCAGCCGGCGGCCCTCCTCCGGGGCCTCGGCCTGGGCCTCGGCGTGTCGATCCTCTTCGGCCTCCCGGCCCTCCTGGCGGTCCGGCGCGTCCCGCCCGTGCGCGTCTTCCGGCACGACGCCGAGCCGCTCCCCGCGTCGCGCGGCCTTCGGCTGGCCGCCGCCGTGCTCCTCCTCGCGGGGGTCGGCCTGACGGCGTGGGTCCAGTCGGGGCTCCCCCGCGTCGCTCTCTACTTTACGCTCGGCCTCGCCGCGTCGGCGCTCCTCCTCTTCCTCGCGGCGCACGGCCTGCTCCGGCTCGTCGCGCTCGTCCCGCGCGAACGGCTCCCGTTCGCGCTCCGAAGCGGCCTCTCCGCGCTCTCCCGCCCGGGAGCGGGGACCGTCGGCTCGATCCTCGCGCTCGGCCTCGGGACGCTCGTCGTCCTCCACATCGCCCTCGTCCAGCGGGACTTTTCCCGCCAGCTCGCGGCCGACCTGCCGAAGAACG
>JAKPXO010000458.1 GCA_029567505.1 Acidobacteriota bacterium
GACGGTCCTCTTCAACGCCTACAAGGAGACGAAGCGCTGGAACGAGCTCGTCGGCGTCGGGACGGTGCCGGACCTGAACGACCAGTGCCTCGGCGACCGGATCAAGCACGTCATCCGGATCGCGGAGGGGCAGCACGAGAAGAAGATCGCCGAGCTCGCGGACCGGATCGCGGCGCGACGCGACGAGCTCCGCGTCGTCTGCATCGCGGGCCCCTCGTCCTCGGGGAAGACGACGTTCGTCAAGCGGCTCTCGATCCAGCTCGAGGTCAACGGCATCGTGCCGCGGACCCTTTCGCTCGACGACTACTACGTCGACCGGGAGAAGACGCCGCTCGACGCCGACGGCGACCTCGACTTCGAGGCCCTCGAGGCGATCGACCTCCCGCTCTTCCTCGCCCAGCTGAAGGAGCTCGTCGAGGGGCGCGAGGTCCTGACCCCGGTCTACGACTTCAAGGCCGGGCTCCGGAAGCCCGAGAGCGCCTGGCGCCCCCGCCGCCTCGGCGGGAACGAGGTCCTCCTCGTCGAGGGGATCCACGGCCTGAACCCGCGCCTGACCGAGTCGGTCGGGGAGAGCCGCAAGTTCCGGATCTTCATCAACGCGCTGACGCAGCTCTGCATCGACGACCACAACCGGATCCGGACGAGCGACGCGCGCCTCCTCCGCCGCATCGTCCGCGACCGAAGGTACCGGGGCTACTCGGCCGAGACGACGATCCTCCGCTGGCCGAAGGTGCGCGCCGGCGAGGAGAAGCACATCTTCCCGTTCCAGGAGCGCTGCGACGCGATGTTCAACTCGGCCCTCGCCTACGAGACGGCCGTCCTGAAGAGCTTCGCCGACCGCTACCTTCTCGAGGTCCCGCCGGTCTCGCCGGCCCAGGCCCGGGGGTTCCAGCTCCGTCGTTTCCTCGAGCTCTTCGTCCCGGTCTGGCCGGACGACGTCCCGGCGACGAGCATCCTCCGGGAGTTCATCGGCGGGAGCGGCTTCTCGTACAAGTAGGCCGCGCTCCGGGCCCGCCGGAGAAGGCGACGGGGGCGCGTCCGACGGCGCCCCCGTCCTCCTTCGAGCGCGGGGCCCCGGGCCCCGCCGACCGGGACTAGAAGAGCTTCCCGCCGAAGGCGACGACGAGCCCCGAGAAGACGACCGAGACCATGCTCATCAGCTTGAGCAGGATGTTCAGCGACGGGCCGGTCGTGTCCTTGAAGGGGTCGCCGATCGTGTCGCCCGTGACGCCCGCCTTGTGGGCGTCGGAGCCCTTCCCGCCGTAGGCGCCCCGCTCGATGTGCTTCTTGGCGTTGTCCCAGGCGCCGCCGGCGTTGTTCAGCATGATCGCGAAGACGAACCCGCAGGAGAGCCCGCCGACGAGGAGCCCCATGACGCCGGCGACGCCGAAGACGAGGCCGACGGCGATCGGGACGGCGATGGAGAGGAGCGACGGGACGATCATCTCGCGCTGCGCGCCGGCCGTGGAGATGGCGACGCAGCGGGCGTAGTCGGGCTTCTGGGTCCCCTCCATGATCCCGGGGAACTCCTTGAACTGCCGGCGGACCTCCTCGACCATCGACCCTGCGGCGCGGCCGACCGCCTTCATCGTCATGGCGGAGAAGACGAGGACCATCATGGCGCCGAGGAAGAGCCCGCAGAGGACGGAGGGGTTCATCAGCGTGACGTCGTAGGCGGCCATGAAGTCGGCCATCTTCGCGTCGGCGGTCCCGACGAGCGTCTTCCCGGCCGCCTTCGCGGCCTCGAGGACCTCGGCAGGGGCCTCGGCGGCCTTCCCCTTGAAGAACGCGATCGGGCCCTGGATCGAGAGGGCGTTCGGCGCCTCGGCGGCCATGCGGCCGAGCCACACGCGGATCTCCTCGAGGTAGCCGGCGAGGAGCGCCATCGCCGTGAGCGCCGCCGAGCCGATCGCGAAGCCCTTGCCGGTGGCGGCGGTCGTGTTCCCGAGCGAGTCGAGCGCGTCGGTCCGCTGGCGGACCTCGGCCGGGAGGTGCGACATCTCGGCGTTCCCGCCGGCGTTGTCGGCGATCGGGCCGAACGCGTCGGTGGCGAGCGTGATCCCGAGCGTCGCGAGCATGCCGACCGCCGCGAAGCCGATTCCGTAGAGGCCGTACGAGACGTCCGTGAACCCGCCGGGCGCCCAGTACGAGACGAGGATCGCGACCACGATCGTCACGACCGGGATGCCCGTGGAGTACATGCCGACCGCGACGCCGTCGATGACCGCCGTCGCCGGGCCCATCGTGCACTGCTTCGCGATCCCCTTCGTCGGGGAATACTCGTCGGAGGTGTAGTACTCGGTCGCCTGTCCGATGACGACCCCGGCGAAGAGGCCGGCGATGACCGAGATCCAGACCCCCTCCGGGACGTAGCCGAGCCAGGCGAGGATCGCCACGGCCGGGACGATGAGGGCGCTCGCGCCGAGCGTGCCGATGAGGAGCGAGCGGAGGAGGTTCTTCTGTGTCGCCTCCTCCTTCGTCCTCACCATGAAGATGCCGATGATCGAGAGAATCGTCCCGATCCCCGCGACGATCATCGGGGCGAGGACGCCCGACTCGCCGAGCGCCGGGATCGCGGCGCCGAGCGCGGCGGTGGAGAGGATCGAGCCGCAGTACGACTCGTAGAGGTCGGCGCCCATGCCGGCCACGTCGCCGACGTTGTCGCCGACGTTGTCGGCGATCGTCGCCGGGTTGCGCGGGTCGTCCTCGGGGATGCCGGCCTCGACCTTGCCGACGAGGTCGGCGCCGACGTCCGCCGCCTTCGTGTAGATGCCGCCGCCGACGCGGGCGAAGAGCGCCTGCGTGGAGGCGCCCATGCCGAACGTGAGCATCGTGACGGTGATCTCGACGAGCTTGTCGTGCGGGGTCGTACCGGCGTGGACGAACACGAGGCCGAGGGCCTTCAGGCCGCTCGCCATGTGCTCCGGCGTGTAGACCCACCGGTCGAGGACGAAGTACCAGATGCAGATGTCGAGCAGCCCGAAGCCGACGACGATCAGCCCCATGACGGCGCCGCTGCGGAACGCGACCTGCAGGCCACGGTTCAGCGAGTGGCGGCACCCCTCGGCCGTCCGGGAGGAGGCGAGCGTCGCCGTGTTCATCCCGATGAAGCCGCAGAGGCCCGAGAAGAAGCCGCCCGTCAGGAAGGCGACCGGGACGAACGGGTTCTGGATCCCCATGAAGGCGAGGATCGCGAGGAGGACGACCATGACGCCGAAGACGAGGCCGACGACCCGGTACTGCCGGCGGAGGTAGGCGAAGGCGCCCTCCCGGACGTAGCGGGCGATCTCCTGCATCCGCTCGTTCCCCGGGTCCGCCCCCCGCATCATACGGAAGAGGACCCACGCCATGGCGAGCGCGACGACCGAGGAGATCGGCGCGAGCCACCAGACGGCCCCGACGCTCGATCGCGCGGTGCCCTCGGCGGCCGCCGGCGCGGCGGCGAGCAGTGTGGCGAAGGCCGAGAGCCCGGTGAGTGTGACCTGCCTCGACGAAAACGACATTCCGCGTCCCCCCTTGCGCTGGTTTCGTGCTCCCCCCGGAAGCCTCCGTGAAAACCGAAACGCGTGATTCTCTGCCGGGCGGGACCGGATTTCAAAGCCATTCGACCGGCGGGCCGGCCCCGGGCGGGTTAGCATTCGGCCTCATGTCGAGCCCCGCCGCCCGCCCGCGCCCCCTGACGAAGGGGGAGGAGATCGCCAACAGCGTGACGCACGGCGTCGGCCTCCTCGCGAGCGTCGTCGCTTTCCCGTTCCTCGTCGTGGCCGCGGCCCGCCGCTGGGGGGCGTCCGAGGTCGTCGGGGCCTCCGTCTTCGCGGCGACCCTCGTCGCCCTCTACCTCTTCTCGACGCTCTACCACGCCCTGCGGCCGTCCCGGGCCAAGCAGGTGCTGCAGAAGCTCGACCACACGGCGATCTACCTCCTGATCGCCGGCTCGTATACGCCGTTCACGCTCGGGGTCCTGCGGGGTCCGTGGGGATGGACCCTCTTCTCCCTCGTCTGGGCGATCGCCGGGACCGGGATCGCGCTCGAGTTCGCGCTCGGGAAGAAGGTCCACAAGGTCGCGGTCGCGCTCTACGTCGTCATGGGGTGGCTCGTCGTCGTCGCGGCGAAGCCGCTCCTCGCCTCCGTCCCGTGGCCGGGCCTCGCGTGGCTGGCGGCCGGCGGGCTCCTCTACACGGGCGGCGTCGCCTTCTACGCCGCCCGGAGGGTCCCGTACGCGCACACCGTCTGGCACCTGTTCGTCCTCGCGGGGAGCGCCTGCCACTTCGTCGCGATCTGGGGTTGGTCGGGCCGAGCCTGACGCCGCCGCGTTGCGGCGCGCCGCCCGGAGGAAGACAATCGCTCCATGTTGAGCATCCTCTGGACCATCCTGATCGGCTTCGTCATCGGCGTCATCGCGAAGTTCCTTCACCCCGGCAAGGAGAACATGGGCCTCGTCCTGACGACGGCCCTCGGCATCGCGGGCTCGCTCGTCGCCACGTTCCTCGGCCGGCTCGTCGGCTTCTACGGAGAGGGCGAGGTGGCGGGCTTCCTGATGGCCGTCGTCGGCGCGATCGTCCTCCTCGTCGTCTACACGCTCGTCCGGGGGAAGGCGAAGTAGTCCCGGCTCCCGCCCTGACGGGCGTCCCTGGTCTCGTCGAGGTGGCGCCGTCCCTCCCTCCCCCGCCGGTCCGCCCGGTCCGTCGATGCGATCTCGCCGGAGGCTGGTAGCCTGCTCCCGCAACGAGCGCCGCAGGAGGTCGACATGTCCGGGAGAGCCCACGGCACCCCACCGGTCCGCGCCACCGCCGAGCAGTCCGCCGAGGTCTTCGCGGCGCTCCGGTCGATCCTCTCGGCCCACGCGCGGGAGCTGAAGGTGACCGCCGACGGACCCAAGGGCTACTCGCTGAACACCCCCTACTCCGGGCGGTGGAAGAAGGAGCTCTTCTTCGGCGGCGTCCAGGTCACGAAGAACTACGTCTCCTTCCACGTCTTCCCGGTCTACATGTACCCGGACCTGCTCGACGGGGCCACGCCCGGGCTGAAGGCGCGAATGCAGGGGAAGTCGTGCTTCAACTTCCGCGCGCCCGAGCCGGAGCTCTTCGCCGAGCTCGCCGCGCTCGTCGCGGCCGGGCTCGCGCGGATGAAGGCCGAGAAGGACTTCTGACCCGGCCGACCCGGAACGGGATGCCGGACCGATTCGTCCCGGTCTATCCTCCGCGCGACGCAACGGCCGCCGGACGACGGAGCCTTCCCGGTCCCTCGGGGAGGTGGGTCCGCCGGCGCAGCAGGAGGTCGGGATGAAGGCGAAGGTGATCGCGGGGCTCCTCCTCGTCGCGCTGGGGGTCGTGGCCCTCGCGTACAGGACGTTCACGTACACGAAGAGGACGCACGAAGCGAAGGTCCTCGGCCTCGAGCTCTCGCTGAAGGAGAAGGAGACGGTCGAGGTCCCCGTCTGGGCCGGCGCCGGAGCGGTCGTCGTGGGCGCCCTGCTCCTCGTCGCGGGGCGGAAGAAGTAGGAGGGGCCGATGGAGAGCGCGCCCGTGACCGTCCTGATTCGCTACCAGGCCAGCCAGGGGAAGGAGGGCGACGCCGTGACCCTCCTCTCGGAGCTGATCGCGACCGTCGTGAGGGAGGAGCCGGACTGTCTCGGGATCGAGCTCTTCACCTACGACGCCGATCCGGGGCGGATCCTCCTGAACGAGACCTGGACCTCGCGGGAGGCGTATCTCGGTCCGCATTTCCAGACGCCGCACCTGAAGGCGTTCATCGAGGCGGCGTCGGCCGTGTTCGCGGACGCGCCCGACATCTCCTTCTGGGAGCTGCGGGCCGCGGTGCGGCGCGACTGAAGGCGCTCCGCGCGGAGATTCTCGTGAGCGAAACCGTCGAGCTCTGGGGGTTCCTATCCGACGACGTCGAGGCGGCCCGCGAGGAGACCGAGCGGCTCCTCGGGGTGACGTTCCGGCTGCACGAGAGCGAAACGATCGGGCCGTACTACTTCGCCGAGCTGGACGAGCCGGAATCGGAGCTCACGCTCCGCCCGAACCTCGACCCGGACTTCGACGAGGACGTCGGCGACCCGGACGACGCGTTTGCCGAGCCCGACTTCCCCGACTTCGGCGTCCTCCTCTACGTGGAGCGGCGCTCCGGGGGCGAGGCGGGCGGGGGGCGTCTCGCCGCGCTCGGCGGAGCGGCGCAGCTCCTCCTCGTGGAGTAGCGTGAGACGAGGGCCGTCCGCCCCGAGGGCGGGCGCGGAGGTGCTTCTTGAGCGGTGACCCGTCCGTGACCTCGGAGCTGGTCCGGGACTTCGTCGCGCAGCGGCGACTGGCGCTGGCGGGAGTCTCGAGGTCGGGCCGGAAGTTCGGGAACCTGGTCCTCCGCGAGCTGAAGGCCCGCGGCTACGAGGTGATCCCGGTCCATCCCGAGGCCGGGGAGCTGCAGGGCCTCCCGTGCGCGAGGAGCCTCGCGGAGCTGAAGGGACGGGTCGACGGGGTCGTCGTCGTCACGCCCCCGTCCGAGACCGCGAAGCTCGTCGGGGAGGCCGCCGACGCCGGCATCGGACGCGTCTGGCTCCAGCAGGGCGCCGAGTCGGAAGAGGCGATCCGGGCGGCGCGCGAGCGGGGCCTCGCCCTCGTGCACGGGCACTGCCTCCTGATGTTCCTGACCGGCGCGGGCGGGATCCATCGGCTCCACGGCTTTCTCTGGCGCCTCCTCGGGAAGCTCCCGGCCGAGGCGGCCCGAACGTGACGGGAGACGGCCGGCGGGAAGGCCGGACAGCCTGAGGGGGGGAACGTGGACCCGTCGTTCACCTCGTTCGTCCTCGCGTTCTCGTGCGGCGTCGTCGCCTTCGGAATCGCGTCGGTGGCCCTGGCCGCCGTCTTCGTCCAGGGGCGCTTCGAGACGAGCCGGCTCTTCCTCCCCGCCGCAGGAATCGTCGCGTGCGGGCTCCTGGCCGGCTTCCTCGCGATCGTCGCCTCGTCCGGGGGGCTTCCCTGGGGCGCCGTCGGCCTGCCGGCGGCCGCGTCACTCGGCCTCTCGGTCCTCGGCCTCTCGGTCGCGCGCGGAATGCCCCCCCTTGCGGGCTACGGACGAATCGACACCTGGCTCTTCGCGACGTGCCTGGCCGGCTCCGCCCTGCTCGCCGTTATCCTCCTGGTCCTTCTGGCGCGCGGCGGAGCCTGAGGGGATGCCGAGAGGCCGATTCAGGACCGGGGTGTCATGGCTCCTTAGAAATGTCACCCCCTGGAACTCGATAGAAATGTCCGTTTCGCAGGGGGTCGGGGGCCTGCCGGGGGGTGAGCGGGGTTGATTCGTGTGGGAAACGCACCGCGTTTTCCAAGCGCCGGTGGGAAA
>JAKPXO010000464.1 GCA_029567505.1 Acidobacteriota bacterium
TCCGGGACCCCGAAGACCGTCTCCCGCGTCCGGCCGTGCGGGTTCCGCTCGAAGACCTCGAGGACCTGCCGCCGGAGAAGGGGCGATGGGACCAGCCGGTCGAAGCGTGTCTCGAGCGAGGCGAGGAACGGCAGGACCGCGATCTTCCCGGGCCGCTGCGCCCTCATCTCGGCGAAGAGCCCCGCGATCGCCTCGAGGCGCGAGGTCGAGAGGAAGAAGTACGACCCGATCATGTCGACGACCTGCATCGGGAGCCAGAACGGCGCCTCGTCGGTGACCTTCTCGAAGTGGAAGACCGTCTGGAGGACGAGGTGCTCGACGAGCCGGGCGAGCGCCGGGACTCGGCCGCACGCCCCGCCCAGCGCGAGCAGCAGCTCCCGGGCGACGGCCGCGCCCCGCAGCTCGACGGCAGGCGTGCCGTAGAGGGCCGAGGAGTCGTACGTCCGGGCCGGCTCGAGGACGAGCTCGCCGTCGCGGAGCGCCACGCGCCCGGAGCTCGAGATGTTGCCGAGGTCGTGGCAGGCGAAGGCGACGCCGAAGGCCGTCCGCAGCGTCCCGGCGTCGGGCTCCGGCTCTCCCGTCTCCTCGGACCAGCGGCGGGCGTCCTTCCCGAGCGCGAACGGGTCGAGGCCCTCTCCGAGCGCTCCGAAGAGCGCCTCCACGCAGTCGCAGACGGCCGCGACGTGCCGTGCGTTGTGGTACGACGGCGGCCGGGCGACGCCAGGCACGAAGGCCTCGTGCGAGCGCGCCCAGACCTCGCCTTCGAACCGCTCGTGAGCGGCAACCGCGAGACGTCGGATCTCGGAGGTCAGCTCAGGGGTGCAGGGGACGAACGCTTCGCTCTCGGAAGGCGCCATCGGGCTCTCGACGGAATGTTAGCAGCGCCTCTCCGGAGACAGCGCCCCGTCTGCGCCGGGCGTCGTAGACTGGAACGTCCTCGCACGAGGGACCGGCGTGACCACCGACCTCGCTTACGAAGCGCTCCCCCGCCTTCTCGTGGCCGCTCTCGGCGGCCTCGCCGTCGGCGTCGAGCGCGAATGGTCGGCCCGCGCCGCCGGCGGCGTCCGCCGCTTCGCCGGCGTCCGGACGTTCCTCCTCATCGGCCTCGTCGCCGGGACCGCGGCCGCCGTCTCCGGCTCGGGCGCGGCCGAGGCAGGCCTTCTCCTCCTCGGCGCGATCGCGCTCCTCGTCGTCGCCTCGTTCACGGTCCACGCCCTCGCCGGCGACCTCGACGCCACGACGGAGGTCGCCGCGCTGGCCGTGCTCGGCGCCGGCTGGCTGTCGGGCTCCGGCCGGATCGTCCTCGGCAGCGCGCTGGCCGCCCTCACGGCCCTCGTCCTCGCGGAGAAGACGAAGATCCACGGCCTCGTCGAGAAGCTCCGCTCGGAGGAAGTCGGCGCGGGCGCGCACTTCGCCGTCCTCGCGCTCGTCGTCCTGCCGATCCTGCCGGCCGGACCGTTCGGTCCGTCGCCCGGCCTCCGCCCGCAGGAGCTCTGGGCGCTCGTCCTGATCGTCTCGGGGATCGGCTTCGTCGGTTACATCGCCGTCCGGTGGGCCGGGCCGTCCAAGGGGTGGGGGCTGGCCGGTCTCCTCGGAGGCCTCGTCTCCTCGACCGGCGTCACGCTCTCGTTCTCGCGCGAGAGTCGCAGCCCGGGCGCCGCCCAGGGCCCTCTCGCCGTTGGCGTCGTCGCGGCCTGCGCCCTCGTCCCGTTCCGCGTCGCGATCCTCGCCTCGCTCCTCAGCCCGGCGATCGGCCGGGAGGTCCTCCCGCTCCTCGCCCTCCCGATGGCTGCGGGCCTGGCGGCGATCTTCCTTCTGCGCCGCCGGCCGACCGAGCCCGCGACGGCGACCGGCCCCGGGAATCCGCTTCGGCTCGGCTCGGCCCTCCAGCTCACGGCCGCGTTCCAGGTCGTCCTCTACGCCGTCGACGCGGCACGGACCGCGTTCGGCTCCCAGGGCGTCCTTCTCTCCTCGGCCCTCGCGGGCCTTGCCACCGTCGACGCCCTCATCTACTCGATGTACAAGCTCGGCCAGGGACCGGCGGAGGCGTTCCTCGCGGCGCGCGCCCTCGCCGTCGGGGTCCTCGCGAACACGCTCCTGAAGCTCGCCCTCGCCGTCGCCCTCGGCGGGGGCCCCTATCGGCGCCTCGCCGGAGCCGGCCTCGCGGCGCTCGCCGTCGCGAGCCTCGCCGGCCTCGTCCTCTTCTGAACCCCGCCCCGCGCGGGCGTGCGATCCTTCGATCCGTGCGCGGGGCCGGCCGACGCCCCGCCGAGAGGAGACGTGATGACCGACTCCCCCTTCACCCGGCGCACCCTCCTCGGGACCGCCGCCCTCGCCGGCGCGGCCGCGGTCCTGCCGGAAGGCCTCGCGGCCCCCGCCCCGCCGCGACCGGCCCCACAGGACGGCTTCCGCATCGTCACCTCCGGCAACGGCCTCGAGGCGGCGAAGGCCGCCCG
>JAKPXO010000466.1 GCA_029567505.1 Acidobacteriota bacterium
CGCGGGAGCCTCGTGCTCCAGGTCCTCGACCCCGAGACGAACGAGGACCTCACGGCCCGCTTCGGCCTCCCGGTCGCCGACGCCCGCCGGGCGGTTTCGGTCCCGGCCGGCGGCGGTGCGAACGAGACGTTCCACCTCATCGCGCCACCCGGCGTCCGGACGGTCGCCTTCAAGGTCACGGCGACGTCCGGGAGCCTCTCCGACGGCGAGTTCCGGCCGTTGCCGGTCCTTCCGAGCCGGATGCACCTCGTCCAGTCGCGCTTCGTCACGCTTCGCGAGGGGCAGCGGAAGGAGATGCGCTTCGAGGACCTGGCGAAGGGGGGCGATCCGACGCTCCTCAACGAGCAGATGGTCGTCACGGTCGACGCCCAGCTCTTCTACGGCGTCCTCGAGGCGCTCCCGTACCTCGTCAACTACCCGTACGAGTGCACCGAGCAGACCCTGAACCGCTTCGTCTCGACCGGCATCGTCACCTCGATGTTCGAGAAGTACCCGTCGGTCGCCGCCATGGCGAAGGAGATGTCGAAGCGGGACGTTCGCCTCGAGACGTGGGACGCGGCCGACCCGAACCGGAAGATGACGCTCGAGGAGAGCCCGTGGCTCGTCGACGCGAGGGGCGGGAAGGACGCGGGGGAAGGCCTCGCGAAAGTCCTCGACCCGCGTGTCGCAAAGGCGGAGCGGGAGGCGGCTCTCGCGAAGCTCGCGAAGGCGCAGACCTCGATCGGCGGTTTCCCCTGGTGGCCGGGCGGCCCGCCGTCCCCCTACATGACGGTCTACATCCTCCACGGCCTCGCGAAGGCGACGGAGTTCGGCGTCGACGTCCCGAAGGAGATGGTCCAGCGGGCCTGGGGCTACGTCGCGAAGCACTACCGCGATGACCTCCTCTCCCTGATGCGGAAGGACTGCTGCTGGGAGCTCCTGACGTTCGTCAATTACGTCGCGAGCTGCTTCCCCGACCCCTCCTGGTCCGAGAACGGCCTGACGGAAGCGGAGCGGAAGGAGATCCTCGACTTCTCCTTCAAGCACTGGAAGGAGCACTCGCCGTACCTCAAGGGCTACCTCGCGCTGACGCTGAAGCGGGCGAACCGGATGAAGGACGCCCAGCTCGTCTTCGCGAGCGTCATGGACTCCGCGAAGACGACCGAGGAGCTCGGGACGTTCTGGGCGCAGGAGGACCGCTCCTGGCTCTGGTACAACGACACGATCGAGACGCACGCGTTCGCGCTTCGGACGCTCACGGAGCTGACGCCGAAGGACCCGAGGCGCGACGGCCTCGTCCAGTGGCTCTTCCTGAACAAGAAGTTGAACCAGTGGAAGTCGACCCGGGCGACGGCCGAGGTCCTCTACTCCCTCGTCCACTACCTGAAGGCCGAGGGGGCCCTCGGCGGACGGGAGACGATGAAGGTCGCCGTCGGCGGCCGGGAGACGTCCTTCACGTTCGAGCCGGACAGGTACACCGGCAAGAAGAACCAGGTCGTGATCCCGGGGCGAGAGGTCGACCCGAAGACGACCTCAACGATCGCCGTCGAGAAGGGAGGGAAGGGCTTCGCGTTCGCCTCGGCGGCGTGGCACTTCTCGACCGAGAAGCTCCCGGAGGCCGACCGGGGCGACTTCTTCAACGTGTCGCGCCGCTACTTCCTCCGCGAGAACACGGGGAAAGAGTGGGTCCTGAAACCGATCGCCGACGGCACGGTCCTGAGGCCGGGCGACCAGGTGGAGGTGCAGATCTCGCTCCGGACGAAGCACGAGGCCGAGTACGTCCACCTGCGCGACCCGCGCGGCGCCGGTTTCGAGCCGGAGACGACCGTCAGCCGCTACAAGTGGGACCTCGGGATCGCCTGGTACGAGGAGGTCCGCGACAGCGGGACGAACTTCTTCTTCGAGCAGCTTCCCGTCGGCGAGTACACGTTCAAGTACCGCCTCCGGGCGAACATGGCCGGGACGTTCCGGGTCGGCCCGGCGACGGTCCAGTCGATGTACGCCCCGGAGTTCAATGCCTACTCGTCCGGGGCGGTCCTGACGGTGAAGGGGGAGTGACCCGGGAAGGCCCCCGGCGCCCACGGGCCGGTGCACTCGGCAGGGAGGGTCCTTCTTCTCTGCCGGGTGCGATGGACATCTTCGGCATGCGAGCGAAAGGCCCGCGTTCCGGGTGCTGTGACGGTGATGTTCCCGAGGGCTCAGGAGAGCGGGTTCACGAAGGAGAGTCCCGGGAAGCGGTGGAAGTCGCGGTCCGTCGTCTGGAGCGTAGCGCCGTTCTCGATCGCGAGGGCGGCGAGCGCCGCATCCATGACGAGGGGCCCCGACGCCTGCCCCTCCTTCATCAACCCGGCGAGGATCTCCCAGTGCCGCTCGCCCGGCTCGACGATTCCCGCGTTCGGCCTCGCGAGCCACGCGCTCACGGCCTCTCCGGCCTCTTCGGCCGAGAGGGGTCGCTCGAAGATGCGTGCGTTCGTCGAGATCCGGAGGAAGGCCCAGAGCGTGACCCACGCGAAGCGGACGAGGTCGGGACCCGAGAGCGCGCTTTCGAGCCACCTGCGGGCGAGGTCGTGGTGCGGCGAACGCGGATGGTAGGCGTGAATGAGGAGGTTGGCGTCGACCAGGATCACCGGTGCCTCGGTCCCTCGACCTGCTCGAGAAGCTCGGCGACGTTGTCGAGGTTCAAGCCCGGCCGGAGCTCCCCGAGGTCTCTCGCGACGACCCGGAACGGCTGAGGCGAGCGCGAGGCGCGCCTAGTCGCGAGGCCGGCTCGGATCGTCTCGTTCACGACCGCGCGGAAGGGCCTCCGAGTCCTGTGGACCTCTGCCTTGAGCCGCTCGGCCAGGTCGTCGTCGAGAGTCAACGTCGTCCGCATGTCATGATGTTTGCAGCGGAGCATCATGATGTCAAGGCATGGCCTCCGCTCCGCCCCGGTGGCGGGCGGACCCATGCCCGGACCGGAGGGCTCGAGCCGTGGGGCAAGGCAGCCGGCGCCTGACAGCCGAGCCTCGTTCATCGCCGAGGGCTCCGTCGCCCGGTTCCGCGAGGCCGTCTTCGGGACGGAGCGGCCCCGGCTGAAACCCGAGCGCCCCTCTGCCGTACCCTCGGTGATGCCCGTGGAGGAGCAACGATGAAAGACCGTCTCAGCCGCAGAGATCTCCTCGCCCTGGCCGCCACGTCCGGGGCCGTCCTGGCCCTTCCGCGCTGGGCCCGCGCCGCCGAGGCCGCGCCCGCGAAGAAGAAGGTCCTGATCCTCGGGGGGACCCGCTTCCTCGGGGTCGCCATCGTGGAGGCGGCCCTGGCGAAGGGGTGGGAGCTGACCCTCTTCAACCGGGGCAAGTCGAACCCCGGCCTCTTCAAGGGGCGCCCGCTGGAGGAGATCCACGGTGACCGGAACGTCGCCGACGACGTGAAGAAGCTCGCCGGCCGGAAGTGGGACGCCGTGATCGACACCTCCGGCTACTTCCCGCGGCAGGTCCGCTCCGCCGCGGAGGTCCTTTCGGGGAACGTCGGCCAGTACGTCTTCATCTCCTCGATCTCGGTCTACGACGCGCCGATGAAGGCCGGGATGGACGAGACCGCGGCCGTCGCGCGCCTCGCGGCGGGGACGGACGTCGACGCGATCAAGGACATCACCGGCGGGAACTACGGCGCGCTGAAGCTCCTCTGCGAGGAGGCGGCCGAGAAGGCGATGCCGGGGAAGGCCCTCAACGTGAGGCCCGGCTATATCGTCGGGGACCGGGACGGGAGCGACCGCTTCACCTACTGGCCCGTCCGGGTCCGGAAGGGGGGCGAGGTCCTCGTCGCCGGAAAGCCGGCCGACCCGCTCCAGTTCATCGACGTCCGCGACCTGGGCGACTGGATCGTCCGGATGGTCGAGTCCGGGACGAACGGCGTCTTCAACGCGACCGGCCCGAAGGAGCGGCTCACGATGAAGGCGTTCCTCGAGACGTGCCGGAAGGAGACGAAGTCGAACGCGACGTTCACCTGGGCGCCCGAGGCGAAGCTGAAGGAGCTGGGGCTGACGCCCGAGGCCGACTTCCCGATCTGGGTCTCGACGGAAGGCCCCGAGGCCGGGATCGGCGACGTCTCGATCGCGCGCGCCCTGAAGGCGGGGCTGACGTTCCGCCCGCTCCCGGAGACGATCGCATCGACCCTCCACTGGTGGGACTCGCTCCCGGAGGAGCGGCGTGCGAAGGCGCGGGCCGGCCTCGCCGCGGAAAAGGAGGCGGAGGTCCTGGCCGCGCTGAAGGGGAAGGCCCCGGCCGCCGCCCCTCCCTCCGAGGTGAAGAAGTGACCGAGCGGCGGGTCGCGAGGGAGCGGCGAGCGCTCCTTCCGCTCCTCGCCGGCGCGTTCCTAATCGTTCCCGGTGCGCTGCGGGCGGCGGGTCCGACGGAGGCCGAGGTCGCCTCCGCCGCCTCGCGGATCACCGCTGCGTCGGCGTTCACGACGGTCGAGGTCCTCGCCGCGCCCGGGATGGCCGGGCGCCTCAGCGGGACGGAGGGCTACGGCAAGGCCGTGGCCCACGTCGTCGCTGAGCTTCGGAAGGCGGGGCTCCGCCCCCCCGCGGACCTTCCCGACTACAGGCAGGCCTTCACGCACGGCCTCGCGGGCGTCGAGGCCGCGAGCCTGACGCTCCTCCCTGCCGAGGGAGAGAAGGACGGCACGCCGTACGAGGCGGAGGTCCTGAAGGACTTCTCCCCGATGGTGAACGGCGGCTCCGGCGAGGTCACGGCCGAGGTCGTCTTTGTCGGCTACGGCTTCGACGCCGCGGCCGGCGGGCGGGACGACTACGCCGGCGTCGACGTGAAGGGGAAGGTCGTCCTGGTCCTCCGGGGCGAGCCCGAGGAGGGCGACTGGAAGGAGCATCGCTCCACGGCCGCCCGGACGAAGGCGGCGGCCCGGAAAGGGGCGGCGGGTCTCTTCCTGATCGACAGTCCCGTCACCTCGACGAGCGTCACGATCAGCCGCGACCTCCCCGAGGCGATGGTGAGCGAGGCGTTCGCCGACCGGCTCCTCGCCGGGAGGAAGCTGACGGTCGCCGAGCTCCGGAAGGTCCTCTCGAAGGGGGGAATCGCCTCCTTCGCGACCGGTAGCCGGGTCCGCTTCGCGGTGAAGACGCGCCCCTGGCGCGAGGTGACGACGCACAACGTCGTCGCCCTCCTCCCCGGCTCCGACCCGTCGGTGAAGGGGGAGTACGTCGTCGTCGGCGCGCACCTCGACCACATCGGCAACTGGCCTCGCGTCAACCCCGGGGCCGACGACAACGCCTCCGGCGCCGCGAGCCTCCTCGAGGTGGCGCGCGCCGCCGCGACGCTGAAGGCCCGTCCCCGGCGGACGACCGCGTTCGTCTTCTTCGCGGCGGAGGAGCTGGGGCTCCTCGGCGCGGAGCACTTCGCGAGCCACCCGCCGAAGGGTTTCGAGAAGTGCGTCGCGGTCCTGAACATGGACATGCTCGGCGCGGGCAACGGACTCTACGTCGCCGGCGGGGAGAACTTCCCCGAGATCCGTGCGGCGATGGAGGGGGCCCGCGACCGCCTCGCCCCCGGGTTCGCCCTCAGGTCGGGGAAGATCCGCGGCGAGGGGCGCGCCGACCACGCGCCGTTCTTCGAGAAGGGGATCCACGCCGTCTCGCTCTTCGCGATGGGGGGCGACCACCACGGCTACCACACGCCGGAGGACACGGTCTACTTCGTCACGCCCAAGACGATGGAATCGGGGGCGCGCACGGTCTTCGGGGCGGCGATCGCCCTGGCCGACGCGAAACCGTAGCCCCGCGCGATCGCTCGATTCACCCGACGAAGAGAGGCCCCGGCGACGCCGGGGCCCCTCTCTTTTTCGGGCATTCCCCGCGGGAGCTACTTCCCCGGTACGCCGAGCCAGCCGCGGCTGAAGTAGTCGGCGAGCGAGAAGGCGAAGAGGATCAGGATGAAGAAGAGCGACGCCCAGACGACGATCTTGTTCAGGCGCGCCGAGTGCCAGACGTGCATGAAGAAGAGGACGACGAGCGTCGCCTTCGTCACGGCGATCGCCATCGCGACGGCGTCGTTGATCGCGTCGGTGACCTGGCCGGGGAGGTGATCGGCGATGTTCACGTGCGCGACCCCCACGGTCAGGAAGGTCAGCGCCATGAGCCCGAAGAAGACGAGGAGGTAGGTGCGGACGGGAGTGACGTGGACGGTCGACATGGCTACTCCGTCGGCCTCAGGCGTGGTGCCGCCCCAGGAGGTAGAGGAGCGGGAAGAGGAAGATCCAGATGACGTCGACGAAGTGCCAGTAGAGGCCGACGCCCTCGACCCAGTTGTGGTTCTCGGCCGAGAAGTCGCCGCGGAGCGCCTTCGGGACGAGGAAGGCGAGGAGGCCGAGGCCGACGATCATGTGGAGGGCGTGGAGCCCCGTCATGCAGAAGTAGAGGACGAAGAACGTCTGCGCCGCCGGGTCGGTCGTCCCCTCGATGTGGAAGCCGGCCCCCGGGATCAGGTGGTGGACCCACTTGTGGTGGTACTCGAACCCCTTGACGACGAGGAAGGCCGTCCCGAGCGCCATCGTCGCGCCGATCCAGCCGGCGATCTGCCGCGCCTTCCCGAGCTGGGCGGCGCGGACGGCGAGGACCATCGTGAGGGAGCTCCCGATGAGGACGATGGTGTTCGCGAGGCCGAGCGGGACGTCGAGCTGGTTCGAGCCGAGGGCGAACCAGGCGGGGTACTTCCAGCGGTAGACGGTGTAGGCGAGGAAGAGCCCGCCGAAGAACATGACCTCCTGCGCGAGGAAGAGCCACATCCCGAGCGTGGCCGACTCGCGCTGCTGGTCGTAGTCGTCGAAGTGGTGGGCGAGGGGGGCGGGGCGGGCCTCAGATGCCAACGGTCACCTCCTTGGCCGGTACGGAGGTCTCGTACGCGTAAGCCTCCTCCGTCACGACCGGCGGCGTCGCGAAGTTCTCGACCGGCGGCGGCGACGCGGTCTGCCACTCGAGCCCCTTCGCGCCCCACGGGTTCGCGGGGGCCTTCGCCCCGAACTTCAGCGACCAGAGGAGGTAGATCACCGGGATGAGGTAGCCGACGCCCAGGATCGTCGCGCCGGCGGAAGAGAGGACGTTCCACGTCTGGAACTCCGCCGGGTACATGTGGTAGCGGCGCGGCATCCCGAGGTAGCCGAGGATGAACTGCGGGAAGAAGGTCGTGTTGAAGCCGACGAAGATCAGGAGCGCGCCGACCTTCGACCAGAACTCGTCGTACATCCGGCCGGTGATCTTCGGCCACCAGAAGTGGAGGCCGCCGAGGTATCCCATGATCGCGCTGCCGACCATGACGTAGTGGAAGTGCGCGACGATGAAGTAGGTGTCGTGGACGTGGATGTCGATCCCGAGCGTCCCGAGCATGACGCCCGTCAGGCCGCCGATCAGAAAGACGCCGATGAAGCCGAGCGCGTAGAGCATCGGCGTCTGGAGCGAGATCGAGCCCTTGTAGAGAGTGGCCGTCCAGTTGAAGACCTTCACGGCCGAGGGGATCGCCACGAGCATCGTCAGGAACGAGAAGATCGCCCCGGCCACGACGGACTGCCCGGAGACGTACATGTGGTGGCCCCAGACGAGGAAGCCGATGACGGCGATGAAGAGGCTCGAGAAGGCGACGAAGTGGTAGCCGAAGACCCGCTTGCGCGAGAAGGCGGTGACGAGCTCGCTCATCACGCCCATCGCCGGCAGGATCATGATGTAGACGGCGGGGTGCGAGTAGAACCAGAAGAGGTGCTGGAAGAGGAGCGGGTCGCCGCCGTACTTCGGGTCGAAGACGCCGATGTGGAAGAGCCGCTCGGCGCCGACGAGGAGGATCGCGATCGCGACGACGGGGGTCCCGAGGATCTGGATGATGCTCGTCGCGTAGTGCGCCCAGACGAAGAGGGGGAGGCGGAACCAGGTCATCCCCGGGGCCCGCATCCGGTGGATCGTGACGATGAAGTTGAGGCCCGTCAGGATCGAGGAGAAGCCGGCGACGAAGATGCCGACCGCCGTGACGAGGACCTGCCCCTGCGCGAACGTCGTCGACATCGGCGTGTAGAACGTCCAGCCGGTGTCGATGCCGCCCGTCAGGAGCGAGCCGAACGTCATCAGCCCGCCGATCATGTAGAGGTACCAGCTCGTCAGGTTGAGCTTCGGGAAGGCGAGGTCCTTCGCCCCGATCATGACCGGCAGGAGGAAGTTCCCGAGCACCGCCGGGATCGACGGGATCAGGAAGAAGAAGATCATCAGGATGCCGTGCATCGTGAAGAGCCGGTTGTAGACGTCGGAGGAGAACATGTCCCCCTGCGGCGTCGCGAGCTCGGCCCGGATGAGCACGGCCATCAGGCCCCCGAGGACGAAGAAGACGGAGATGGCGACGAGGTAGAGGATCCCGATCCTCTTGTGGTCCCTCGTCAGGAGCCACGACTTCGGGCCGTGCGCGGCCTCGAGGTAGCTCGGCAGCGCGTTCGGGGCGGCGGTCGCGGGAGCGGTCACGGCTTTCCTCCGGCGGGAGCGGCGGCCGGCGCGCCGGGGGCTCCGGCGGGCGGGAGGTCCTTGATGTACTTGATGAGCTGGACGACCTCCTCCTCGGAGATCTGCCCCTGGAACGTCGGCATGATCGGCTGGTACCCCTGGACGACCTTCGTCGCGGGGGAGAGGATCGACTCCCTCACGTAGCTCTCGTCGACGGTGACGGTCCTCCCGTCCACGAGCGCGACCTTCTTTCCGAAGAGGCCGTCGAGGACGGGCGCGCGGGCGGAGCTGTCGGGGCGGTGGCAGGTGTTGCACGCCTTCGCGACGAAGAGCTCCTCGCCGCTCGCGACGGCGCCGCCGGCCGAGGCGCCGGAGACGAGCCAGCGCTTGTAGTCCTGCGGCTCCATCACGTGGATCTTCCCGACCATCTTGGAGTGGTCGACGCCGCAGTACTGGTCGCAGAAGATGTGGTAGGTGCCGGTCTTCGTCGCCCGGAACCAGGCGGTCGTGTAGCGGCCGGGCAGGACGTCCATCTTGAGGCGGAACGCCGGCACGGAGAAGTTGTGGATGACGTCCTCGGAGGTCATCGTCAGCTTCACCGCCTGGTTCACCGGGACGTGGAACTCGTTGATCTCGCGCTTCCCCTCGGGATGCTCGACCTTCCACATCCACTGCTTGCCGTAGACGTGGAAGGACCAGGCGTCGGCGGGAGGCCGGGCCGACTCGAAGAAGATCGAGGCGCCCCAGAAGAAGCTGACCATCACGAGCCCGAGCGGGACGATCGACCAGGCGAGCTCGAGGAGGAGGGTGTTTCCCTTGATCTCCTGGCCCGTCTCGTCGGCGCGGCGGCGGCGATAGCGGACGATGAAGGCCGCGATCGTCGCGACGATCGCGACGGAGAAGAGGACCGAGACGCCGAGCGTGAAGAAGAAGAGGGTGTCGACCTTCGAGGCGAGGGTCGAGGAGACCGGCGGGAAGACGGGCGCGTTCGGCAGCATGTTCAGGCGTTGGCTCCGAGATGGGCGCGGCTCCGGCGCTCGCGGCGGAGCGAGACCGCGAGGAAGACGCCGAAGGCGACGACGAGGAAGCCGCCCGCGATCCGGAGGGCCGTCATCGTCTCCGCGGTGTACTTGCCGAGGGCGGGGTTGTACTCGAAGCAGAGGAGGAGGAGCTGCGCCGCGACGCCGCCCACCTTCCCCTCGGAGGCCTCGGAGAGGCCGAGCCGGAGCTCCTTCGGCGCGTACTCGACTCCGAAGAAGTAGCGTGAGATCGCCCCCTCGGGGGTGACGACGACGATCCCGGTCGCGTGGGCGTACTGCTTCTGGAGCTCGTCCCAGCGATAGCGGAAGCCGACCGCTTCCGTCACGCGGCGGATCTCGGCGTCGCTTCCCGTCAGGAAGTGCCAGCCCGCCTGCCCTTCGGCCTTCCGGCCGTAGAGGTCGAGGAGGTTCGACTTCTTGGCCTTCGCGAGCTCGGGCCCCTCGGTCGGGCTGAAGCTGAGCGTGACGACCTCGAAGTCGGCGCCCGGCGTCAGGGTGAAGCCCTTCAGACTCCGCGCGAGCCCCTCGAGCGCGATGCCGCAAAGCATCGGGCACTCGTAGTAGGCGAGCGAGAGGAGGACGGGGCGCTTTCCGAAGTAGTCGCCGAGTCGGACGGCCTTCCCGTTCTCGTCGGTGAACTTCGCGTCGAGCGGGAGCTGCGCTCCCATGTTCTGCTCCCAGCCGACCTCGCGCGTCGGGGAGGGCATCATCGGCTGCGCGAGGGCGGGGCTCCCAACGAGGACGGCGAGGAGGCCGAGTCCGGCCAGACGAACGGTGCGGCTCATTTCGAGCCTCCTGCGGCCGGAGCGGGGCCGGCCTCGGGGAGCGGCGGCGGGACGGGGAGTCCGCGCTCGGCGACGATCTCGAGCGCGCGCTCGACGGGAATCTGCGCGACGCCTGCGGCCCGGTCGACCCAGGCGTACGAGGAGACGGCCGCCTCCTCCTCGCGCGCGAACTTCGTCATGTCGGCGGTCGGGTCGGCCTGGAGCGCGGCGCGGGGGCGTGGCCGCGGAGCGTTCGCCTCGGCGAGGGGTAGCGGCTCGGGGTCCCGCGCGATCGAGCGGGACTTCAGGTACCCGCTGAAGGCGATCATCCCGCCGAACGCGAGGGCGATGAGGAGCGCGAGGCCCGCGAGGACGCCGAAGATCGCCTTGACGTGGATCTCGGAATCGAACTCCGCCGGCGCGTGCTGCGGGCGGGGGTGGTCACTCATGGGCGAGCGCCTCCTTCAGGAACGGCTCGTTCGCGGGGAGGAGCGGCCGGGCCTTCAGCCCGAGCGTGAAGAGGCGGAGCCAGATCCCGCCGAGGGCGAGCGGCGCGGCCAGGTCGAGCCAGTGGAGCGTGAAGGCGTTCGCCGAGAACGCGGGCGCGACGAGCCAATGGAGGTCGAGCCACCGGGCGAAGAGGAGGAGGACGGCGACCGGCGCGAGCGCCTTCGCGCTCCGCTTGCGGTTCCTCGAGAGGAGGAGGGCGAACGGCAGCGCGTAGTGGAGGAGGACGAGGACGACCGTTGTCGCCTTCCAGGCCCCGTTCAGGCGCGAAGCGTAGAAGGAGGTCTCCTCGGGGAGGTTGCCCGACCAGATGATGATGAACTGCGAGTAGCCGAAGTAGGCCCAGACGCAGACGAACGCGAAGAGGAGCTTGCCGTGGTCGTGGAGGTGCCGCGGCTGGAGCGGGAGGGCGGGGGAGGGGCCCTCGCCGAGGAGGAGCCCCGCGAGGGCGACGAGCGCCATCGCCGCGACGGCCTGCCCGATGATCACGTAGAGGCCGTAGATTGTGGAGAACCAGTGCGGCGTCAGCGACATCATCCAGTCGAACGCCGCGAAGGTCATCGAGAGAATGAACGCGACGACGCCGAACGCGCCCCAGCGCTGCATCGAGAGGGCGATCCGGCGGTCGCCCGTCTCGTCCTGCCGGGCCGAGAGGCGCGCGAAGACCGCGGCGAGGACGATCCAGAGGACGAGGTAGGCCGCGGAGCGCCCGAGGAAGGCGGGCTCGTTCAGCCACGGCTTCTTGTGGGTAAGGATCGCGTCCCCGGCGACGACGTCGGTGTGGGTCCACTCGTAGAGGGAGTGCGAGCCGAGGGCGATCGGCAGGAACGCCACCGCGGCGAACCCGAGCGTGAGCGGGCTGGCCGCCGCTTCGAGGATCCGGCGGATGACCACGCCCCAGGCGCCGCGCGTGACGTGGTGAAGGAGCATCACGCCGAGGGCGCCGGCGGCGAGGCCGAGCATCCACATGTAGCCGGTGAGGTAGGAGCGGAAGAGCTGATCTCGGTCGGTGGCGTATCCGGCTCCGAGGAGGGCGAGGCCGACGAGGCCGGCGACGAGGCCGATCCGGCCGAGCTTCTCGACGCCCTCGGGGAGGGGGTTCGAGCCCTGGTTCACGGGTGGACCTCCGGCGCGGCCGCGGAGGCGGCAGCCTTCTCGAGCGCCTCGAGGTCCGCGGCGGAGAGCTCGGAGGCGGGGGCGTTGCGGGAGAGCTGCAGGGCGCGGACGTAGGCCGCGATGGCCCAGCGGTCCTTCACGGGGACCTGGCTGGCGTAGCTCGACATCTCGTTGAAGCCGTTCGTCATCACGTCGAAGTAGTAGCCGAGCGGCTGGGCGCGGAGGCGGTCGACGTGGAACGAGACGGGCTGCTTGAAGCCCCGCTGGACGATCATTCCCTCGCCGTTCCCCTGCCGGCCGTGACAGGGGGAGCAGAAGACGTCGTAGCGCTGGCGTCCGCGCAGCAGGAGCGCCTTGTCGAACGGAACGGCCCCGGGAAGCTCGGAGACGAACTTCCCGTCGGGGCCGATCCCGGTGTGGAGGACGCGGTCCTCGCGGAGCCAGCCGCGGGCGACGGTCCCCGCGGGCGGGACGCGGGAGGAGAGGCCGTCGCGGAAGAAGTCGCTCCGGCCGAGCGGCTTCGCCTTCGGCTGGTCGTACATCCCCTGGCGGCAGCCCGCGCCGAGGAGGGCCGCGACGGCGAGCGCCGCCACGCCGAGCCGGCGGCCGGGCGGAAGGTCAGTTTTCAAGGTCGTTGACCTCCACGGGGGCGAGGCCCTCCAGCAGCCGCCGGACGGCCGAGACGTCGAACCTCGGGTCGTCGGCCTCCACGAGGAGGAAGTAGCCGTCCTTCGAGGCGTGCTCGACGAACCTCTTCACCTCGAAAACCGGGTGGTGCGGCCGCGGGAGGCCGTTCAGGACGAGCATGCCGAGCGCGGCCGCGAGCCCGCCGTGGAAGACCGCGCCTTCGAAGGTCGCGGGAATGAAGGCGGGCCAGGAGTTGAGGGGCCGCCCGCCGATGTTGAGCGGGTAGTCGATCGCGCTCGCCCAGTAGGCGAAGGAGAAGACCGCGACCGCGCCGAAGATCGCCGCCCCGAGCGTCAGGAGCGGGACCTTCGAGTGATGGAGGTCGAGGGCGTCGAGGACCTTCTC
>JAKPXO010000494.1 GCA_029567505.1 Acidobacteriota bacterium
CGTTCTCGCGGTGAGCAAGTGTCCGGCGAAAAACAGGGTCGAGCGCGGCATTCATGGCGCTCGAAAGCGTACCAGAGGAGCGGCCGAACGGCAAGCGGGCGGGCTCGGACACCATCCGTCCGGGTCGGCGTGGTAGGGGCGGGCTCAGAACGTCGCTCCCCATCCCATCTCAGACTCCCCGATCGAGTAGGCGAACGGGGCGTGCGCGTGCCGCTCGGCGTGCCAGGCGGCGAGGGCGACGGCCAGGACGAGATCATCGTCGTCACGGTCCCGCCAGTCGTCGGCGGTGTCGGGCGCCGCGCCGACGCGGGCGCGGAAGCGCCGGAGCTCCGTCGTCAACGTGGCGCCGTGCGGGAGGCCGGCGGCGATCCGGAGCCGACCCGTCTCGAGGAGGACGGCCAGGGCGCCGACGAGGTCGCGCTTCGGGACGCGGACCGTCCGGCCGTCCTTGGTCTCCTCGCCGGCCGCGACGACGCGGACGAGGTCGGGCCGGAGCGGATCGAAGAGACGGACGACGGCGGAGCCGACGCCGGTGCAGTCGAGGAGGAGCGGCGTCCCGTCGGGCAGCCGGTCGAGGACGGCGCGGGTCCTCTCGACGATGCGCGGATAGGGCTCGGCACGCCAGCGGGCGAGATGGCGGAGGGCGTGAACGAGGGGAGGGTGCTCCTCCGTCTCCGTCCCGTCGGGGAGCCGGAAGACGGGCGTCTCCGTCGTGTACCAGGTGCCGTCGCCGTAGAAGACCGAGTCGGGGTCGTCGTTCCCCTGCCAGTCCCGGCGCCGCTCATACCGGACCGGAGCGAGCGTCGGCGTCTCGACGACGGCGAGGGCCGAGAGGTCGGAGGGCTGACCGAGTTCGAGGGAGACGGTGTAGCTCATGTTCTCCTTCCCGTCGGGAGTGCCGCGAGTGCTGCCGCGACGACGAGGTCGTCGTGACCGCGCCGGGCTTCGTAGCGGTCGTGTCCGGTGCGCGGGTCGATTCGGACGGCGAAGCTGCGGAGCTCCTCCGCCAGCGGGCCGGGCGGGATCTCGAGGCGGCCGGAGGCGAGGAGGGCGCGGAGCGGCTGCATGAGGGCGCGCTTCGGGAGGTGCAGCCCGTCGGGGCCGCGGCGGATGCGGGCGCCCCCGTGAAGGTGGACGGGCACCATCCGGAGCCACGGCGCGCGGAGCCGTAGGAGGTCGACGACGGGGCGACCGGCGCCCGTGCTGTCGACGAGGGCGAGGAGGTCGGGGAAGGGCGCGAGGTGCGCCGCGACGCGGTCGACGGCGTCGGTATAGGAGACGTGCCGGAAGCGCTCGACGAGGACGGCGCGGGCGCGCTCCGGCTGCGCGTCGAGGACGACGAGGGCGGTGAAGTCGTCTGCCTGTGCGAGGTCGAGTCCGGCGTAGAACGGCATGGTCAGACGACGGCGCGGGGGCGACGAAAGATGGGGATGGCGCGGACGTAGGCGGGAGGGCGCTCCGCTTCGACGAGGGCGACGGCGAGGGCATAGACGAGGTCGTCCGTTGGGCGGTCGCGCCACGCCAGCTCCGACGATGCGCCGGCCGACGGGCGCGGG
>JAKPXO010000499.1 GCA_029567505.1 Acidobacteriota bacterium
AACAACCTGACGGCCGTCCTCGTCGGCGACTTCGACAAGGCCGAGGCGCTGAGGCTCGCCGGCGAGTACTTCGGGCGCATCCCCCGCGGGAAGACCGCCCCGCCCGAGGTGATCACCCTCCCGACGAAGTGGGAGTACGACCTCCGCTTCGAGGGGGAGGCCGACACGAACCCGACCGCCGAGATCCGGTGGCGCACCGTCCCCTTCCAGCACAAGGACTCCTACGCCCTCGCGATCCTCGCGGAGCTCCTGAACGGCCGGACGGGGCGGCTCTACAAGTCGATGGTCCTCCCCGCCGACGCCGTCGCCACTCAGGCCTACGCCGTCCACAACGGCTTCGTCGGCCCGGCCAAGTACGCCGGCTCGTTCGGGATCGGCGCCGAGGCGAAGGAGGGGAAGCTCCCGGCCGAGGTCGCGGCGAAGGCGCTCGCCGAGATCGAGCGCCTGAAGAAGGAGCCCGTTCCCGCCGACGAGCTCCGGAAGGTGAAGAACAACGTCGCGGCGAACTCGTTCCGCCGCCTCTCGTCGAACTTCCCGATCCTCCTCCAGCTGATGGTGAACGAGGCCTACGGCGACTGGACGGAGATCAACTCCGGTCCGAAGAAGCTCGAGGCGGTGACGGCCGCCGACGTGCAGCGGGTCGCGCAGACCTACCTCGTGAAGGAGAACCAGGCGACGGCCCTCGTCTCGCGCAAGGCGGGCTCGGCCCCCTCGGCCGACGACGCCGCCCTCGCCGACGTCCCCGAGCAGGTCCGGCCGATGATCAAGCAGGCTCTCCAGCAGATCGGCGCCGAGAAGGACGCCGAGAAGCTGAAGGCGAGCCTCGGACAGATGGAGACGCAGGCGGCCCAGGTGCCGCCCCAGATGAAGAAGGGCTTCGAGCTCCTCGTCACGAAGGCGCGCGAGCGCCTCGCGGAGCTCGAGGCCGCCGGGGAGAAGAAGTGAGGAGCCGGACGGTGAAGACGATGAAGAACCTCGTACGGACCTCCGCCCTCGCGCTCCTCGGCGCTCTCCTCCTCGCCCCCGCGGCGCCGGGAGTCCCGCCCCACCCCGACAAGCTGACGTTCTCGAAGTTCACCTACCAGCCGCCGTCGGCGAAGGAGTACCGGACCGTCCTGAAGTCGGGCCCCGTCGCCTACGTCGCCGAGGACCGCGAGCTGCCGCTCGTCTCGATCAGCGTAACGCTCCGCGGAGGCACCTACCTCGACCCGGCCGGGAAGGCCGGGCTCGCCGACCTTGCCGGCTACCTCCTCGCCCGGGGCGGGACCGCCACGAAGACCGCCGAGGAGCTCGAGGAGCGCCTCGCCTTCCTCGCGGCCTCCCTGAACTCGAGCTACGGCGCCGACCGCGGGAACGTCTCGCTCAACCTCCTCGCCAAGGACCTCGACGAGGGGCTCGCCATCCTCCGCGAGGTGCTCACGGCGCCCCGCTTCCAGGACGACAAGCTGAAGCTCCGCCGCGACCAGCTCCTCAACGACATGAAGTCGCGCAACGACGACACGGCCGACATCGAACAGCGCGAGCGCGGGTTCCTCGCCCACGGCGAGGGGTACTACACGAACCGCTACCCGACGAAGGCCTCCCTCGAGTCGATCACCCGCGAGGACCTCCTCGCGTTCCACCGAAAGTGGGTCGACCCGAAGAACGTCGTCGTCACCGTTGCCGGCGACTTCGGCAAGGGCGTGACGCGCGCGCAGATGGTCGCGAAGGTCGACGCCCTCTTCGCGAAGTGGCCCTACAAGGGAGAGGCGGCTCCTCCGGTCCCGACGCCGTCCCACGTCATGGCCCCCGGCCTCTACATCGTCGACAAGGACGTCAACCAGGGGCGCGTCTCCGTGATGCTCCCGGCGCTCCTGCGGAACGACCCCGACTACTACGCCGCGCTCGTCATGAACGACGTCCTCGGCGGGGGTGGCTTCACGAGCCGGATCACGAACCGCGTCCGCTCCGACGAGGGGCTCGCCTACTCGGCCGGCTCGGGGATCGTCGGGGGCGTCTGGTTCCCCGCGACGTTCCGCGCTTCGTTCCAGTCGAAGGCCCGCACGTGCGCCTACGCGACGCAGATCGTCCTCGAGGAGATGACGAAGGTCCGCGACGCCGAGGTGACCGACGAGGAGCTCGCGACGGCGAAGAGCTCGTTCGTCGACACGCTCTCCCGGCGCTTCGCCACGAAGGCCCAAACGCTCGGCGTCTTCGCCGACGAGGAGTTCACCGGGCGCTTCGCGAAGGACCCGGACTACTACAAGAGCTACGCCGCCCGGATCGAGAAGGTGACGAAGGCCGACGTGCAGCGCGTCGCCCGGCGCCTCCTCGCGACCGACAAGGTCGCCGTCCTCGCCGTCGGGAAGAAGGACGACCTCCTGAACCCCGACCCGAAGCACCCGGTGAAGTTCCCCGAGCTGACGGGCGGAAAGCTGACCGACCTGCCGCTCCGGGACCCCTTCACGATGAAACCCCTCGCCCCTGCGGCGAAGTAGCACCGTACACGTCCCCGCGGGCGACGGCCCGCGCCCCGCGCCCCCCGGCACGCCGGGGGGCGCTTCTCTTTTCGGCTATCGTCCCGGAGATGCGCGCGACGCTCCCCGTCCTCCCGGTCGCCCTTCTCGTCCTCGCCACCGCCTCCCCCCTCGCCGCTCTCGCCGGACCGCCGGCCGGGAAGACGGCGCTGACGCTCGAGAGGGTCCACGCCGCCGAGCCGCTCGTCGAGGCGGCGCCGACAGGCCTGCGCTGGCGCGACGCCGGCCGCTTCACCTACCTGAAGCGCGAGAGCCCCGAGCCGGGCGCGCGCGCTTCGCTCTGGCAGGAGGACGCCGTCACGGGGAAGACCGAGAAGCTCCTCGACGCGATTCCCGCCGAGGGGACGGGGAAGGACGGCAAGCCGCGGTCGCTCCCGCTCTCGGACGCGGCGTGGAACGAAGCGGGGACCGCCCTCGTGGTCGCCGCCGAGAACGACCTCTGGCTCTACGCGTTCGGCGCCGGGCCGGCGCGGCGCCTGACCTCCGACGCCGAAGCCGAGGAGCTGCCCGTCTTCTCCCCCGACGGTGCGAAGGTCGCGTACGTGAAGGGGAACGACCTCTGGTTCGTCGAGGTGGGGACCGGCCGGGTGACCCGCCTGACGACTGACGGGAGCCCGACCGTCCTCAACGGACGGCTCGACTGGGTCTACGAGGAGGAGCTCGCCGGCCGGAACGGCGGGCGCGCCTACGAGTGGTCCCCCGACTCCTCCGCGATCGCGTTCCTCCGCCTCGACGTCTCGAGAGTCCCCGAGTACCCGCTCGTCGACTTCCTCCCGACAAACGGGAAGCATCTCCCGCAGCGGTACCCGAAGCCGGGCGACCCCAACGCCGCCCCGTCCGTGAGGATCGCAACCTGGGACCCCTCCGGTCTCGCGAGGACCGTCCGGTCCGTCTCCTACGACGGCGAGCGCGAGCTCCTCGGCCCCGAGCTCGCCTGGACGCCCGACTCCTCCGCGGTCGCGTTCACGAGGATGGACCGGACGCAGACGACGATCGAGGCCTTCCTCCTCGACAGGTCCGGCAGCGCCGGCCCCCGGAGCCTCCTGCGCGAGACGTCGGCCTCCTGGATCAACGCGCACGAGCCGCCGCTCTTCCTCCCCGACGGCTCCGGGTTCCTCTGGCTCTCGGAGCGGAGCGGCTTCCTCCACCTCTATCGATACGGGATGGACGGGACGCTCCTCGGGCCGGTCACCCGCGGCGAGTGGGCGATCACCGACACGCCGCGCCTCGACGCGCGAGCGCGAACGGTCACGTTCACGGCGACCGAGGCCGACCCGCGCGAGCGCCACCACTACCGCGTCCGGCTGGACGGGACCGGCCTGACCCGGCTCACCTCCCGGAAGGGGACCCACGCCGCGCTCCCGTCCCCGGACGGGCGCTTCCTCCTCGACAGCTGGTCGGCCGTCGACACGCCGACGCGCGTCGACCTCGTGCGGGGGGACGGAACGCTCCTCCGGCCCGTCTTCGTCCCGAAGACGTCTCTCGGCGACTTCGCTCTCGCGACAACGGAGATGGGCTCCTTCCGCGGCTCGGACGGGACGCGCTTCTACACGAGGCTCGTCAGGCCGGCCGACTTCGACCCGGCGAGGAAGTACCCCGTCGTCGTCTACGTCTACGGCGGCCCACACGCGCAGGTCGTCCAGGAGCGGTGGGGGGCGACTTCCCTGCTCGACCACGTCCTCGCCGCGAACGGGTTCCTCGTCTGGGCGATGGACGGGCGCGGCTCGGGCGGGCGGGGCCACGCCTTCGAGGCGGCGATCCTGAAGAGGCTCGGCGAGGTGGAGCTCGCCGACCAGCTCGAAGGGATCGCGGAGCTGAAGAAGCTCCCGTTCGTCGACGGGTCGCGCCTCGGCCTCTCCGGCTGGTCCTACGGCGGCTACATGACGCTCGTCGCGGCGACGCGGGCGCCGGAGCTCTGGAAGGCCGCGGTCGCCGGGGCCCCCGTGACCCACTGGAAGTACTACGACTCGATCTACACCGAGCGCTACATGAAGCTCCCGAAGGAGAACGCCGAGAAGTACGAGTCGACGGCGCCCCTGACGCACGCGGCGAAGCTCGGGCCGAAGCTCCTGCTCCTCCACGGGACGGCGGACGACAACGTCCACATGCAGCAGTCGATCGCCTTCGCCGACGCGCTCAACAAAGCCCGCAAGGAGTACGTCTTCGCCCCGTTCGCCGGGATGAGGCACGGGCCGCGCGACCAGCCGACCCGCCGCGCCGTGAACGAGCGGATCCTGTCCTTCTTCCGGCAAAACCTCTGATAGGGCGGGGCGGCGACCCGGCGGCGCGCGTTCGTTCGCGAGTCGACGACCGGGCGTCCCGAGTCGTCCGGCCCCGGACGCCCGAGCCGTCCGCCTCTCCCCTCCTCGCCCTCGCGCCCGGCTTCAGCCGAGGGCCCGCGGGGTCCGGTCTGGGCGGGCAGGTTGCGAGCACCGCTGCCGGGAGCGCGCGGCCCGCGGTCTTCGCCACGACGGCCCGCCCGCTCCCGACGCCCGTCCGCGCATCGCGACGGGTCGCTCCGGTCGACGGTTCGTCGGGCTCACTCCGGTTCCGGCAGACGGGCGGGCCCCGTTCGGCGCCGCGTCCATCGCGTCCCGATCCACGCGAGCAGGGCGGCGAGGGGGAGCGTCGACGCGAACCACGTGAGCCCGGCGAAGCGGTAGATCATGTACTCGGGGTGCGCCACCGCGTAGTCGTAGGTGCTCAGCACCAGGAAGCCGGCCAGTCCGACCATGGCCGGAACCCACCACTCCGGGCGCCGCGCGCCGCGCAGGAGGAACCCCGGGAGCGAGAGGAGAAGAAGCGGGAAGACGAAAACGAGCCCGTGGGGATAGGACGCCAGGATGCGAGCGGCGCCCGAGAACGGGCTCGAGCCGAAGGCTCCGGCGTGATCCACGACCCGAAGGCCGTCCGGACCGAAGACCGCGGCCCGGGCGTAGGCCGTGGTGAGGGGTCCGCCCCAGAAGTAGACGTTCGTCGCGGCGTAGGCGAGCGCGCCGGCCCCGAACCCCAGGATCGTCCGAACGAGAGGCGCCGGGCCGCGCGCCCGCGCGACGAAGGGGAGCGGGAGCACCAGGAGGGCAGCCGTGGGGCGAAGGAAGAGGGCGAGCGCTCCGACGAGGCCGGCGCCCAGTCCCCTTCCGCGGGCGGCGAGGTCGAAGGCCAGGAGGACCGCGAAGGCGAGCGCCGTGTCGAGATTCACCCCGAAAGCGAGGCTCCGGCCGCCGGGGACGAGAAGGAAGACGCACGCGAACGACAGGAGAGCGGCGGCCGCACCGAAGGCCTCCGCCGCCCGACGTGTGAGAAAGGCCGCGAGCGCCGAGGCCAGGAGCAGGGCGCTCGCCTGGGCTCCCGCGGTCCCCGCCAGGGCGGTCCCGGGGACCAGGCAGAGCCCGTAGAGAGCAGAGTGCTTCGGCAGGAGACGGCCGTCACGGCTCAGGGCGTAGGGAGTCCCGAAGGCGCTCGACAGGTCCTGCTGCGGGTCCCGGTCGATCCGGGCCGGCCCGGGAAGCTCGAGGGAGCCCGTCGTGAGGAACGTCCGGGCCATGCGGCAATAGGACGGCGCGTCGGCCCCCACGGGAGGCAGCCCGCCGAGGACGCACGGAAGGGTGAGAGCCCCTCCGAAGGCGAGCGCGAGGACCGCCGCGATCGCGGACGCGCGCGCCGGGGAGAGGCTCATCGCGAGATCATATTCGCAGCCCGTCAGCGGGGCTCGGCCGGATCTCGGCAGCCGACCATGGCGATGCCGTCGCGGCGGAGGAAGACCCGGAGGGCCTGAGGGCACGTGGGGCACGGGGCTGGGCCGGCCCGGCCCCCGGCGTTGGTTTTACTTCGGCCCCCGTCCGTGAGAAGGTGTCAGGTTTGCGCGGCCGGCGGCCGCGCGGAAAGCGAACACGGAATGCCCTTCTCGTCCTTCGGCCTCCACCCCGACCTCCTCCGCGGCGTCAAGGAGCTCGGCTTCACCCGGCCCACCCCGATCCAGAACGACGCGATCCCCCCCGCGCTCGCCGGCAAGGACCTCCTCGCCTGCGCGATGACCGGGAGCGGGAAGACCGCGGCGTTCATGCTGCCGATCCTCCACCGGCTCATCGGGAAGCCCCGCGGCGCCACGCGCGTCCTCGTCATCACGCCCACCCGCGAGCTCGCGGCCCAGATCGACGAGCACACGCGCGAGCTCGCGGTCCACACGCCCCTCACGAGCGCGGCCGTCTTCGGCGGCGTCGGGATGGGCCCGCAGGAGCACGCCTTCCGCGCCGGGGCCGACGTCATCGTCGCGACGCCGGGCCGGCTCCTCGACCACTTCCGCTTCGGCTACGCGAAGCTCGACAAGCTGGAGATCCTCGTCATCGACGAGGCCGACCGGATGCTCGACATGGGCTTCCTCCCCGACATCAAGCGGGTCCTCCGGCACCTTCCGGCGAAGCGGCAGACGATGCTCTTCTCCGCGACGATGCCGGGGCCGATCGCCGAGCTCTCGCGCGACATCCTGCACGCCCCCGCGACGATCAACCTGGAGCGGAAGTCCGCTCCGGCCGTCGGGATCACGCAGGCGATCTACCCGGTCGCGCAGGAGCTGAAGTCGCAGCTCCTCCTCGAGCTCCTCTCGCGCGGCGACATCCGGAGCGTCATCGCCTTCACGCGGACGAAGCACCGCGCGAACCGCCTCGCCGATTTCCTCAAGAAGCACGGCGTCGCCTGCGAGCGGATCCACGGGAACCGCTCCCAGGCCCAGCGGACGGACGCCCTCGCCGGATTCAAGAGCGGCAAGTACCGCGTCCTCGTGGCGACCGACATCGCCGCCCGCGGCATCGACGTCGAGGAGCTCTCGCACGTCGTCAACTTCGACGTGCCGCACGTCCCGGAGGACTACATCCACCGGGTCGGGCGGACCGCCCGCGCCGAGGCGACGGGTGACGCGTTCACGTTCGTCGCCCCCGACGAGGAGGGGGACCTCAACGCCATCGAGCGCGCCGTCGGCAAGCGCCTCCCGCGCGTCACCCTCCCCGGCTTCGACTACACGAAGCGGGCTGCCGAGCGGCTCGAGATCCCGATCGCCGAGCGGATCGCCGAGATCCGCGCCCGCAAGGCCCAGGAGCGGGCCCGGGCGAAGGAGAAGGCCGAGCGGCGCGCGCAGACCGAAGCCGAGATGAAGGCGCGCATCGAGGAGAAGGCCCGTCGCCAGGCGGCCGCCGCGGCCGCCCCACGGCGTGCCTCCGGCCCGGCCCGGCCGCCGGTCAGGTCGGCCGGCGCTCCAGGAGGAGGACCGTCGCGTCGTCCTCAGGGCTCGCCCCCGCCGCCGCGGCGACACGGCTGAGGAGGAGCTCCACGGCATCCCCGGGGGGAACCTCGGGGAGGTCGACGAGACCCTCGAGCGCCCCGTAGCCGAGCGGCTCCCCGTCGGGCCGGGGCGCCTCGGGGAGGCCGTCGGAGAAGAAGACGACACGGTCCGACGGCGCGAGATCGACGCACAGCGTCTCCCGCGGCACCTCTCCCCTCAGGCCGAGCGGGATCCGCGGCCCCGGACAGGAGAGGGCGCGGGGCGACTCGCCCGACCGGAGCAGGTACGGGTCCGGGAGCCCCGCGTTCGAGAGCCGGAGCTCGCCCGTCGCGGCGTCGAAGACCGCGAACGCGAGGGCGACGAACTCCCTCGGCCCGAGCTCCTTCCTCAGCTTCGCGTTCAGGGCCGAGAGGGTGGCGGCCGGGTCCGCGGAGGTCGCGAGGAGCGGGACGACCGCCTTCGCGGTCGCCATGATGAGCGCCGCCCCGATCCCCTTCCCCGCCACGTCGGCGACGGCGAGGCCGAGCCGCCCGTCCTCCATGTGGAAGACGTCGTAGAAGTCTCCCCCGACGTGCCGCGCCGGGACGCAGCGCGCCGCCACGGCGAAGCCGGGGCCGTCGAGCGTCGCGGGCGGGAGGAGCCGCTGCTGGATCGCGCGGGCCAGCTCGAGCTCCTTCTCGGCGTACTCGGCTTCCTTCAGCCGCGCGATCGACTCGGCGAGCCGGCGCTTGAGGAGCTCGTAGGCGGTGATCGGGAGGCCGACGACGGCCGAGAGTCCCGCCGAGATCCCGAGGGCGACGCCGAGGCCGCCCCCGAGGTCCGGGAGCCGGAACGGCTGGCCGAGGAAGAGCGGCCGCCCGAGGGCCTGGCCGAGGACGAACCCCGAGAGGCCCGCGAGGGAGAAGACGACGCTCCTGACGAGCGCCGCGCGGCCGGACGGGAGGCGGGAAAGCGGCTCGTGGAGGAGGCGCTCGGCGAGGATCGAGAGGAGGTAGCAGCAGAGGCCGATGAATGCCCCGAACGCGAGAGAGCGCGCGCCCGGGACGCCCCGGCCGAGGAGCCACGTCAGGGCCGCCCCGAGGAGCATGGCGAGCGCCGGGTAGGGCGAGAGGAGCGTCCCGCGCCAGAAGCCCCCGTAGTCGCCCGGGCGCGCCCGTCGCGCCGCGCGCCGGTCTCCGTCTTCGCTCACGTCGCAAACCCCCCGTCCGGTCCTGCGTATCATCGCGCTAGACTGTTCCCTTCCCGATAAGGAGGAGACGATGGGCCTTCTCGACAACATCAAGCAGCAGATCGGCTCGCAGTTCATCGAGATCATCCAGTGGCTGGACGAGTCGGAAGACTCGCTCGTCTACCGGTTCCCGGTCTACAACCAGGAGATCAAGATGGGCGCGCAGCTGACGGTGCGCGAGAACCAGGCCGCCCTCTTCGTGAACGAGGGGAAGGCCGCCGACCTGTTCCTGCCGGGGCGCTACGAGCTCTCGACGCAGAACATCCCGATCCTGACGACGCTCCGCGGCTGGAAGTACGGCTTCCAGTCCCCGTTCAAGGCGGAGGTCTACTTCTTCAACACGCGGACCTTCACCGACCTGAAGTGGGGGACGACGAACCCCGTCATGATGCGGGACTCCGACTTCGGGATGATCCGCATCCGCGCCTTCGGGACCTACGCGATGAAGATCGCCGACCCGAAGGTCTTCTTCAACACGATCGTCGGGACGCAGGGCCTGACGACGACGGACGAGATCACCGGCCAGCTCCGGTCGATCGTCCTCTCGAAGCTCTCCGACGCGATCGCCGAGTCGAAGATCCCCGCGCTCGACATCGCGGCCAAGTACGACGAGCTGTCGGCCTTCGGCAAGGAGAAGATCGGCCCCGAGTTCGGGAGCTTCGGCCTCGACCTGACGAAGTTCTTCATCGAGAACGTCTCCCTCCCCGAGGAGGTCGAGCAGGCGATCGACCAGCGGACGAAGCTCGGCGTCCTCGGCGACAAGATGGGGCAGTTCACGCAGATGCAGGCGGCCGAGGCGATCAAGATCGCCGCGGCGAACCCGTCCGGCGGCCTCGCCGGCGCCGGCGCCGGCCTCGGCGCGGGGATGGCGATCGGCGGCGTGATGGGGCAGGCGTTCCAGCCGATGATGCAGCCGCAGGCGGCCCCGCCGCCGGCGTACGGCGCCCCGGCCCCGCCCCCCGCCCCGGGCGCCGGCGCGCCTCCGCCGCCCCCCGCTCCTGCCGGGCCGCGCTGGTCGCTCGCCATCGACGGGAAGACTTACGGCCCCTACACCGACGAGGCGATGAGGCAGATGATCGCCGCCGGCCAGGTCGCCCCGACGACGCTCGCCTGGCACCCGGGCGCCGCCGGTTGGGCCGCTCTCCAGACGTTCCCCGGCTTCGAGGGGACGAGTCCCGGCGTCGCGCCGCCGCCGCCCCCGCCGCCGGCCCGGTGAGAGAGGGCGTCCGTTGACGCCCGCTCCTCCCCCGATTCCGCCCTCAGCTCCCCGCCCGGGAACGGGCGGGGAGCCGCTCTCCGCCCGAGCCCGCAAGTTCCCGTGCGGCGCTTGCGGCGCCGACGTCGTCTGGCACCCTGGCGCGTCCGCGCTGAAGTGCCCCTACTGCGGGAGCGAGACGGCGCTGCCGACCTCCTCAGACGAGGTCGTCGAGAGGCCGCTCGAGGAGGCGCTCGCCGCGCCCAGGAGCCTCGGTTGGGGCGCCGAGAGGAAGAGCGTCCGCTGCACGAAGTGCGGCGCCACGACGACCTTCGACCCCGGCGTCTCCGCCTCCCGCTGCGCGTTCTGCGCGACCCCCGCCGTCGTCGAGGCCCCGCCCGAGACCGACCACGTCCGTCCCGCCGGCGTCCTCCCCTTCGCCGTCGACCGCGCCTCCGCCGCGCAGCGCTTCCGGAGCTGGGTCTCCGGCCTCTGGTTCCGGCCGAACGACCTGAAGGAGAAGGCCTCGGTCACCGCGATGCAGGGGGTCTACGTCCCCTTCTGGACGTTCGACGCCCTCACCCACAACCGCTGGACCGCCGAGGCGGGCCACCGCTACACCGTCCAGGTTCCGACCCTCGTGAACGGGAAGTCCGTGATGCGCTCCGAGACCCGCATCCGCTGGGAGCCGGCCGCCGGCTTCCTCGAGAAGGTCTTCGACGACGTCCCGGTCCCCGCCTCGAAGGGCCTCCCCCCCGGCCTCGCGCGGGGGATCGAGCCGTTCCCGACCGGCGGCCTCGTCCCGTACGACCCGCAGTACCTCTCGGGCTTCCTCGCCGAGGAGTACGCGGTGGACCTCCCTGAGGCAGTCTCCGCGGCGCGGGAGCGGATGACGCGCGAGATCCACGCGGCCTGCGGAGCGCAGGTGCCGGGCGACACGCACCGGAACCTCTCCGTGTCCACGGCCTGGTCGGGCCTGACGTGCAAGAACGCGCTCCTGCCGGTCTGGATCTCGGCCTACGAGTACGGCGGCCGGCCGTTCCGCTTCCTCGTGAACGGCGTCACCGGAAAGGTGGACGGGAACGCGCCGTTCTCCGCGGCGAAGATCACGCTCGCCATCCTCGCGGTTCTCGCGGTCATCCTCGCCTTCGCCGCCGCGCAGTAGTGGATCGGGGAGGCCCGCCACGGGCCTCCCCGCGTCGCCTCCGGCGACTCCCCTCCCCAGGAGCATCGGATCGAGAAAGCAATCGGCCCGCATCCCCGGGGGGACGCGGGCCGCTCGAGTCTCCGGCGGAGCCGGACGACCTACTCGATGCCGACCTCGTCGAGGAGGTTCTTCGCCCCTTCGACCGCGTCCCAGACCCAGAGGAGGTAGCGGCTGTCGACCTGGATCGACCGCGTCTTCTCCGTGTCGAAGAGGAAATCGGAGGCGACGGTCTCGAGCGTCCCGTCGAAAAGGAGGCCGACGAGCTCGCCCTTCGCGTTCAGGACCGCCGAGCCGGAGTTGCCGCCCGTCGTGTCGACGTCGGACATGAAGTCGACCGGGACGTCGCCCAGCTTCTCGTCGAAGTAGGGGGTCTTCTTCCCGGCCCGGAGCGCCTTCGCCGCCTCGAGGAGACTGTCGGGGGCGTCGAACTCCCCCTCGCCGGTGTGCTTGTCGAGGACGCCCGCCAGAGTCGTCTGCGGGAGGTAGCGCATCCCGTCGCGCGGGTCGACGCCCATGACGCGGCCGAACGTGACGCGGAGCGTGGAGTTCGCGTCGGGGGCGACGAGGCCGCCGCCCTGCGCGAGGAGGGCCTTCATGTACTGCGGGCGGAGGCGCGAGCGCTTCCCCTCGTTCGCCTTCCCCCTCTCCCGCGCGGCCTCGGCCATCGGGTGGAGGGCGACGGCCAGCTTCACGGCGGCGTCGTTCGTGTCGACGATCTCCTTCGTCGGCTTGTCGAAGAGGGAGAGGCGGAACTCCTTCTCGGGGAGACGCGTGCCGGCGTAGAGCGCGTCGAGGAACGTCTCGACCTTCTTCGCGGCCTCCTCCTTCGGCATCCCCGCGGCGAAGCCGACGAGGGTGTCGAGCGGCTCGATCCGCTGGCCGGCCGGGAGGGCCGCCGCCTCGTGCAGGACGTAGCGGAGCATCGGCCGGTCGAGGCGGTTGTCGTAGGAGCGCTCCATCCGCTCGAGGCCTTCCCTCATCCGGGCCCAGTTGCGCTCCTGGAAAGACGGGTCGCGGTCGAGGTCCTTCTTCGGACGCTCCAGGGAGAGGCGGTAGAGCTGGTTCGCGGTCGCGAGGAGGGGCGAGTTCATGTAGAGCGCGCCGAAGACGGCGTCCTTCTCACGCGTCTTCTCGCTCTCGGCCTGCATCTCGGCGAGGCCGGCGAGGGCGGGGCCGAACTCCTTCTGGCGCGCCGGGTCGGCGGCGATCCAGGTCTCGAGGGCCTTCTGCTTCTCTTCCTTGCGGGCCAGGATCC
>JAKPXO010000504.1 GCA_029567505.1 Acidobacteriota bacterium
GCCTTCTTCGCCAGCTTCTTGACGAGCTGGTCGCCGAGGAAGACCGAGACGAGGCCGTGAGCCGTCGGGGTCTTCGCGATCCGCGCGAAGGTCGTCGCCTCGATCTTGAGCGCCTCGTCGCGCCCGAGGCCCGCCCCCTTCTGCATCGCCTCGATGGCGGCGACGGGGGACGGGTAGTTCGGGCCGGCCTTCCCGCCGACGAAGGCCTTCCCCCCCTCGAAGACCATCCCCGCCTCGACCTTGTTGAGGGGCAGCGGGGCCTTCTTCTCCTCGACCCGCCTCTTCCAGTCGAGCTTCCCGTCGGCGGCGTCGGCGAGCATCCGGAGGGCGGCCTCGCGGAGCTTGCCCGGCTCGCAGACGGCGTCGACGGCGCCGATCTTCAGCCCCTCGGCCGCGGGGTACTGCTCGCCCGTGGCGATCCACTCGATGGCGTTGTCGGCCCCGCAGATCCTCGAGAGGCGGACGGTGCCGCCCCAGCCGGGGAAGATCCCGAGCTTCGTCTCGGGGACGCCCACCTTCGCCACCGTCGACGCCACGCGGAAGTGGGCCGAGAGCGCGAGCTCGAAGCCGCCGCCGAGGCAGAAGCCGTTGATCGCCACCACGGAGGGGCACGGGAGGTCCTCGATCGCGCTGAACGTCGCGTCGGTCTCGAGGAGCCAGCCGGCGAGCTCCTCCTCGCTTCGCCTGAAGTGCGTGAGGAACTCGGTCACGTCCGCGCCGACGATGAAGACGTCCTTGCCGCTCGTGATCAGGAGTCCCTTCGGCGGCGCGGCCACGAGGCCCGCGACGACCTCCTTCAGCTCGCCGAGGGTGAGGCTGTTGAACTTGTTGACGGAGTCGCCCTGCAGGTCGAACCGCAGCTCGACGAAGCCTCCGTCCAGCGGAACGGTCTGGATGGCCTTCCCTTCGTACTTCATCCGCCTCTGCTCCTTCCTCAGCTCCATCCGGGAATCCGGTCGGGTTCGGTCCGCGATCATATCCGCCGCGCCGCAGCACAGGAGCCGAGGCCAGGGAGCTGGGGTCAGGTCTTGTATTGTGACTTTCGCTCCCGCGAAAGTCACAATACAAGACCTGACCCCAGGTGTTTCCGCGGCGTAGACTGGGTGCAGCTCCGCTTCGGAAGGAGGATCGCCATGTCCTTCGTCTCGTCCGAAGAGAAGACCCTCGCCTTCGTCGCCGCGCAGCTGGGGGCCTCGCCAAAGGGGCCGCCGCGCTCGCGTGAGATGAGACGCCCCCTCGTGACCGTCTCGCGCGAGACCGGGGCGGGCGGAAACACGTTCGGCGAGGCGCTCTGCGGCTGGCTCGAGGAGAACCAGCCGAAGGGGCGCGGCCCGTGGGTCCTGGTCGACCGCGAGCTCGTCGACAAGATCCTGGAGGACGACGCCCTCCCGGACCGGCTCGCCTCCTGGTCGCCGGAGGACCACCTCGCGGGAGTCTCGTTCGTGATCGAGGAGCTCCTCGGACTCCACCGGGCCACCTGGAAGCCGATGCAGGAAACGACGGAGACGATCCTCCGGCTCGGAGAGATGGGGAACGTCGTCCTCGTCGGGCGCGGCGCGAACGTCATCCTCGGGCACCTGCCTCAGGCGTTCCACGTCCGCCTCGTTGCGTCGCTCGAGAGCCGCGTCGAGAACGTCGCCGCGGCCCGGGAGCTCTCGAAGAAGGCGGCCCGCGCCTGGGTCGAGGCCGAGGACAAGGCCCGGCGGCGCTTCATCCGCCGCTACTTCCAGGTCGACGTCGCCGACCCGCTCCTCTACAACCTCGTCGTCAACGTCGACCGCGTCCCGATCGAGGAAGCCGCGCGGGTCGTGGGCGAGGCGGTCCTGGCTCGCGCCGAGCGGGGAGGGTGAGGCCGGCGCAACGCCCCGCTTCGCCGCTCCCGCGACATCAGTAGCTCCCGCACTTCGGGCAGAGGTCGGCGTAGAGCTCGTCGAGGTGCCCCTCCGACTCGGGCCCCACGAAGCCGCAGCGGGGGCACTGGAACGAGAAGAAGCGGATGCGACCCTCCCGGCGGCAGCGCGGACAGTCGACGGTGCCCGTCCCCCGGCAGTAGCCGCAGAGGATCCATTGCTCCTCGTTCCCCTGGAAGCGGATTCGGCCGAGCGAGCTGCAGCGCGCGCAGGGGCCTCCGAGGCCGGTCCCCTGGCAGGTCGGGCACTTCGCGAGTCGTTCGCGCGCGAGCATGGGAACCTCCCGGCCGTCGAGGCCGCGGCTTTCGTTCGTGCGTGCGGAGATCGCTGGAGAAAGTCTACGCTCCGGGAGCGCTCCGATCACCGCTGAAACGCGTACGAGACCTTCAGGAAGAGCTGGCGGCTCTCCGGAGGGAGACCGCCGTCCTCGGAGAGCGTCCGGGCGTCGCCGTAGCCGAGGAAGACGACGCTCTGCCAGTTCAGGCGGTACCCGAGGAGGGCCGACGCGGAGAACGAGCCCGATTCCGCCTCAACGTCCGTCGGGTAGAGCTCCGGCGCCTGCCAGGCTCCCACGTACTGCCCGATGACCCGGACCCAGGCGCGCGCCGTGAGGGTCCACGTCGCGTTCATCCTCTCGACGTGCGCCGTGAAGAGCCGCGGTGAGCGCCCGTCCGGGAGGTCGACGTCCATCCAGCGGACCTCGCCGCTGAGATCGAGCCGGAGGTGGTCGCCCGGGCGGAAGACGACGCTCGCCGCGAACCATCCTCCCTTCCCCGTGCGCGACCCCTCGAAGTCGATCTCCTCGCCGATCGCCCCGTCGATCGCGATCCCGGCGAAGAAGCGGGAGGGAACGGCGCCCACGCCGTAGACGAGCCGCCTTCGCGACAGGAGCTCGGTCCCGGCCCGGATCCTCTCGTTCCGAAGCTCGAGGAGGACGGAGCCGTTGTACTTCGTCTCGAGCCGGACCGCGGACGCGACGACCTGGCTCAGCAGCTCCCCCTCCCGGTCGGCGAGGGAGTCGGCGAAAGCGAAGACCCGGACCCGTGAGACGAAGCCGGTCGGCCGGAAGGTCCTCCCGAGCTCGCCGTACCCCTCCCGGAAGCCGACCTGCGGGACGAAGCCGAGGTCGGCCCGGAAGCCGTCGGAGAAGTCCTTGTACTCGAGCCCCCAGTCCCACGTCTCGGTCGTGTGCGACCACCAGACGTCGGCCCCGTGGCCCGAGAGGGAGCGCCCGTCCCACTCCGCCGCCCGCTCGGGGCGATCCGGCGTCTCGCTCCACGACCAGAGGAGCTGCCCCGTCACCGAATCGGTCTCGCTCAGGTTGAGGCGGAAGTCCGGCCCGAGGACTCGGTTGCTCGCCGAGCCGGGCATCTCCTTGGCCGTGACGAGGAACGACGCGAAGGAGCGGCCGACGTCCCGCCGGACCCTCCCGACGAAGTCGAGCGACCGGAAGTCCTGCGCCGCGAGCCCGGAGCCGTTCGGACCGGGAAGGATGACGCTCCCGCCCCCGCGGTCCTCGGCGACGAGCGCCGTCCAGCTCGTCCCGCCCCGCTTCCCCGTTCCGCGAAGGCCCCAGCGCGGCGACGTGACGGAGCGGGTGTAGACGGCCTGCACCGGCGTCGAGAGGAGGTCGACTCCCTCGAGGAAGAAGGGGCGCTTCTCGGGGTAGAAGAGGGCGAAGCGCTCGTTCACGCCGATCCGGGCGGTGTCCGACTCGATCTGGGAGAAATCGGGGTTGAACGTCCCGTCGAGCGCCACGCCGGCGGACGGGGTCCATTTCACGTCGAGGCCGCCGTCCGGCTCGACGGGCCTCGCCACGCTCCCCGTCCCGTCCGCGCGGGGCAACGTCTCCTCCGAGGCGGTCGCGTAGGGCGCCACGACGAGATGCCCGCCCGGGGGAAGCCCTTCGAGGCCGGTCAGGACGTTCTCCGAGCAGATGAAGCAGTTCCGTCCGCGCGGGAGCCGGGCGGAGAACATCTGATAGCGGAAATCGCGCGGGCGGTTCCTGTAGAGGAGGATCCCCCAGGTCTGCGGGTCCGCCCTGTCGTACCGGAGAGAGGAGAACGGGATCCGGATCTCGAGGTTCCAGCCCGTCGGCGTGATCTTCGCCGCCGCTTCCCAGTGGAAGTCGGGCGAGGAGTCCTCGTTCCCGTCGTCCGTCACGGCGTCGTACTGGACGCCGCGCGGGTTCGCGACGAAGAGGATCGCCGTCCGGCCGTCGTTGCGGGTGTCGAGGATGATCCCGGCGTAGTCGGTCCCGCCCCCGAGGACGTCGCGCTGGGCGAACGGCGCCCGGATCTTCCCGGGTTCGGGGTCGTCGCACTCCAGGGCGGCATAGAGGTGCCGGCCGTCGTAGGCGAGGCGCCCGACCGTCCGGACCTTCGGCGGGAGGTTGTCCCCCGGGTTCGTCTCGTAGAAGGTCTCGACCCGCCCCGCCCCGAGCCAGCCGGCGTCGCCGAGGTCGCCGTCGACCGTGATCGGACCGGCGGCGCGCGAGATCCGGATCTCGGCGCCGCGCAGCCCGTCCGCCCCCTCCTGAAGACAAAGCGCCGGACCGGCCACGACGGCCAGCCCGGCGAGGAGGAGGAGGGAACCTCGGGCTTTCACCCGCCCTCTGATACGGACGGCAGGGGCGCGGGGTTTCGCCCGCGCCCCTCCTCCCGGCCGATCCGGCCCTCCCGGCTACTCGGGCCGCTTCGGCTCCTCGGCGAGCTTCCGCGCCTTCAGCCGGTCGCCCCCGTCCTTCGCGATCGCCCGGTACCACTCCTCGCGGTACTTCGGGTGGGTGACGCCGCCCTGCGTGTCGCGGACGTTGCCGTCCATGTACTTCCAGAGGAGGTGGTCGCCGAGCTTCTTCCAGCGGGCGAAGACCAGGTCGCCCGCCCCGACGGAGTACTTCGTCAGGTAGTCCCGCGCCGCCGCCGGCGAGGCGGCGTGGAGGCGCACGGCCTCCTTCTCGACCTCGGGCTGCTCGGCGAGGAAGCGTCCCTCGAGCTCGTCCTGCGCCGCGCGGACGTCGACGATCATGTCGCTGTAGCGCGAGTAGGCCCAGTTCGTGACGAAGTTGAAGACCCAGAACGCCGAATCCCACGAGAAGGCCGAGAAGTCGGCCGTCCCGACCGCGAAGCTCTTCGGCACCTCGCGGATGCCGCAGTACATCGGCGTGTAGACGGTGGAGTAGGTGTCGTCGACGCCGAACCAGAGGACGCCGCCGACCGGGTTCGGGAGGTACGACCGGAGCTGGGCGACGAACGAGTAGCCGGTCTGCTGCGTGGAGATCGCCCGCTCGTGGACGTAGTCGACGCCGTCCACCTTGAAGCCCATCGGCCGCCAGCGGTACGGGAGGACGAACGGCCCGGCGCCGATGTCCTTCGTCATGTCGAGCTCGGTCCCTTCGAAGTGGTCCCGCATCAGCTCCATCACGTCCTTCGTCGTCAGCTTCTTGTCGGGCTTGATCGCCCAGGGCATCGGCTTGGCGCCCGGGACGGCGAGGATCCAGTCCGACGAGAGGTTCAGCGACGGCGCCGCGCGGCGGAAGACGCTCCAGACCCGGCCGTCGCAGCTCCGGAGCGTGCTCGCGCGGAGCGGAGCGTACGCGTCGGCGAACGAGAACTCCTCGTCCTTCCCCGTGAACCAGCCCTTGTCGCGCGCGAAGGAGACGACGTCCTTCGAGAAGAGGACGTTCTTCGGGTCGTTCCGCGGGAACTGCCGGATCCGCGGCTGGTTCGCGTGGGCCGAGATCATCCCGTCCGGCACCTTCACGGCGACCCAGACGGCCCCCTTCTGCTCCTTCCCCTTCCCGATGATCTCGAGGACCCACGCCTCGTTCGGGTCGGCGATGGAGATCGACTCACCGCTCGAGGCGTAGCCGAACTCGTCCACGAGCTTCGTCATCACCTCGATCGCTTCGCGGGCCGTCTTCGACCGCTCGAGGCCGATCCACATGAGCGAGCCGTAGTCGATGATCCCGGCCGGGCCTTCCAGCTCCTTTCGGCCGCCGAACGTCGTCTCGCCGATCGAGACCTGGTACTCGTTCACGTTGCCGACGACCTGGTAGGTCACCGGCGCCTGCGGAATCCGGCCGAGCGTCTTGCCGGTGTCCCACTCCACGATCTCGCGCATCTCGCCGAAACGGTGGACGCCCGCGGGAGTGAAGTAGAGCTCGCCGTAGAGTTCGTGGCTGTCGGCGGCGTACGTGATCATCGTCGAGCCGTCGGCCGAGGCCCCCTTCGTCACGAGGATGTTCGTGCAGGCGGGGGCGTCGGGCGCGGCCAGGGCGAGGGTCGCGGCGAGGACGAGGAGGGCGGCGGGCTTTCTCATGCGGCTTTCGCGGCTCCTTAGACGGGGCCGCCCTGCCCGCGATCGCCGCGGGGAG
>JAKPXO010000511.1 GCA_029567505.1 Acidobacteriota bacterium
CCACGTCCGAGAGCGACGTCAGCTCGGGAGCCCGGACCGTCCGCTTCGCCTCCGGCGTCGACAGCCACGCGAGGGCAGAGAGGATCGCCTCGGCGCGATCATCCGACTCCGGCGGGCTCGGTTTCTCGTGCTCCTGACGCACGCGGCGGAGCGTGGCGAGCGGATCGAGCCCCAAGACGTTGAGTCGACTTGCCTCGGCGAGAAGCTCTCGCTCCCACGGCGGCCTGCTGATCTTGTCGGGGGTGCGTCCCATCGGTCCTCCGCTCCCCTCCGCGCGGTTCGAAAGGTGCCGGGGCGCCTCGCGGCGGAGGACGCATCCCGCGGGTAGCTACTCCCACGGGGGCGCCCCGGCACGCTCATTCTATCCGGATTCCGTCATGACGGTACCGACCGGGAGCGCCTTCGGCCCGTCCGCCGAGGGAAGGACCTCCACGTCCTGCGCGAGCTCGAGCCGCTTCACCTCGCCGCGACCGTTCGTGATCTGGGCGATGAAGACGACCGCGGACGCTCCGCGCGCAATCGGCTTCTCCTTCACGGCCGCCGCGGCGAGGACCGTCAGCGCCGGCATCGGGTTCCGCTTCTTCCCGGCGATCTCGGCCAGGAGCCGCTCCCGGATCTTCTTCTGGATCTCCGGGTCGTCGAGCGTCGCCTGCGCGAACTCCTGGAACGTCCGGGAGATCAGGTTGACCGCCCCCTTCCTTCGGCCTGCGCGGGAGAGCTTCCCGCCGTTTCGCCCCGGCATCGTCTTCACCACTCGCCTTCCTTCTCGTCGAGGTCGAGGCTGGGAACCTCGCTCAACTCGCTCTCACCGATCACGACGTCGTCCTCGGTCCACTCGGTAGACGGTTCGATGTCGAGGTCCTTCGTGGCCAGCATGAGCGCCGTCACGCAGTCGTCGTGCATCCCGGACGGCGCCCCGTACCGGACGACACCCGTCGGGCCCGTCGTCGCCTCGTAGCTCTCGAGCTCCCCCATGAGAACCTCGAGCGGCGGGAACCGGAGACGTCCCTTCTCGATCAACGCCGCGAGGCGCTCCACCATGTGGGACTTCCCCGTCGACGTGAACTTCACCCCGTCCACGCGCACGTCATTGCGTTCGAGCATCTCGAGGACCGGGTCGCCGAGTCCCGTGCTGTCGACGTTGAACCGGACGCCCGGGTATCTCTTCGCGAGCTCGGCCACGCGCCCGACGGTCATCTCCCAGGAGGAGCCGTGCCACCGCTCGAAGGCGACGAGCTCGCAGTCCTCCTCGTCGACGACGGCCGCCGCGGTCCAGTCGACGGTCCGCGCGAGGTCGAGCCCGCCGACGTACCGGCGACCGGCCTCGCCGGGCTTCAGGGCGCCCGTGGCGGCCTTCCGGACGCCGCGGAAGACCGAGCCCCCGATGTCGAGGAACTCGCCTTCGTAGAGGCTCCGGAACGTCGACTCGGAGAGCGTCCGGCGAGCGTCGTCGATCTCCTCGCGGGAGATGAGCGGGTTGTCCGCGGTCCTCCACCGGAACGAGGCCACGTCGGGATCGTCGGGGTGGAGCCCGCGCGTGTAGAGCCGCCAGAACCAGCCGGTCCGCGGCGTCGGGTTCGTCAGGAGGCGCATCGGCCCGCCCGTGGCCGTGACGGTCGACCGGACGGCCACGAACGCGGCCTCCGACTGCCGGCCCGCCTCGTCGAGGATGGCGAAGTCGACGCCCGGCCCGTAGAGGCTGTCCGGGTTGTCCGCCGACTTGAACGAGAGGACCGAACCCGTCGGCACGATCCGGATCTCGGGCGGAGAGGTCGTCTTGACCTGGACGAGGTCGGGGTCGCGCGGGAGGAGGCCACGGACCGCCTCGAGGCCGACGGAGACCGACTGCTCGAACGTCGGGGCCACCCACCATCCGCGGCAGCCCGGGCGGTTCACGAGCTCCCGGACGCCGTACATCGCCCCGCACGCCGTCTTCCCCGCCTTCGTCCCGCTCGCGGCGATCGCGTACCTCTTCGGGCAGTCGAGGAAGTCCTGTTGATGCGGGAACGCCCCGCGCAACTCGAGCCGGATTTCAGCCATCTCGCACGTCCTCATACGAATCTCTTAGTAGGAGTCCGTCAAAGAGTCCGTTGCGTCCGTCAGAGACGCTTCCGGACGCTTCCGGAACCTCGCAAGTTATTGATTCTTCGTTGTCCGGAAGCGTCCCAGAGCCCTCATAGCCGCTTTTAAGCAGGGGGTCCCGGGTTCGAATCCCGGACGGCTCACCATCTCCGCCACGTCGAAGCACCGGCGAACGACGGCGGCGAGCGCGCACGTCGAGGTCCCGGACGGCGCCCCATGGTAGATTCCGCCCGGCGCCGCGGTGCGCTCCAGCCTGGTCGCCCCCATCGTCTAGTGGCCTAGGACGTCACCCTTTCAAGGTGAAGATCGCGGGTTCGAATCCCGCTGGGGGTACCAACCTTCCCCTTCTCCTCGCCCGAGTTACGGCCTCCGGCCCCCTCGGTCCCGGTCGCCGCGAGCCCCCGGGTGTTCGTCCGGGTGTTCGTCGCCTTCGCCGAGAGCGCGGCGACGATCGCGCCCATCGCCTCGTCAGACGGCTTCGCGTAACGCTCCGTCATCCGCGTTGACGTGTGACCGAGAGCCTTCGCGATGACCGAGATGGAGACGCCGCGCGAGGCGCACGCGGACGCGAACGAATGCCGGAGGTCGTGGAAGCGGAGGCGGCGCGTGATGCCCGCGATCCCCTTCGCCAGCGCGAACGCGCGGAGGACGGTCGCCTCCGCGACGCGGTCCCCTTCCTCGGTCGTGAAGACGTCACCCGAGAACGGCGCGCGAGCCTTCAGCACCTTCAGCGCCTCCCGGCACGCGGGCGAGATCGGGACGACGGCCTCCGCCTTCGTCTTCCCGGTCGTGACCCGGAGGAACCCGGCCCGGAGGTCGATCGAAGTCCACCGGAGCGCGAGGAGGTCGCCCTTCCGGAGCCCGGTCTCAAGCGCGACGACGAACAGAGGCCGGAGCGCGCGGAACCGCTGCCAATGGAAGGCGACGGCCTCCGGATCGAGAGGCGGCTTCGCCTTCCGGCCCGGCTGTCGCTTCCTCATCGCTTCGAGCCAGGCAACCTCATCGCGCCGGTACTCCTCCTCGACGTGCCGATTGAAGCTTCCCTCGTCGTCGAACGCCGACAGGAAGCGCGATTCCTCCTCGTCGGTCATCTCCAGCCGAAGAATCGCTTCCTTCTGCCACGGGAGCCGTCCCTTGATGGGGTACGCGGCGAGGACGTCACGATCGACGGCATCTCGAAGGAACTTCCGAAGGATCGAGAGCGCGCCGTTGATCGACGCGGGGGCGTACCCCTCTGAGCGGAGCGTGCCGACGAGGTCGCGCACGACCGCCGCATTGATCCTCCTCATCGGGAGATCGGCGACGTGCGGGAGGAGCCTCGCCTTCATCACGTCCTCGACGTTCCGCACGCGCCGCGCGGAGAGCGACAGCTTC
>JAKPXO010000014.1 GCA_029567505.1 Acidobacteriota bacterium
TGCCGGACCTCTACACGGAGTTCGTCCTGGACCGGGCCTACCGGCACGACGAGCCGGCGCTCCTCCGGGCCGCGGACCGCAGCCTGAAGAAGAACTCCCTGGACCCGACGCTCTTCCCCGCCGCCCTGGCCTGGGACCCCGCCACGACGCCACGGGCCGAGCTGGCCGACATCGACCCGCTCTCGGCGCGGGCGGTGAGGGTGACGGTCTCGGACGCGGAGCGGACCGCGAAGAAGTTCACGACGAACGTGGCCGTCACGGGAACGACCTTCGGGAAGGGCGGGGTGCGCGTCTTCGTCTTCCCCGAGAAGGACAGCGTCCTCCAGAAGGGCCTGGATCTCGAGGTGGCGAGCATCCAGAAGCCGGTCGAGGTCCCGATCGACGCCGAAACGACGACGCTGACGGTGCTCGTCGTGAACGTCTCCATCGACCACGCCGTCGCGAAGGTGACGCTCGGAGGCGACCTCACACGGATCTCGCTGGGTGACTCGATCATCTACATGTGTCCCCCGGATGCCCCGCCGACGGGCTGCCCCTCGGGCCGATGCAGCGTCAAGTCGAACGGTGAGTCGAGCTTCATCTTTCCGCTCGTCTGGGCCGGAAACCGTTTCGAGGTCAACTTCCAGAACGTCGCCACCTACCAGGGGGAGCTCTCCGCCGACCGGAAGACGCTCCTCTGGTTCAAGGCCGACGGGACCTGGAGCTTCAAGTCCCACTGGATCAACCTGCCGCTCGACCCTGTGCGCTCCGTCTCGGGACGGCTCGTCTTCGCGGTCGCCGGCGAAGCCGCCCGGCCGCACATCGTCTTCGAGCAGAGCTGCGGCACCGGGTACCCGACCATCGACTTCAACCAGCCCCTGAAGCTCGAGGTCTGGCTCGCGCCTTAGGACGTGAGGCCGCTCGTCGATGGGGGTGGCCGGCGAGGGATTCGACATGGCGGGGGTCTGACCTCTCCGCGGGTTCCGCGGGCGCCGCCGGGTGCACACTCCGCCGGATGAATCACTCCCCCGCGGCGTCGCCGAAGCCCGGTGGCTCTTCCGACGTCTTCCTGTTCTTCCTCTCTTCGTTCATCTGGGGAACGACGTGGCTCGCCATCAAGTTCCAGCTCGGGGTCGTGGCGCCCGAGGTCTCGGTGGCGTGGCGGTTCGCGCTGGCCTCGCTCCTCCTCGTCGCGTGGTGCCTCCTGCGCGGCATCCCGCTCCGGTTCTCGGCGCGCGACCATGCCCGGCTCGCGCTCCTCGGCTTCCTCCTCTTCGGCCTGAACTACGTCCTCGTCTACCGCGCCGAGCAGCACCTCGCGTCGGGACTCGTCGCCGTGATCTTCTCGTTCCTCGTCTTCTGGAACCTGATCGGGGCCCGCGTCTTCTTCGGGACTCCGGCGCCGCCGGCCGTCGCCCTGGGCGCCGTCCTCGGCGTGGCGGGCGTCGCGCTCCTCTTCTGGCCGGAGGTGACGAGCCTTCACGCCGGCACGACGCAGCTTCGCGGGCTCGTTCTCGCCCTCGTCGCGACGCTCTTCGCCTCGGCCGGGAACCTCTACTCGCAGCGCCTCTTCTCGACCGGGCTGACCGTCGCCCCGTCGATCGCCTTCGCGATGGGCTACGCCTCCCTCGCCGTGGCGGCGTGGTGCGCGGTGAGCGGCATCCCGTTCACGTTCGACGCGAGGCCCGGGTACGTCCTCTCGCTCGCCTACCTCGCGCTCTTCGGGTCGGTCGTCGCGTTCATGGCGTTCCTCACGCTCCTGAAGAGGATCGGCGCGGGGCGGTCGGGCTACACGGCCGCCGTCATCCCGCTCATCGCGATGCTCGCCTCGACCGCGTTCGAGGGCTACCGCTGGTCGGCGGCGCCCGTCGCCGGGATGCTCCTCGTCGTCGGCGGCACGGTGCTCGTACTCCGCGCGAAGGAGCGGGTGGCCTGAAGCCGCCGGGGCGTGCGGCGATCTGCGGCGAGGTGCGGCGAGGTGCGGCGAGGCTCGCGCACTCCGGCTCGCTCGGGACCGGTCGCCTGCCGTCCCCGCTATTCTCCGGAGCCGAAGGGATCGAACACGATGCGAGCTCGCCGCCCACTCTCGACCGTCCTCGTCCTTTCCGCTGCCTTCATGGCGGCAGCGCCTTCCTCGGCCGACGCTCAGTCGCCGGAACCGGCGGCCTCCGACGCCCCGCGGAAGGCGGCTCCTGGCTCGCCCGCGCCGGCCGACGAGTTCCTCTCCCGGCTCGCCGGGCTCTGCGGCCAGGCCTTCGAGGGCCGCGTCGTGGCGGACGAGCCGGCCGCTCCGGGAAGCGCGTTCGCCGGTAAGCGGCTCGTGATGCACGTCCGACGGTGCACTGCGGGCGAGGTGAGGATCCCCTTCCACGTCGGAGAAGACCGCTCCCGCACGTGGGTGCTGACGCGCACGCCCGACGGCCTGCGCCTGAAGCACGATCACAGGCACGAGGACGGCACCTCCGACGCCACGACGATGTACGGGGGCGACACGGCCGCCGCGGGCACCGCCGTCCGTCAGGAGTTCCCAGTGGACGCCGACTCGGTCGCGGCGTTCCGCCGCGAAGGGCTGACGGCCTCGGTCACGAACGTCTGGGCCATGGAGGTCGAGCCGGGCAAGCGCTTTCTCTACGAGCTCTCGCGCCCCGGCGGACGCCTCTTCCAAGTGGAGTTCGACCTCTCGAAGCCGCTCGCCCCTCCGCCGGCGCCCTGGGGTCACGACTGACGACTCGGGCTCACCCGGCGCCGCGCACCTGACCGTCCGCCGAACCCGACCGGGTCCGCTTCTGCCGATTCCGAGGACGACGATCGACCCCGCAGCGGAGCCGGCGTCCGGCCGGCTACTTCCCCGCCGGCGCCGCTGCGTCCGCTCGCTCGGCCGCGAAGCCGAACCCGTCCCACGCGAGGACCCGGGTGTCGTCCGAGGCGCGGCCGCTCCCGCTCCCGGAGCGCGTCTGCCGGAGCGTCCCGGAGTCGTCGAGGTGCAGGACGCCGCGGCCGAGGGCGGCGAGCCCCTCCGGGTACGCGACGAACGGCTCGCCCCACGCGGCCTGCCGCCAGAGCTGCACGGAGAGGTTCCGCCCGTTCACCTGCTCGACGGCGAGAACCGCGCCGCCGTCGGCGCCCGCGAAGAGGGCGACCTTGACGTGGCCGCCCGGGAAGCGGAGGAAGAGCCGGTCGGGCGACTCGGCCCCGATCGTGAACGCCCCGCCCGCACCCGTGGTCAGCAGGGCCTGCCGCTCGGCTCCCTCGAGGCCGTCCGTGGTGTCGTCGAAGGCCTGCGCGGGCAGGTCCGCGACAAGCGCGCGGAGCGGGGAGTCGGCGGGCGCGAGGCGCCGCAGCGGCGCGTCGTCGCCCGTCAGGACGCGCGCCAGGGGGCCGGTCTCGCCTCCGGCGGCCTCGACGCGGAGCCGGCCGTCCGCGCCGAGCGAGAGCCGCAGCCGCTCGGGGGCCCAGGTCCCGTCCGAGGCCGTCATCGCCTCGGGCAGGGCCTCCCACGCGGATGGGCCCGAGGGGCGCGCGACGCCGCCGAGGCGGAGCGGGACGTCGCGGGGGACCTTCGGGAGGTCGAAGCCGGGGAGGTCGGCGCGCACCGCGAAGGTCAGCGCGTCTCCGAGTCGACGGACGGCGATAGTCCCGCCCCGGCCGTCGGAGTAGAGCGTCTCTCCGAGGGCGGTGCGCGGCGGGTCGAGGAGCGCGCCCAGGTAAAGGACCCGCTCGAGCGTCCGGAGCGCCTGCTGGCGCAGGTGCGTCGCCGTCCCCGGCCCGACGGCCGCGGCGTCGTCGCCGTCGACGAGCGTGAAATCGCGGTATTTCAGCCAGCGCCGCTGGTCGGCGCGCAGCGCGGCGACGGATTCCGGGGGCCGAGCCGCCACGAGGCGCCGGTACACGGCGTTCAGCTCCCGGTCGACGGCCCCGAACGCCGCGCGGGCGGCGGCGGCCCGCGCCTCCTCGCCGAGCCGCGGGTAGCGGCCGGCGAGAGCGTGGACGCTCCCGTCGCGCAACGTCACCGAGCGGGGCGACGTCCACTCGAGGGCGCTCCCGTCGGGGCGGACGCTCGCGCGGAAGGCGAGCTCCTTCCCCTCCAGGCGGGTCATGCCGGAGACCTCCCAGCCGTCTTCCGTCCGTCGGCAGGTCGCGCGGGTCGGAGCGGGCGTCGCCGCGCGGACCTCGACGCGGTTGCCCGCGAGCAGCTCGAGCCGGAGGTGGCACGGCGCCCCGGCCGTCTCGGGCTTCTCGAAGGTCAGCGCGACGGAAGGCCGCGCGACATCGCCGAAGTGGTGTCGCGGCGGCTCTCCGCCGGAGCTTCCGGCCGCCGTCGCGAGCGCCGGTGCGCCGGCGGCGAGGCCGATCGCGACGAGGCGAAGGACGAGTGCGCGAGAAGCTGACATTTCGGGCCGCTCCTTCGGCTTGGAATTCTAAGGCGGTCGACGATGTGCCTCGCCATCAGGAGGCTGGGGATCGAGATGCCTGTGCCACAGCAGTGTTCGTCGTCCGCCGATAGGACGGCCATTCCGGTCGCGATCGCGGCTCCCGGGCGCCAGGCGCGCGGAGAGCGCAGCTGCGGACCCCGCGAGCCAGCCCCTCATCTCACCAGCCTGACCTCCACCCCGGCCGCGTTCTTCTTCCAGGCCGAGTCGACCGTGAGGGCGGCCAGATCGAGCTCCTTGGCGAGGGCGAGGCAGGCGCGATCGCCGAGCGACAGGCCAGCCTTCCTCGTGCCCGTGCGAAGCTCACCCGCATTCCACGCGGCTTCTTCGTCGAAGGGACAGGCTTCCAGCCCAGTTCCGCCGAGTGCGTCCTCGGCGACCTGGCGGGGCATTCCCGTCTCGACCAGCTTCCCGACGACCTCGGAGAGATTGACGGCGCTGACAACCGCGTCCTCGATGGCTTCGACCACGGCGGCCGCCCCGGGCTCGTCGTTGAGGAGGACGAGGATCGCGGAGGCGTCGAGGGCGACTCGACCCACGCTTCCACTCCGCACGGCGTTCCGCGATCAGCTCGTCCGCGAGCCGGCGACCCGGCTGCACGTACCTGCGGAGCTTCTCCTGGGCGAGCCTGACGGCTTCGCTCCGAGCGACGACCCGCAGCTCTCCGTCCGTCACACGTAGGGTCACGGCCTCGCCGGGCGGGGCCCTCAGCTCCTTCCGCAGGGCGGCAGGCACCACCAATCTGCCAGACGAATCGATATGCGCCGTCATCCCGTTCATCTGCCACCTCGACGGCATTTCACCGTTCACGCACTGACCTGCCATTCCCGTATCCCGACGCCGGACGAAGAGCCCCTCCTCCTCACCCCTCTTCCCCCGAGTCCGGCCGGTCGAGCAGGAACCGCCAGGCCGGGACGGCTTCGATCGGGCCGTCGTCCGCCGCGATCCGCTCCGCCTCGTCTTTCGTGACGATCGTCCCGGAGCGGAGCCCCTTCCCGGCCCTGGCCGTTTCCAGCGCCGAGGTCTCGCGGGTGCGCGTGGCAGGGTCGGCGAGCGTCTCGCGAACCTGGACGAGGGCCCGGGGCCGCCCGCGGCCGGAACTCGTCTTGCAGTAGCAAATCTCGGGGCGAGCCCGGCTCGTGGTCGCCCAGCCCGTCGCGGAGCGGGCCGAGGCCCGCCTCGATCGCCTTCCCGAGGCCAACGCCGTCGGCGATCAAGAGTCCGACGCGCGGCATCCGAAGCGCCTTGCGGAGAGGCTCGAGAAGGCGAACACGCTGTCGCACGACCGGGCCGCTGCTCGCTGGACCTCGGCGAGCACGCGTACCGATTCGCGCCCGGGCCGGTCCCGCCGGAGCTGGTCGCGAGGTGCGGGCCGGCGACGACGGTCGTCGCGCAGGTCCGATGGAGACGCGGGCCCGCCCGCCTACGCCGCCGCGAGCGTGACGAGCGCCGCGGCGAGGCGGACGGCGTCGCGGAGGAGCGCGAGGGTCGAGGCGAGGTCGCGGAGCGTCTCGAGGGAGCGCTTCAGCTCGCGGTTCTTCGCCTTCAGCTCGTCGTGGATGGCGGCCACGACGCCGCTCTGGTCTTCCAGGCAGGCGAGGACGGCCTTCCAGTAGGCGTCGCGCGCGGCACCGTAGAGCTCGCGGACCCGCTCCCTCTCCTCGGCACCCTTCGCCGCCGCGTGGAGGGCGTCGAAGCTCCGCTCGGCGAGGCGATAGGTCGCCTCGACGGTCGCGAGGAGCCGCTCGTGGTTCGACTTCGTCCGGGCCATCGATTCCTCCCCTACTTCCCCGCCGCTGCGCGGTACTCGTCGAGGAGCGCGCGGACGGCCGCGACGTGCTCGAGGACGGCGGCGAGGTCGGTCTCCCGCTTCGCCTCGAAGGAACGGTGCGCGAGAACGAGCGCCTCGAGGCCGGCGAGCGTCTCGTCGACGAGGGCGGCCTCGAGGTCGACGCGGCGCGCGACCCGATGCTCGAGGACACGGTCGAGCGCCGCGCGCAGGTCGTCCTCCCGGCTCGCTCCGGGCCGGCCGGTGATCGACGGCTCCTTGCGGAGGAGCGAGAGGGCGCCGTCGTACTCCTTCTCGTCCCACGCGAGGCCGAAGGCCGCGGCGTGCGGGGCGAGGAGCGCGCCGGGCCGGCCCAGGCCGAGGGCGGCGAAGGCGCGCGCCGCGGAGCCCTGCCCCTCGACGAGCGCGCGGCGGAGCGAGGCGTGGACCTCCTGCTCCTTCCGGAGGAGCGCGACGAAGCGCTCGAGGCTCTCCCGGATCGCGGCGCTCGCCTCCTTCAGGCGCGCGGCCTGCCGCGCGCCGGCGAAGGCACCGAGGCCCTTCGAGAGGCCGAACGCCGGAACGGGAGCGATGGCGGGCTGGCCGAGCGCCTCGCGGTAGGCGCTCACAGCGCCGACGAGGCCGTCGACGCCCTTCTCGACCGTGCCGGCGGAATCGAAGGCGGCGAGCGCGTCGAGGCCCGCGTACGCGGCGCCCAGCTCGGCCATCGCCGCGGAGCGCGCCGCCAGAACGGTACGGACTCTCCGGAGCGTGAGGAGCGTCTCCTCGCCCGGCTCGGGGCGGCCCGTGAGCGGGGCGAGGAGGAGCTGCGCCTCGACGTACCGGTCGACGGAGGCCTCGGTCTCGCGCATCGACTCGGTCGCCACGCGCGCGGCGGTGCCTCCCGCGGCGGCGAGCGCGGTGGCCCGCGGGCGCGCGGACGACGCGCACCCGGCGAGCGACGCGAGCGCGAGGAGGAGGACGGAGACGCGGACCGATCGGGTCACGTGGTCACCCCCATGCAGCGGTATCCGGGAAGGACGGCTGCGGGAGGTTACCGCGAGGAGGCCGGCGGATCGAGGCGAGAGACGGGTCAGCCCTTCGCCGACCCGTCCTTCTTGTCGCCCGCCGGAGCGGGCGAGGCGGGCGTGGCCGGAGCGGCCTTGCCGCTCATGTCGACGCTCCCCTTGAACTGGGCCCCCTCCGCGATCGCGATCTTCGGAGAACGGATGTTCCCCTCGAGGATCCCGGACGGGAGGATCT
>JAKPXO010000032.1 GCA_029567505.1 Acidobacteriota bacterium
AGGCCGATGCCGGTCCCGGGGAACTCCTCCTGCCTGTGGAGCCGCTGGAAGATCTCGAAGATCTTCTCTCCGTACACCGTGTCGAACCCGATTCCGTGATCGCGGACCCAGAAGCGGCAGGTCCCTCCCGACGACTCGCCGCCGATCTCGATGCGCGGCGCCTCCGCGCCCCTTCGGAACTTCAGCGCGTTCCCGAGGAGGTTGCGGAAGACGATCGCGAGCCCCTCCCGATCGGCGCGCACGACGAGGCCGTCGACGTCGACGCTCACGGAGGCGCCGGTCGAAGCGACCTCCTCCTGGACGTGCGCCAGCGCCAGCCGGACGCTCTCGCCGAGCGTGATCGACTCGGGCTGGAGGGCCTTCCGCTCGACCCGCGAGTAGGCCAGGAGGGCGTCGATCAGCTCGCCCATCCGCCGGGCCCCGCCCCGGACCCGCTCGAGGTAGTCCCGCGCCTTCCCGTCGAGCGCCCGGCCGAACTCCTCGACGAGGAGGTGGCTGTAGCCGTCGATCGCCCGCAGGGGGGCCTTCAGGTCGTGAGAGACGGAATAGGCGAACGTCTCGAGCTCGCGGACGGCGCTCGCGAGCTCCGCCGTCCGCTCCTCGACGCGGCGCTCGAGGTCGGCATTCAGGCGCCGGACCTCGGCTTCGGCCTGCTTGCGGGCGGCCTCCCCGCGGATCGTCTCGAGCGCGAATGCGACGTCGAGGGCCATCTCCTCCAGGAGCTTCATCTCCTCGACGTCGAGGTGGTCGTCCGGGCCTGCCGCCAGGACGAAGGCGCCGGCCGGACGCCCCTCCACGACGAGCGGCAGCGCGACGGCGGGTCCGCGGTCGCGCGCGGCCCCGCTTGCCGCTGCGTCCGTCGTCTCTCCCGCGCGCGACGTCGCCGACCGCCCCTGCCGGATCGACTCGAGGGCGAGCGTCTCGGCCCACGCCGACTCGCCCGCGGACGGGTCCGGCTCCGCGGCCGGCGCCCGGCCGACGCTCCGGATCGCACCGTCTTCCGCGAGGAAGAGCCGTGCATCGTGGAATCCCCCGACCGAGACCGCGATCCGGCACGCCTCGGCGGCCAGGGACGGTATGTCCCGCTCGCGGACGATCGCCTGGTTCACGTCGCTGAGGACCGCGTAGACCCGGTTCAGGTGGCGGATTCTCCCTTCCGCGGCCTTGCGCTCCGTGATGTCGTTGATGACCGCGAGATAGACGTCGCCGGCGGCCGCGCTCACCCGCTGGAGGTTGACCTCGATCGGGTAGACGCTCCCGTCCTTCCGGCGGTGGACGGTCTCCAACCTGTAGACCTCGCCGGGCGACTCATCCAACTCCCGGAACATCGCGCCGAAATCGTCGGGCGTCATTCCCGGGACGAGGTCCATCGGCGTCATCCCGCGCAGCTCCTCCTCGGAGTAGCCGAGGTTCCGCGCCGCTCCCCGGTTCGCGAAGGAAAAGCGGAAGGTGACCGGGTCGAAGACGAAGATCTCGTTCAGGCTCCGTTCGATGACCTCACGGAGCGAGGCGCCCTCCCGCTCCGCGAGCCTTCGCCCGCGCTCGGCCCGGCCCAGCTGGCGGCGCCAGACCGCCAGGACGCCCGCGGCCACCGCCGCGAGCAGCCCCGCCATCGCGAGGACCGTGAGCCAGAGCCGTTCGCGCAGGGGGCCGTAGGCCTCCTCGACGTCGACGGATGCGACGAGCTTCCAGGGCGAGCCAGTCACGCGGCGGGCGGCGGCGACGACCTGGCTTCCGTCGGGGCGGGGAAAGAGCCCGACCACCTCCTCGCCGGCGGCCGCGCGCACGAACATCGGTTCGACCTGCGCCTTCGGGACCGGCTCGATCCGCGGCTCCTTCCCGTCCGCGTCCGCGGCCCGCGCCACGAGCACCGCGTCGCCGTCCTGGCGAACGAGAAACGTCGCCGCCGTCTGCGAGGGGACCGGCCAGTCGGAGAGGAACGTCTCGAGGTGGGACCGGACGTCGATCCCGAGCAGCACGGCGCCCCGGGGACGCCCCTCGAGGACGATCGGGACGACGACCGCCATCCGGAGCACGCCCCGTGGCTCGTGCGTGTGAAGGTCTTCGAGACGCGCTTCGCCCGATCGGAGGAGCTCGGCGAAGTGCCGGCCGTCGTCACCCACGATCGGTGCGGCGTCGTTCGGGATCGAAAGACGCCGCGCCCCGCGAGCGTCGAGGACCTCGACGCTCGCATAGCCGTAGCTCTCCCGGACGCTGCCGAGCCACTGCCCGAGGACCGCCTCGTCGTCGCTCGTGAGCCTCCCGACGAGGAGACCGTCGACGAGACGGCGGAAGGCCCGGCTCTCCTGAAGGACCCGTCCGTCGCCGAGCCGCTCGGTCCGCCAGCGGGCGAGGTCCGTCGCCTTGAGCTCCGCGATCGTCGAGACCTGCAGGTCGACCCGCTCCCGCAGGCGCCGGCCCTGCTCGCGGAACCAGGTCGCACCCCAGAGGACGATTCCCGCCGCGAAGACCAGGAAGAGCCCCGCCAGCATCGCCTCCGCGCTGCGCGGCAGGCGCACCTCGTCGTCCGGCCGAGGGATCCGGGCCCGCGCGGCGAGGACGACGGCCAGGCCGATCGTGACGAGCGCGGTGCTCGTCGTCACGGCCGGCGGCAGGACCGGGCCACGGTAGAGGAGCGGCTCCCCCACCACATATGCGAGGAAGAAGACGACGCCGCACACGAGGACTACGAGGCCGGCAGCCGTGGCGAGCCATCCTCGCGTCCGGCCCCGCCCCGGAGGGATCTGGAGCGCGAGGAGCGAGACGCTCACGAGGAAGAACGCGGCGGCCGCCACGGGCGAGATGTGCCCGAGCGGCCAGCCGGAAACGCGCCCCTCGATCCGAAGGCCGACGTGCTCGATCGACAGGTACGTTCCGCGCAGCCTGGCGACGAGCAGGACAGCCGAGCCGAGCGCCGCGAGGGAGGCGAGAACGACGCCCGCGCTCCGCGCCCCCGCCCCTCGTCCCGGCCGGGCCGCCACTGCGGCCACGCCCCCGAGGACCAGGAAGAGGAGCGCCGTGCTCGGCGCCATCGGGATGCTCGAGAGGTCGAAGGCGGTCAACGCCCTCCGACCGGTCGCCCAACCGACGAGGGTTGCGGCGCCAAGCGCCATCGTCGCGACGGCGCAGACCAAGCCGGCGGCCGCCGCCCGGCCGGAGCCGGGGCCGCCCGGGGCGGGCGCAGCCGAGGGGGGCGTCTCGTCTCCCACTGTCCAGCCTCGCACCAGTATGCCCCCTCCGCGCCGAGCCCGCGATTCGGGGCCGGGCCGACCGCTTCCGCACCGAGCGCCGTCCTTCCGGGGCGCCGTCCGGATCCCGAGCCCCGCGCTACTCCTTCTCCCACGAGACGAACGCCCAGCGGGACGGCTCGCGGCCGGTCCCGGCGCGCGCGGGGTCCTCGCGGTACCAGGCTTCGAGGCGCCCTCGCTCCTCGGGGGTGAGAGCGCCGAGCGAGAACTCCACGCGCCGGGCGAGCTGATCGAACCCCGGCTTTTCGTCGGGCCGGCGCCCGGCGCGGATGAAGTCGAGGCGCGGATGACGGCCCATCCGGTGGAGGAGGTTCACGACGTAGATGTAGTCCGGGTAGGCCGGCTTCTCGCGCCCGAGGAGCGCGAGGAGGTCGGCGCGGACGAAGCGCCCTCCGGCGAGGCTCGTCAGGCAGACGCGCCGCCTCGCCTTCGCGTCGAGCCGCGCGAGGGCGTCCTCCATGTCGCGGACGAGCGTCGAGCGGGAGGCGAGGACGAGGTCGCACGCCGGGACGTCGTCCCACGGCTCCTCCCAGGAGCGGAGGATCGGCTCGACGTTCGCGAGGCCTCGCGCGGCGGCGTGACGCGTCATCGCGTCGAGCATCCCCCGGCTGAAGTCGAGGCCCCAGACCTTCGAAAGGCGCGGGGCGAGAGCGAGGGCGATCGTCCCGGGGCCGCACCCGACGTCGAGGAGCGTGCGGCAGTCCGTCAGGTCGACGAGGCGGAGGAGCTCCTCGACGTAGGGGCTCCCTTCCAGCTCGCGGCTCAAATCGTCCGCCCGCGCGTCCCACGCCTCGGGCGGCTTCTCGCGTCCGCCGCTCGCGGCGAAGTGCTGCCGGTAGAGGCGCCCGAAGTCGACGTCGAGGATCGTCTCGGGGCGCTTGCCGTCAACGTCCGTCATCGATCTCCCCCGAGGTCCCAGAGCCGCGTCGCTCCGGGCCAGCGCGCCCCCGCCGCGGCGACGAGCGACGGCCTCACGACGACGATCGCGAGGCCGTGGCGGCGGGCGTCGAGGAGGCCGAACGCCGCGGTGAAGCCGCTCCCGCGCCCGAGCTCCAGCGGGCCGAGCTCGTCGACGAGAAGGAGGTCGCACGCCCCGACCCTCTCGAGCGCGACGTTCCCAGCGGCGAGCGCCTCCGGGTCGAAGCGCCAGCCGAGGCCCTCGGTCCCGGGAAGGTCCGGCCGCGCCCGCTCGGCCAGGAAGCGGCGTGAGCCCGTGGCGAGGTCGAGGAGGTCGATGGCGCGCTTCTCGCCGCCCGCGAGGACGGGAGGCGAGAGGACGCCGCGGACGGCGAGCTTCGCCTCGCGCGCCGCGCGTGCGAGCGCTTCGCACCAGCGCGTCTTCCCCGCCCCCCGCCCGCCGGTCAGGAGGGCGAGGGAGCCCATGGGAAGCGAGCCCCACCGCGCGACGAGCTCCTCGGGTAGCGGCGGAGGCGCGCTCACGGCCGCGCCCCCGACGGCGCGATCCGCGCCGTCACTGCCGCGAGGTCGGCCCGGTAGAGGTGCGCGAGGCGCTCGGGCGTCGCGGTCTCATGCGGCGGCCCCTGCGCGACGATCCGCCCTCCCTCGAGGAGCGCGATCCGGTCGGCGACCTCCAGCGCGTGCTCGGGCTGGTGGGTCGACATCAGGATGCCGATGTCGTCGTCGCGGAGGCGGCGGATCTCCCCGAGGACGCGGAGCTGGTTGCCGAAGTCGAGGCTCGCCGTCGGCTCGTCGAGGATCAGGATCCCGGCTTCCTGCGCGAGTGCCCGCGCGATCAGGGTCAGCTGGCGCTCGCCGCCGGAGATCTGCGTGTAGACACGCTCGGCGAGCCGCCCGATCCCGAGGCGTTCGAGCGCCGCGCGGGCGACGTCGTGGTCCCGCCGCGACGGGGCGGTGTAGCGGCCGTGGCGGGCCGCCCGCCCCATCAGGACGACCTCCTCCACGGTGAAGGCGAAAAGGCCCGCGTGCGCCTGCGGCACCCAGCCGAGGAGCCGCGCCCTCTCGCGCCGCGGCCAGCGGGAGAGCGGCCGCTCCGCGACGCGAACCTCGCCGGCGATCGGCGGCAGGACACCGAGGAGCGTCCGGAAGAGCGTCGTCTTCCCTCCCCCGTTCGGGCCGAGGAGGCAGACGACCTCGCCGCCCGTCAGGTCGAGGTCCACTCCTTCTCCGACCGGCGTCCCGTCGTAGCCGAAGCTCAGGCCGCGCGCCTCGAGCTTCGTCACGAGAAGCGGCCTCCCCGAGCGAGGAGCCAGAGGAAGGCGGGGGCGCCGACGAGCGCCGTGAGGATGCCGAGCGGCAGCTCGATGGCGACGGCGCTTCGGGCGAGCGTGTCGGCGATGGCGACGAACGCGGCGCCGAGAAGGAGCGCGGCCGGCAGCGACCGCGCGAACCGCGGCCCGACGAGGAGCCGCGCCGCGTGCGGCACGACGAGGCCGACCCAGCCGACGATCCCCGCGATCGCCACGGAGGCGCCCGTCACGAGCGTCGCGGCGACGATGAGCGTGAAGCGCAGGCGGGGGACGTCCTCCCCGAGCGCCGCGGCCTCCTCGTCGGCGAGCGTCAGGAGGTCGACCCGGTGACGGAGGAGGAGGAGCGGGAGGAGCCCCGCCCCGACGAGCGGCGCGGCCCGCCACACGTCGGCCGGAGAGGAGGCGCTGAGCCCCCCGAGCAGCCAGAACGTGATCGACGGGAGCTGCACGGTCGGGTCGGCGAGGACCTTCGCGAGCGAAATTCCGGCCGAGAAGAGCGTTCCGATCGCGATGCCGGCCAGGACGAGGACGAGGACCGGGTCGTGCCGCCGCACCCGCCCCGCGACGAGCGTGACGAGGCCGACGGCCGCGAGGCCGCCGGCGAAGGCGGCTCCCTGGATTCCGAGCGTCGGCAGGCCGAAGAGGATGGCGAGGGCCGCTCCCATTCCCGCTCCCGCGGAAGCTCCGAGGATGTCGGGCGAGACGAGCGGGTTGCGGAACATCGCCTGGTAGGCCGTCCCCGCGGCCGAGAGCGCCGCGCCGACGAGGAGGGCCGCGGCGAGCCGCGGGAGACGGAGGCTCCAGACGACCATCGTCGCCTGCCCTTCCGCGGAGGGGCCGCCGAGGAGCGCGCGAAAGAGCTCGCCGGGGCCGAGCGCGATCGGGCCCGCCGCGAGGCCGGAGAGGATCGCGAGAGCGAGGAGGAGTCCGAGGAGGAGCCAGGGCCAGCGCGGCATCAGGCCCCCGCGAGCAACCGCTCGAGGGCCGTCCGCTCGGGCGCGAAGCCGTAGAAGGCGGCGTGGAAGGCGCGGACCCGCTCGACCTCGTCCTTTCCGAGGGGCGTGCCGTGGAGGCGCGAGGCGAGCCACGGGAGGCCGACGAGACGGTTGACGCCCGGCGGCCCGTCGAGCCACCCGAACGGAAGGCTCGGCACGAGATGGAGCCGCCCGGCGCGGACAGCGGGCAGTCGCGTCCAGCGACCGTCCCTCCGCGCGCTCGCGAAGAAGCCCGCGTCCTGCGTCAGGACGACCTCCGGTGCCCAGGCCGCGACCTGCTCGAACGAGACCCGTGCGACTCCGCCCCCGAGGCCGGTCGCGACGCTTCGTCCCCCGGCGAGGGCGAGCGACTCCGCGTTGAGCGAGCCCTCCTTCACGGTCTCGAGACCGTCCGCGCCACGGGCCACGTAGACGCCCGGCGCCCGTACCCCGTCGCGGCGCGATCCGCGCGCCTCGGCGAGGAGCCGCTCCGCCTCGCGGGCGAGGTGGGCGCCGCGCTCCGGCACGCCCAGGAGCCGACCGGTCTCCGAGAGCTGCCACGGGCTGTCGGAGAGACGACCCGGGACGAGGAGATACGGGATGCCCGTCCGCTCGTGGACGTTCTCCGCGGCGGAGAGGTACGTCGCGTCGACCGTCCCGGTGTCGAGGATCAGGTCGGGCTCGAGCGCGAGGAGCTTCTCGAGCGGAATCGTGCTGCCGCGCCCCGAGAGCCGGCCGAGGAACGGGCGCTCGCGAACGGCGGGCGCGAGGAGGGCGCGCGCCTCGGGCGCGAGCGGCGTCGGCCAGCCGAGGAGCCGATCGGGGGCGAGGACGTGCGCGAGGACGGCGGCCGGAGGGCCGGCGGCGAAGACGCGCCGAACGCGGTCGGGCCGCGGGAGGGTCCCGAAGACGCGCATCTCGCGCGCGGTCGCGGCGGCGCTCCCGCCGAGAAGACGCGCGGCGGGAAGCGCGGCGAGCGTGGCGAGGAACGCGCGCCTGTTCATCGCGGCGGACCCGCCGGCGAGGGGAACCGGAGGCGCGGCGCCCCGTCGCCGCCCCGGGAGGCCGTTCTGCGCAGGCTCACGACCCGATGATAGCCGCCGGCCCGCGCCGCCTCCGCCGTCCCTCTCACCTCCGTCCTGGACGCTCATCCATCAATAAACTATGATTCGTGATCAACCGAATCGAGGGCCGGCCCGCCGGACCTCGTCACCCGAAGGAAGGACCCCGCCATGGAATCCGCCCCCCGCAAGATCGAAGTCCTCGGCCCCGGCTGCACCCGCTGCGAGGAGACGTACCGCGTCGTCGCTCACGTCGTCGAGACGGAGAAGCTCCCCTTCACCGTCGAGAAGGTCGAGGGGATGGAGCGGATGATCGAGCTCGGCCTCCTCGCGACGCCCGGCGTCGCCGTCGACGGCAAGGTGCTCTTCTCCGGCCGGATCCCGAAGGCCGAGGAGCTCCGCGCGGCGCTGGCGGCCCTCTGAGACCCCGCGACGGGGCGGGGCGCCCTTCCCGGCGCCGCCCGGAGGCCATCCATGAAGGAGAGGACGAAGCTCGTCCTGATCGTCGGGGTCTTCCTCGGCGCCTACTTCCTCCCCGTAGAGAGCGCGCGCGTGCAGCGGGCGCTCCCGGAGGGGTTCGTCCTGCTGCGCGACTACGCGCGCGAGCACGTCCTCCTCTGCCTGGTGCCGGCGTTCTTCATCGCGGGAGCCATCGGCCAGTTCGTCAGCCAGGGCGCCGTCATGAAGTACCTCGGCTCGACCGCGAAGCGCCCGGTCGCCTACGGCGTCGGCTCCGTCTCCGGCGCCATCCTCGCGGTCTGCTCCTGCACGGTGCTTCCCCTCTTCTCGAGCATCTACAGGCGTGGCGCGGGCCTCGGGCCGGCCACGGCGTTCCTCTACTCGGGCCCGGCGATCAACGTCCTCGCGATGATCCTGACGACGCGCGTGCTGGGCCTGCAGATCGGCCTCGCCCGCGCGATCGGCGCCGTCGCCTTCGCCGTCGTCATCGGCCTGCTCATGGCGGCGATCTTCCGGAAGGAGGAGGCCGAGCGTGTGAAGAACGGCCCCGACCCGTTCGCGGCGGCGGGGGCCGCCGCCGAGGGCCGGACGCGCGAAGGGTGGCAGGACGCCTCCTTCCTCGGCACGATGGTCGCGATCCTCGTCTTCGCGAACTGGGGCGCCTCGAATAGGGCCGTCGGCTTCTTCGCGGCGGTCTACGAGGTCCACTGGTATCTCGCCGGCGCGGCCCTCGCGGCTCTCCTCTTCATGATGATCCGCTGGTACGACAAGGAGGAGCTCCGGCTCTGGGTCCTCGGGACCTGGGAGTTCGCCAAGCAGATCCTCCCGCTCCTCCTCGGAGGCGTCCTCGTCGCCGGGTGGCTCATGGGCCGCCCCGGGCACGACTCGGGGCTCATTCCCGACGCGTGGATTGCCGGGGCGGTCGGCGGGAACTCCCTTGCCGCGAACCTCTTCGCCTCGGTGACGGGCGCCTTCATGTACTTCGCGACGCTCACCGAGATCCCGATCCTCCAAGGCCTCCTCGGCTCGGGAATGGGCAAGGGACCCGCTCTCGCCCTCCTCCTCGCCGGTCCGGCGCTCTCCCTGCCGAGCATGATCGTCATCCACTCGTACCTCGGCACGAAGAAGACCGTCGCCTACGTCTCCCTCGTGATCGTCATGTCCACCGTCACCGGCCTCGTTTTCGGAGCGTTCGCGTCATGAGCATCGAAAAGCGGCACCTCGTCACCGGAGCTCTCCTTGCCTTCGTCGCCGTCACGGGAATCACCCTCGTGGTGAAGGAAACCCGGCACGCGCGCGCGGTGGAGGCCTCGGCGGCCGCTCCGGCCTCGATACCGGTGCCGCCGGCCGCGGAGGCGTCCACGGTCGTCGTCACCTCCTTCCACACGACGGCGCGTTGCCTGTCGTGCCTGAAGATCGAGGAGCTGACGAACGCCACCCTGACGATGCGATTCGCCGACCCGATCGCCGAGAAGCGCGTCGTCTGGCGCCTCGTGAACACCGACGAGCCCGCGAACGCCCACTACATGAAGGACTACGGCCTCTTCACGAAGTCGGTCGTCGTCTCCGAGGTGAAGGCCGGCAAGGAGCTCCGCTGGAAGAACCTCGACCAGGTCTGGCCGCTCCTCCGCGACCCGGAGGCGTTCCAGGACGACGTCGAGCGGGAGGTCCGGGCCTACCTGGAGAAGGCGTGACGCCCGACCTGGCGCCGGCGATCGCGACGGCCCTCTGGCTCGGCGTCCTCACGTCGATCAGCCCCTGCCCGCTCGCGACGAACATCGCCGCGGTGTCGTACCTGGCGCGCCGCGCCGACAGGCCCCGCCTCGTCCTCCTCTCGGCCTTCACCTACTCCCTCGGCCGCGCGCTCGCCTACGCCGTCGTCAGCGCCGTCGTCGTCCTCGGCCTCCTCTCGGTCCCGGGGCTCTCGCAGCTCCTACAGCGCACCATGAACAAGCTGCTCGGGCCGCTCCTCGTCCTCGTCGGGATGTACCTCCTCGGCCTCCTCTCGGCCGGGCTCTCGACGACCGCCAGGAGCGAGGAGCTGCGGACGAAGGCGGCCGAAGGGGGCGCCTGGGGCGCGGCGCTCCTGGGCGCGCTCTTCGCACTCTCCTTCTGCCCCATCTCGGCCGCCCTCTTCTTCGGAAGCCTCGTCCCGCTCTCGCTCCAGCAGGGGTCGAAGGTCGTCCTTCCCGTCGTCTACGGCTTCGGCACGGCGCTCCCGGTCGCCCTCCTCGCCCTCGTCGCGACGGGCGGGACGAAGGCGCTCGGCGCGGCGATGACGAAGGTGGGGAGGTTCGACGTCTGGGCGAGACGGATCACCGGCGTCGTCTTCGTCGCCGTCGGGATCTACCTCTCGGTGCGGTTCGTCTTCCTGGGGTGAGGGGGGCGCCGCCCTTCGCCCGGCCCGCCGGCGGCAGCGGCTCCGGCACCGCGTACGCGTCCCGGCTCCGCATGACGACTCATCATCTTCATTCTGCATGCGTTATGATGAAGGCGGAAGGAACCCGCCCGATGTCGTCCCTCCAGATCCGCGAGCTGCCCGCCGAGCTCTACGAGGCCCTCGCGCTCCGGGCGCGGCTCGAGCAGCGGAGCCTCGCCCAGCAGGCCGTGACCGAGCTTCGCAAGACGCTCTCGGACGGTTCGGCCCGGAAGCTCGTCCTCGCGGACGTGAGGCGACGCCTTCGCGAGGAAAAGCCGCGGCCCCCTCGTGTTTCCCTCGAGAAGCTCGTCCGCGAGGACCGGGCCCGGTGACGGCGCCCCGGATCGTCCTCGACGCCTCGGCGGCGCTCCGCGTCGTTCTCGCATCGCCCGGTATCGAGGAGGCATTAGCGGCTCTCGAGCGCGCCTCTCTCGTCCTCGCCCCGTCCCTCTTCGCGTGCGAGACGGCGAACGCCCTGTGGAAGCTCGGGAGCAAGGGCCTGCTCCCGGCGGAGGTCCTCGCCGAACGCTGGGAGATGGCGATGGCCCTCCCGAGCCGACTCTGTCCAGACCACGAGCTGGCCGTCGAGGCTCTCTCCGAGGCCTCCCGTCACGGGCACCCGGTCTACGACCTCCTCTACGCCGTCCTCGCCCGACGCGAGGGCTGCCGGGTCCTCACCTTCGACCGACGGCTCCTCTCGCTCCTTCGGAAGCTGGGGATCGGGGTCATCGGGGCAGCGTCCGCCGGGGCCTGAAGCCCGGCCCCTCACTCCTCTCTCCACGCCTCCGGAAGCACCTCGACCTGCTCCAGGACCGTCTGCGTCGCCTTCTCCCGCTTGTCGCGTCGGGAGCCAGCGTGACGGCAATCCGCGCGGCGCCCCGATGCCGTCTTCCCGTCCGACCGTCACGTCGCCAGGACCGGGCGTGCGGGCGAGGTGTCAGCCGGTGGCCCTGGACACAGCACGGCTCCCCTTCACGAGCCCTTCCGGCGACGGCTGAGATAGGCCTTGATCCGGCGCGTCGTCTCAGACGTCCTGGCGTAGACGCCCCGGCGGTCGGTCGGCTCGAGGACTCGCTCGGCGAGCCAGTTGCGGACCGTGGCGCGAGAGACGCCGAGGGCGACGAGGTCGGCGGTGGTCATCTCCTTCGCGACCTTCGCGACCTTCGCGACCTTCGCCATCTTCGCGAGGCGAGCTCCGGCAGGCTTGCCGCGCTTCAGCTTCGGAACGGCCGCGAGGACCGCCGCCGCTTCGGGCGTCTCTCTCGGCGTCGCCGTGGAGCGGGGCTTTCGCGCGCGGGCGGGCGCCTTCGCCTCACTCGTCGCCTCCTCCAGGTCGATGCCGAAGATGGAGGAGAGGTCGGCGCCGGCGAGGGCTTCGTCTCGAGAGGCCGGGCCCGCGATCGGGGCGTCGACGGCGGCGGTGACGAGCTCGAGGTGGTCGGCCTGCCGGAGGAGGAAGAGGAGCTCGGGGCGGTGGTCGAGCCGGGTGCCGATGCCGTAGAGAGCGGCCGCGAGGTGTTTGCAGAGACGCGCGGAGTCGGGGCAGGAGCAGCGCATCCGAATCTCCGCCGGCGAGGGGAAGAGTCCCGCTCCGGGCCGGGTCACGACGGACATCACCGCCTGCGAGAGGCGCCCGTCGAGGAGCTCGACGAGAGAGTCGACCTTGCCCGCGCACTCCGACCGGATTGCCCGCCACTTCGCCTCCGCGAGTCTGTCGACGGTGATCTCGATCTCGTAGAGGTCCGATCCCTGGACGAGGGCCGTGACGAGGCCGGGCGCGACCTTCAGGTCGAGGACCAGGCCGTTGGCGAGGTAGGAGCGGCCGCGCGGGAGGCGGTTCGAGAAGTCGCCGTAGACCTCGAGGTTGCGGCACCAGGCCTTGCCCCAGAACGACCGGGCGACGGTGCGCCCCTCGATCGTCACCGGCTCGAGGATCTGCCCCTTCTTCCGGAGCGACGCGGCCTGCTTCGCCGCCCGGGCCCTCCGGCTCGCCACGCTCACGTAGGGGGCGTAGCCCCAGCCGTAGCCGTATCCGTAAGCCATACCCTCTTCTATTCTGCCGTCGCCGCGGCGAGGTCGAGCGAGACGAGCTGGAGGAGCTCGGCATCGCTCAGCTCTGTCAGACGGGCCTCCGCCCCTCCCTCGAGGACGTCCCTGGCGAGCGCCTTCTTCGCCTCGATGAGGGCGTCGATTCTCTCCTCGACCGTCCCCCGGCAGACGAGCTTGTGGACGAGGACGTTCCGCTTCTGCCCGATGCGGAACGCGCGGTCGGTCGCCTGGTCCTCGACGGCGGGGTTCCACCACCGGTCGAAGTGGACGACGTGCGAGGCCTCGGTGAGGTTGAGGCCGGTGCCTCCCGCCTTGACCGAGACGACGAAGAACGGCGGCCCGTCCTCGCGCTGGAACTCTTCGACGAGGGCGCGGCGCTTCGCGACGGGCGTCCCTCCGTGCAGGACGAGGCCGGGACGGCCGAAGACCCCCGCGAGGAACGAGGCGAGCGGCCCGGTCATCTCCTGGAACTGCGTGAAGACGAGCGCCTTCTCCTGCCGGGAGGCGATCTCCTCCCCGAGCGCGGCCAGACGGCCCAGCTTGCCGCTCTCCTTCGGGTCGAAGCGGCCGTCGCGGAGCCACTGCGAGGGGTGGTTGCAGAGCTGCTTGAAGCGCATCAGGTACGAGAGGACGACGCCGCGACGCTTCATGCCGTCGACGGCCGAAAGGAGCTTCGCCAGCTCGCCGACGGCCTGCTGGTAGAGAACGGCCTGCGTCTTCGAGAGCGGGCAGAAGACCTTCATCTCGGTCTTCTCGGGGAGGTCGGAGATCACGCTTCGGTCGGTTTTCAGCCGCCGAAGGATGAACGGCCTGACGAGCCGGCGGAGGGGCCCCCAATCGGGGTTCGCCGAGGTGGCCCGCGCCTTCGTGAACTGCCCGAACTCCTTCGCCGAGCCGAGGAGGCCGGGCTGGAGGAAGTCGAAGAGCGACCAGAGGTCGCCGAGGCGGTTCTCGACGGGCGTCCCCGTGAGCGCGAGACGCCCGCGGCTCGCGAGCGCCTTGACGGCGCGCGTCTGCTTCGCGGACGGGTTCTTGATCGCCTGCGCCTCGTCGAGGACGACGAGTCCCCACCGGGCTCCTTGCAGGGCCGGGAGACGGAGGAGCGTCGCGTAGGTCGTGATCGTGACGTCGACGCGGCCAGCCGCCGTCGCCGCGTCGGCCAGCTCTTTGGCCGGGGTGACGGAGGGGTGGGCCACGAGGACGGAGAGAGACGGGGCGAAGCGGGCGATCTCGGCCGTCCAGTTCGCCACGAGCGAGGCCGGCACGACGAGGAGGTGAGGGCCTTTCTCTCCCGCTCTCTTCAGCGCGAGGAGGAGGGCGAGGACCTGAATCGTCTTTCCGAGCCCCATATCGTCGGCGAGGCAGCCCCCGAGCCGGAGCCTCGAGAGGGTGTGGAGCCAGGCGACGCCGTCCTTCTGATAGGGACGCAGCGTGCCGAGGAGCGCGGGGCCGGGGTCCGCCGCGGCGCGCCCCTCCGGGGTCCGGAGGCTCTCGAGCGCCTTCGCGAGCCAGCGCCCCGGCTCGACGCGCACCCAGCCGCCGTCTCCGCCTCCGCCCGGGCTCGTTCCGAGGCCCGCGGCGAGGCGGAGAGCCTCCCCGATACCGACGCCCTCCCCCTGCGATTCCGCCGCCTTCGCGAGACGCGCGAGGGCCTCCTTCAGCTCGGCCGGGTCGATCTCGACCCAGCGCCCCCTCACGAGGGCGAGGCCGGCCGTCGACGCGAGGATCTGCCGCCGCTCTGCGGCCGTGAGCGCTTCCCCGCCGAGCGTCAGCTCGACGGAGAAGTCGAGGAGCGAATCGCCTCCGACGCCCGAGACGAGCGCCTCGCCCACCGTGACGCGGACCTCGGGGCGCGGCGGCGCCCCCTTCTTCCACCAGTCGGGAAGGCGAAGAAGGACGCCGCTCTCCTCGAGGAGAGGAGCCTCCCGAAGGAACGACCACGCCTGGGAGGAGGTCCACGCCAGCGGTTGGAAGACCTGGCCCGAGTCGACGAGCGCCTTGACGAACGGGCTCTTCTCCGCGGCCCGCTGGACCGGCACGAGGAGTGACCTCAGCGCATCGCGGTCGCGCGCGGCGCCGGAGGTCTTCACGGCGTGGCCGAGCGGCTGGTGCTGGACCCGCCCGGCTTCGGAGAGCCGTGTCGCGTACGTCGCGAGGAACGCGAAGGGCTTCGTCTCGCTCGTCTTGTTCTCGGCGAGGTGAAAGCAGACCCGCCCCACGGAGTGCCAGAGAGGGCTCCGGGCCTGGAGCCACGACTCGACGTCCCCCTTCCACTCCGCGAGCTCCCGCCGGGCCGTCGCGTTCAGGTCGCTCCAGAGGGTCTCGAGGACGCCACGGGTCAGGTATTCGAGGCCGTCGAGGGGCGGCGCCGCGGCGACGCGTGCGTCGAGCTCGTCCGCGGGCACGGGGAGGTCGAGCGCCGCCCGGCGCCCTTCGGCGTCCGGCAGCCGCGAGAGGGCCGTGACGAAGAGCTGCCCGAAGTCGCGGAAGAAGGCGAGAGACGGAGGGAGATGGGTCCCGGGCTCGGCCGCGCCGAGGTGGAGGACGCCGGCGCCGACGCCGCGAGCGAAGGCCGCTTCGATGCGCGCGGCCACACCCGCCGTCGGATCGTCCGCGTCTCCCGCAGTCCGGTCGAGGCGGAGGTGGCCGTGGGGTGTGACGGCGAGGGCGAGAATGACGTGGGCCGGTTCGGGGGAGTCTCCCGGTGCGCTCATGCGTGGCGCCGGATGATGCCCCTTTTCGCGCGGGCGCGATTGCCTCCTGCCCTTCCCGGGTCTGCGACGCTCGCCGCGTGTTGAGCTTCACGCCCCGGGAACGGCTGACCGATGCGCAGGATCGTCCCGACTTTCTCTGGGACTGCGATCTGACGCTCAGCCAGTTCCGCAAGGGTCTCGCGGATCCCGACCCTGAGGTTCGCGCCTATCTGATCGGGAAGCTCATGCGCCAGGCCAAGGCCGACGACGTCTTCCTGTTCGTCGGCCCCGGCGAAATCCGGGATCTCTGGCCGCGACTCACCCGGTGTCTCGGCCGCACGCGCGAGTTCTTGTCGTGGCTCTTCGAGACGTGGGAAGGCCAGGGTCGCGTCTGGCAGTAGGCTGACACGATTCCAGACCCGCATTCTCGGTTCACTCGCCGGGATCCCCCCCGCTGGACGTTGTCTCTGACGACGGCGCCTGCGTTCGGAGAGCTCCGGGTGTCGGACGGACGCGACACCTGTGTCGTGGACCTCGTCGCCGAACCCTTCGCGGCCATCGAGCCCCCGGAGGAGGCCCTCATCGAGGGTGCGGCGATCTCGGTGGACGGCAGACGCGAGATCCTCGCCAGCAAGCTCGCCACGCTGCTCGAACGCTCCGAGGTCCGCGACCTGCCCGACGTCAAGGCGCTCCTGGACGCCGGGGGCGACCTCGGAGCAGCACTGCGCGACGCTCCGAAGAAGGATGCTGGGTTCTCGCCGCTGACACTCGTCTGGATGCTGAAGGACTACGACCCGCGCCCCGCGGTGAAGGCGCTCGGGCGGGACGCGCGCCAGGCCGACGAGCTGCTGTCGTTCCGGCAGTGGCTGATCGAGCAGCTCACGGCCAGAGCCGCTCCGGAGTAGCCCGTCGCGCCCCCTTCGGCCCGGGGCGCTCCGAGCTCGTCCTCGAGCGCCCCGCCGCGCACCACGAAGCGTCTTCGAATCTCATCTCCCCCCCCTTGACATATCAACTTTCGTGGATATATTGATCCCCATGGCCACGACGGCGTCCCGCGCAAAGCCGGTCCGGACCGGCCTCCCGCTCGCGAGGGAGGACCGCGCGGAGCGTCTCGCCGACCTGTTCCACGCCCTGTCGGACCCGACCCGGATCCGGATCCTCGCGGCTCTCCGGAACGGCGAGCAGTGTGTCTGCAACCTGACGGGGCTCCTCGTCGCCCAGCAGTCCCGCCTCTCGTTCCACATGAAGACCCTGAAGGACGCCGGCCTCGTGAAGGACCGGCGGGAGGGGCGCTGGATCCACTACTCCCTCGTCCCCGAGGCGGTGGAGGAGATCCGGGTCGCCCTCGAGGAGCTCGAGGCGGCCGCGAAGTCGTGCGCCGCGAGCTGCTGCCGCACCTGAAACCCTTTTTTTCTGGAACGTATCGAGAATTCTTGATAGAAGGAGACACGCCATGAACGACAACGAAATCCGCGACGTGGTGAGGGAGAAGTACGGGAAGGCCGCCCTGCAGGTGAAGGAGGGGCGCACGAGCTGCTGCGGCCCGGCGCCGTCGGCCTGCTGCGGCACCGCCCCCTCGGCCTCCGGCCTCTCCGGCGACCCGATCACCTCGAACCTCTACGCCGACCACGAGACGGCGCTCCTCCCGACGACGGCCGTCCAGGCCTCGCTCGGCTGCGGCAACCCGACCGCCCTCGCGAAGCTCGAGGAGGGGCAGGTCGTCCTCGACCTCGGCTCCGGCGGCGGCATCGACGTCCTCCTCTCGGCGAAGCGGGTCGGGCCGACGGGCAAGGCCTACGGCCTCGACATGACCGACGAGATGCTCGCGCTCGCCCGCGAGAACCAGAAAAAGGCCGGAGCTACGAACG
>JAKPXO010000521.1 GCA_029567505.1 Acidobacteriota bacterium
TCTTCTCCGTCATCCTCCGCCAGGGGATCGAGCGCTTCCCCGTCTACTTCCTGGGGGGGATCCTCTTCTGGAACTTCTTCTCGCAGTCGACGGGGCACGCGGCCTCGCTTTCGATGGACGCCGCGGAGACGACGCGCCGCATTTACGTGCCGCGCTCGGTCTTCGTGGTTTCGGCGGTCGGGGTCGGGCTCGTCAACCTCCTCTTCTCGCTCGTCCCCCTCGTCCTCATCGTGGCGGTCACGGGCCACCCGTTCCACGCGACCTGGCTCTTCCTGCCCGTGGCCGTCGTGCTCGGCGCGATGTTCTGCACGGGGGTCGGCCTCGTCGTCTTCACGCTCGCCTCGCGGTTCGCCGACGTGCGCGACACCTACACGACGCTCCTGACGCCCTGGTTCTTCCTCACGCCGATCGTCTACGAGCCTTCCCTCGTCCCGGAGAGCTGGCGCTGGCTCGTCCGCTTCAACCCGATGACCTACCTCGTCGAGGTCTTCCGCGCCCCCATTTACGACGGCTGGCTGCCGGGGAGGAACACGCTCGCGTTCGCGGTCGTCGTGGCGGTGGCCTCGCTGGCGGTCGGGTGGGCCTTCTACGCGTCCCGGATCGAGGAGTACGGGCGTGGCGCCTGAGGCGCCGCAGGCGATCCGGCTCGAGGGGGTCACGGTTCGCTATCGGGTGCCGAAGGAGGTCGTGTCGTCCATCAAGGAATACGCGATCCGCAGGCTCCAGGGGCGAATCGAGCACGACGAGCTGGTCGCTCTCCGCGGCGTCTCGCTGAGCGTGGCCCACGGCGAGCGTGTCGGGGTCATCGGACCGAACGGGGCCGGCAAGAGCACGATGATGAAGGTCATCGCGAGGGTCTGCCGGCCCACCGAGGGACGGGTCGTCGTCCGCGGCCGGGTGGCCCCTCTCCTCCAGCTCGGAATCGGCTTCCACTCGGAGCTCTCTGGGCGCGAGAACGTCGTCCTGCAGGGGACGCTTCTCGGCCGGTCGCGGGCCGAGATGGAGGCGCGGATGGGCGCGATCGCGGGGTTCGCAGAGATCGAGGGCTTCCTCGACGCTCCGGTGAGGACGTACTCCACAGGGATGTCGGCGCGCATCGCCTTCGCGACCGCGACCGACGTCGATCCCGACATCCTTCTCGTCGACGAGATGCTCTCCGTGGGCGACGAGCGCTTCGTCGCGAAGTGCCAGGAGCGCATGGCCGGCTTCCGGGAGAGGGGGAAGACGTTCTTCCTCGTCAGCCACTCGCTCCCGGTCGTGGAGAAGACCTGCCACCGCGCGATCTGGCTCCTCGACGGCGAGGTCGTGGCCGACGGCGAGCCGAAGGACGTCTGCGATCGCTACCGCGAGTGGGCGCGCAACGGGTCGGGCGGGGCGACGGCCGAGAACCGGGACCGCTGAGGGCCGGAAAGGGGCGGACGCCGCCGATCCGTCGCCCGGGCCGCCCGAAAGCGTGGGAAGGCAGAGGATCGTGCTTGACGCCATCCGCGAGCGCGGCATATCCTGGCTCGGTGATCCAGACAGACCGGGGTTCCGGGTCGGGGAGGAGCGGACGCCATCAAGGTCCGCGGCCCCCTGTCCGCGCGAGTAGGTGCCTGCCGGTCGCCCGGTAGGCGGGAGGGCGAGTCCTGTCGAAGCCGGCTAACGTGAGAGGAAGAGAGCCGCGCGCGCGCGGCTCGGTGGCGTTGAGTTCTCTGGCCGCGCTCCAGCGGAGGTGCCTCTTCGGCGCTAGCCTCGCGCTGGCGGCCGTACTTCTCCCTCTCGCGAGCGGCACGGCGCGGGGCGACGAGCTCCAACCGAACCTGCGGAAGAGGGTCGAGGAAGTGCTGGCAGGCCAGCGGCCGCTTTCCGAGGTGCGGCTCGAGGTCGTGGGCGGCCGCCCGGACCGTCGGGGCGTCGTCGTCTATGGCTCCGGGGTGGGAGTCTGGAACCAGGAGAAGCAGTTCCTCCTCTCGCCAGAGGAGCACAAGGAGCTCCTGAAGCGGACCCTCGCCGCCGGCCTGTACGAGATGCCGGAGCGCCCGCGGCCCGGGAAGGAGCCCCGACCCGCGCCGGACGCGCCGAGCGCGCCGGTGATCATCCGGGCGGTCAGCGTGAAGGTGGGCGAGCTCGAGCGGACCGTGGCGCAGAACGACCGCGTCCGGACGCTGCCCGCGCTGGAAGCGCTCGTCGGCGAGCT
>JAKPXO010000070.1 GCA_029567505.1 Acidobacteriota bacterium
ATGCCGCGAGAGAGACGATGACCTTCTCCGTCCCGCCTCCCGCGTCCAGCGTCAGGGCTTCGGGCGAGAGAGCCGGCGTGAAGCCCGGCGCCGCGACGTTCACGGTGAACGAGGTGAGGGCGCCGGCGCCGAACGGGCTGGCCACCCGGACGACGACGACCTTCTGCCCCGGCGTCGCGTCCGGCCGGGCCGCGACGGCGAACGACACCGTCTGCGCCGGCGGCATGGCATCCACGGGAACGGAGAGCGGAGTGACGACAAGCTCGGCGGGCAGGAGCGGGAACGTCACCTCCGCGCTCCCCTCGAATCCATCAGCGGGGGTGACCGTCACGGCGTTCTCCACGGCGGCACCGCCCGGACAGAGGTCGAGCGAGGACGACGCGAGCGAGAGGTCGAGGCGCCCCGAGGCGGCCACGACGAGCTCGAACGAGGCCGTCCCGGCGCTCGCCGGGCTCGTGCCGACGGTCACGACGTAGCTCCCCGGAGGCGTCGCCGCGCTCGTCGCGATGGAGAACGGCACGGCGACAGTCGGGATCTGGCTGATGAAGAACGAGACCGGCGAGGGGACCGGAGCCGCTCCCGGCGGGAGCCCCGAGAAGACGAGCTGCTGTGGTCCGGTCGGCACCGGAGGACCGAAGGCGACGGTCGCCGTCAGCTCCGCCGTCGTCTCGCCGGGGAGCACCGTCGTGGAGGTCGGCGAGATCGAGATGGAGCTCCCGGGGGCGACCAGCAGCTGGAACGTGTCGGTCCCGGTGGCCACGGGCGTCGTGCCGACGGTGACCGTGTAGTTTCCGGGAGGCGTGGCCGGGCTCGTGGCGATGCCGAACCCGACGACCGCGCCCGTTCCCGTCACGGTGAACGAGACGGGTGACGGGACCGGGCTCGCGCCCGCCGGGAGGCCGGAGAACGTGAGCTGCTGCGGCCCCGTCGGCGTGAAGTCGGGGTACGAGACCGTCGCCGTGAGCCCGCTCACCGTATTGCCCGCCCCGACGAGAACGGAGTCCGGCGAGACGGAGAAGGGCAGGATCTCGTAGTTCATCAGGCCGAAGGCGCCGGTGGTGGAAGCGCTCGCCTCGAAGGGTCCCGGAAACGCGTCGGCCGCCGCGACGAGCTGGAACAGGACCGTCGTCGGCCCCCCCACGACGGGAGTGAACGTGATCGTCGACGGGCTGGTCGTCGCGCCCGAGATCCCGTCGCCTCCGTTGAAGGACAGGGTCTGCGCGCCGCCCGGCGGCGTCCCGAGGTACTCGATCGTCGCAGTGACGACCTGCGAGATCTCCCCGACGCGGACCTGGACAGGGTCCGGCGCGAAGGTGATCGTCCCCGACTGCCCCAGGAGAGGCCGCCCGAACAGGAGGGCAAGGATGCAGAGGAAGAACCCGCGGAGAGCCGCTCTCTGCGACATCATCGCTCCTTTCGCCTCCGGCATCCTCGCGGATGCACCGGGCGTCTCGAATCCATGGGCCGGTGGGACTTACTCTAGCAGCAACGGAGTAGACGGGAACCCCTCCGCGCGGTTTATTCTCGTGACGGATGGCACGCACCCGTCGCTGGGCCGGAGCCCTCTCGCCCTTCCTCGCCGCCTCGCTCCTCGCTTCGGGCTGCTCGGTCCGAAAGGTCGCCGTGAACTCCCTCGCGAACGCCCTCGCGGCCGGCGGCGACACCTACGCCACGGATGACGACCCCGAGCTCGTCGCGGCGGCGATTCCGTTCGGCCTCAAGACGATGGAGGCGCTCCTCGCCGAGACGCCGAAGCACGACGGACTCCTCCTCGCCGCGTCGAGCGGCTTCACGCAGTACGCCTTCGCGTTCGTCCAGGCCGAGGCCGACTTCGTCGAGGAGAAGGACCTCGCCCGGGCGACGGCGCTCCGCGCCCGGGCCCGGAAGCTCTACGCCCGAGCGCTCCAGTACGGCCTCCGGGGCCTCGAGGCCCGCCACCCGGGCTTCGAGGCGGGCCTGCGCGACGAGGCGCGCCGCGGGGCGACGCTCGCCGCGGCGACGAAGACCGACGTCCCCCTCCTCTACTGGACGGGCGCGGCCTGGGGCGCGGCGATCTCCCTCTCCAAGGAGGACGCCGAGCTGACGGCCGACCAGGGGCTCGCCGAAGCCCTCGAGCGTCGCGCCCTCGAGCTCGACGAGGCGTTCGGGAAGGGCTCGATCCACGACTTCTTCATCTCGTTCGAGGGGGGCCGTCCGGCGGCAGCCGGCGGCTCCGTCGAGCGCGCCCGCAGGCACCTCGAACGCGCCGTCGCGCTTTCCGACGGCAGACGCGCGGCCCCGTACGTCTCCTTCGCCGAGACCGTCTCCGTCGGCGCCCAGAACCGGCCCGAGTTCGAGGAGCTCCTGCAGAAGGCCCTCGCGGTCGACCCGGACGCCGTCCCCGAGCTTCGGCTCGCCAACACTGTCGCGCGGCGCCGGGCCGCCTGGCTCCTCGCGCGCGCCGACGAGCTCTTCCTGGAGTAGAACGAAATGACAGCTCGCAGCCCTCAGGCCGCCCGACGGCGGCTCCTCCTCCCCGCGCTCGCCCTTTTCCTCGCGGTCGCCTCCCCGGCCCGCGCGCAGGTCGTCGTGAAGATGGCGACGCTCGCCCCCGACGGCTCGAGCTACCACCTCATCCTCAAGGAGATGGCCGAGAAGTGGAAGACGGCGACGCAGGGGCGCGTCACCGTCCGCCTCTACCCCGGGAGCGTCGCGGGCGACGACGCGGACGTCGTCCGGAAGATGCGCCTCGGGAGCCTGAACGCCGGCCTCCTGACGAGCTCCGGCGTCTCCGCGATCGACCCGTCCGTCATGGCGCTCCAGGTGCCGATGCTCTACGCCTCGTACGACGAGGTCGACCACGTCCTCGCCGTCTACGGCCCGAAGCTCGAGGCGTCGATCGCCGCGAAAGGGTTCGTCGTCCTGAACTGGGCCGACGCCGGCTGGGTCCGCTTCTTCACGAAGACGCCCGTGAGGACGCCCTCCGACCTCAAGCCGCTCAAGCTCTTCGCCTGGGGGAACGACACCGACGCCCTCGAGATCTGGAAAGGGGCCGGCTTCAACCCGGTGCCGCTCCCGTCGACGGAGATCTCGACGGCGCTCCAGACGGGCCTCGTCTCGGCGCTCCCGACGACGCCGACGGCGGCCGTCCTCCTCCAGTGGTACCAGCATGCAAAGAACCTGACCGACGTGAAGTGGGCCCTCCTCCTCGGGGCGACCGTCGTCAGCAAGGCGACGTGGGACAAGATCTCGCCGGAGGACCAGAGGGCGCTTCGGGCCGCCGCGGCGGAGGCGGGCGCGCGCCTCCGGTCCGAGAGCCGCGCGGCCGAGGCACGCGACGTCGCGGCGATGCAGAAGCGCGGGCTCAACGTGATCGCGATCGACGCGAAGACGGAGGCGCTCTGGCGGGCGGCCGCCGAGGCGGCCTATCCGAAGGTCCGCGGCAAGATCGTCCCCGAGGCCGCCTTCGACGAGGCACGGAAGATCCTGGCCGACTTCCGGGCGAAGAAGGCCGCGGCGCCGAAGAAGTGAGAGCCGGCGCGCTCCTCGGGAAGGCGGAGCAGTCGCTCCTCGTCGCGGCGCTCGCGGTCGCGACCGTCCTCCCGCTGATCGACGCGTTCGGCCGGCCGCTCGGGGGGTTCCACGTCCCCGGCTCCGGGTCGATCCTCCAGCTCGTCACGCTCTGGATCGCCTTCGTCGGAGGTCTCCTCGCGACGCGCGAGGGGACCCACCTGACCCTCTCGACCGCCGAGCTCCTCGGGAGCGGCCGGGCCCGGCGGCTGGCCCGGCTCTTCGCGTTCTCCGTCGCGGCCGCCGTCTGCGCCGTCCTCTCCTGGGCGAGCGTCGGCCTCGTGAAGGCCGACCGCGAGCAGGCGAAGGTCCTCTCCTTCGGCCTCCCGGAGTGGATCGCCGAGCTCGTCATGCCGGCGGCCCTCCTCCTGATGGCGATCCGCTTCGCCTGGAAGGCCTCGGACGGGGCCAGGGGCCGGTTCGCCGCCCTCGCGGCGCTCGCCTCGCCCTGGCTCCTCTCCCTCGTGCCGGAGGCGAGCGCGCCGAAGCTCGTCCTTCCGCTCGCCGCGGTCATCCTCCTCGCGGCGCTCCTCGGAGCCCCCGTCTTCGTCGCAATGGGAGGGCTCGCCTGCCTCCTCTTCTGGAAGGACGCCGTCCCCGTCGCGGCCGTATCGGCAGAGGTCTACCGCCTCGTCGCCTCGCCAACGCTCCCGGCGATCCCGCTCCTGACGGCCGCGGGCTACATCCTGGCGGAAGGAGGCGCCTCCGCGCGCCTCGTCCGCTTCTTCCGCGCGCTCTTCGGCTGGATGCCGGGCGGCATCGCCGTCATGGTCGCGGCGGTCTGCGCCCTCTTCACGACGTTCACCGGCGGCTCGGGTGTCACGATCATCGCGCTCGGCGGCCTCGTCTACCCGATCCTCCGCGACGACGGCTACCCGGAGGGCTTCTCCCTCGGCCTCGTGACGGCCGCCGGGAGCCTCGGCCTCCTCTTCCCGCCGTCGCTGCCGGTCATCCTCTACAGCGTCGTCGCCTCGGTCCCGGCCGACTCGCTCTACCTCGCCGGGCTCGTTCCCGGATTCCTCCTCGTCGTCCTGACGGCGGCCTGGGGTATCCGGCAGGGGCTGAAGCTGGACGCCGAGGGCCGGTCGCGGCCGCGCTTCGCGCTCCGCGAGCTGGGCGCCTCGTTCTGGGAAGCGAAGTGGGAGCTCGCGCTGCCCGTCCTCGTCGTCGTCCTCTTCGCGAGCGGCTTCGCCTCGATGGTCGAGGCCTCCGCCGCCGCCTGCGCCTACGCCGCGATCGTCGAGTGCTTCGTCACGCGCGACATCCACCCGTTCCGGCAGCTCCCCGGCGTCCTCGTGAAGGCCGGGGCGCTCATGGGCGCCGTCCTGATCCTCCTGTCGATCGCCATGGGGCTGACGAGCTGGCTCGTCGACGCGATGATCCCCGCAGCGCTCCTCGAGTACGTGAAGGCGCACGTCTCCTCGCCGCTCGTCTTCCTCCTCGTCCTGAACGGGATCCTGCTCGTCCTGGGGAGCGTCCTCGAGATCTACTCGGCGATCGTCATCCTCGCGCCGCTCGTCGCTCCGATGGGCGCCGCGTTCGGGATCGACCCGATCCACCTCGGCGTCATCTTCCTCGCGAACCTCGAGCTCGGCTTCCTCTTCCCCCCCGTCGGCCTGAACCTCTTCCTCTCCTCCTCGCGTTTCGGCATCCCGCTCCCGAAGCTCTACCGCCACGCGGTCCCCTACCTCCTGATCCTCGGAGCGGGCGTCCTCCTCATCACCTACGTCCCGGCGATGTCGACCGGCATCCTGACTCTCCTCGGGAAACGGTAGAGACGAGACGGCCCGCGCGGAGGGCGCGGGCCGACCGGGGGCTCCGGTGCGCGGGCCGCGCCGCGGGCGCGGCGCCGCTCCTCAGCGCGGGTAGGGCTGCTGAGGCTGCTGCTGGGGGTAAGGCTGCTGCTGCGGCGTCTGCGAGATGACTCCCCACTCCAGGAGCCGCCTCTTCGCGTAGTCGGCCTGCTCTCCGGTCGCGCCGCTCTGGAGGATGAGCTTGTATTTCTCGGCCGCCTGGCCCCGGTCGCCGAGCGCCTCGAGGCTCCGGCCGAGGTAGTAGGTCGTCACGAGCTGGGCGCCGACGGACTTCTCCGCCGTCTCGAGCTCGGAGATCGCGTCGCGCCAGTCGGAGAGCCGGTAGGCCGAGAGCCCCCCCGCGAGCCGGCCGTGGAAGAGCGCCGGGTCGCGGCGGGCCGCCTCGCGCGCGGACTCCCGGGCGGACCGAAGCTCGTTCGCCTCGACGAGGGCGATCGCCTTCAGCGCGGGAAGGATCGCCTGCCGCGGCGCGAGGCGCGCCGCCTCGTCGAACTTCGCCGCCGCCGCGCGGGCGTCCTTCTTCGCGAGGAGCTTCTCCCCTTCGTCCATCAGCTTGAAGGCGGGGGCCTCCGACTTGAGGGCGCGGGTCGAGGCCCCGAAAGTCTCGGTGCGAACCGGCCGGCCGAGCTGCTCCGGGTACTTCTCCGCGGAGCGCCGGCGGGCCGTCTCGATCCGCTCCGAGGTCAGCGGGTGGCTCTGGAACATCGCCTCGAGCTTCGACGGCTCCGTGTCGTGCCCGGCCTTCAGGATCTCCATCGACTCGACGAAGCCCTTCGGGTTGTAGCCGGCGCGCGCCATGTACTCCATCCCGAGCTCGTCGCTCTGGCGCTCGTGATCCCGGGAGTACCGGAGGAGGACGAGCTGCCCGCCGATGCCGGCGGCCGCCATGATGAGCGGCGCGCCGCGGACCTCCTCCGCCTCGAGAATCATCCCGCCGATCCCGAGGAGGCCGCCGATGAGCATCTGTTTCGTGTACTGCTGGGCGCCGTGCCGCGCGGTGACGTGCCCGATCTCGTGCCCGACGACGCCCGCGAGCTGGTCCTCGGTCGTCATCCGGGAGAGGAGGCCGCGCGTGATGCAGATCTTCCCGCCCGGCAGGGCGAACGCGTTGTCGTAGTTCGCGTTGACGACGGTGAACTCGTAGTCGAGAGCGGGCCGGTGGGAGACCTTCGCGAGGCCCTGCCCGACGCCGTCGAGGAACTTCTGGAGGCCCGGGTCGTTGACCGGCCCGTACGACTCCTGGATCAGCGGGCCGTACGCCTGGGCGCCGAGGGCCTTCTCCTCCTCCTCGCCCAGGAGCGAGAGCTGCGACTTCCCGGTGACGGGATTCGTGACGCAGGCCACCCCGAAGGCGGCCGCGACGAATACGGCGGCGATGCGGCGCGCGAGGACGTTCTTCATGTCCGGATCTTGCCCCTTCCCGGGCGAATCGTGAAGGGGCGGGGCAGCCCGGCGCGTCCCGAGGGGATACGGAGGGCCGCGCACGCTCGCGGCGCGCGCGGCCCTCCGGGAGGACCGGTCAGCCCCGGGTCGTGCGGGCGCGGGCGGCCTGCTGCGCCTGGATCGCGGTGAGGTTGATCGTGAAGACGATGTCCTCGACGAGGCAGCCGCGAGAGAGGTCGTTCACCGGCTTGGCGAGGCCCTGGAGCATCGGCCCGATCGAGACGACGTTGGCCGAGCGCTGGACCGCCTTGTAGGTGACGTTGCCCGTGTTCAGGTCGGGGAAGATGAGGACCGTCGCCTTGCCGGCGACGTCGGACTTCGGCGCCTTCAGCCGCGCCACGTCGGGCATGACGGCGGCGTCGTACTGGAGCGGCCCGTCGAGGGCGAGGTCGGGCCGGAGCTCCTTCGCGATCCGGGTCGCCTCCTTCACCTTCTCGACGTCCTCACCCGTTCCGCTCGTGCCGGTCGAGTAGGAGAGCATCGCGACCCGCGCCGGGACGCCGAACGCGATCGCCGAGTCGGCGCTCTGGATCGCGATGTCGGCCAGCTCGGCCGCCGTCGGGTTCGGGTTCACGGCGCAGTCGCCGAAGACGAGGACCTGGTCCGGCAGGCACATGAAGAAGATGCTCGACACGAGGTTGCAGCCCGGGACCGTCTTGATGATCTGCAGGGCCGGCCGGATCGTGTGCGCCGTCGTGTGGACGGCGCCCGAGACGAGGCCGTCGGCCTCGTCGAGCGCCATCATCATCGTCCCGACCATGATCGCGTCCTGGAGCTCCAGCTCGGCGCGCTCCGGGGTCATCCCCTTCGACTTGCGCCGCTCGACGAGCGGCGCGATGTAGCGGTGGGCGACGGAAGCGGGGTTCACGATCTCGACGGAGTCGGGAAGCGTCAGCCCCTGCCGCCCGGCAACGTCGCGTACCTCGTCGGGATTGCCGAGGAGGACGCACTTCGCGATGCCGCGGGAGGCGACGATGGAGGCGGCCGCGACGGTGCGCGGCTCGGCCCCCTCGGGGAGGACGATCCGCTTCACGTCGGCCTTCGCCGTCTCCACGAGGCGGTGGCGGAAGGCGGGGGGCGAGAGGCGCGGGACGCGCGCCGGCTTCGCGAAGGCGCGCGCCCAGGCGAGGTCGACGTGGTCGGCCACGAAGCTCATCGTCCGCTCGACGCGGTCCGCGTCGTCGATCGGGATCGTCGGGTTCATCGAGGCGACCTGCGCCGCCGCCCGGTAGCTCGAGGCCTTCACCTGCAGGAGAGGCAGGCCCGCGTCGAAGACCTTCCGGCAGAGGTCGAGGACGCCGCGGTCGGGGCCGAGCCCGCCCGTGAGGACGACGCCGGCGAGCGGCGTCCCGCTCTGGACCGTCATCGCCGAGGCGAGGAGTATGTCGCTCCGGTCGCCCGGTGTCAGGACGAGCGTCCCGGGCTTCATCGCCTTCATCGCGTTCGGGACCGTCATCGCGCAGATCGCGACGTCCCGCACGCGGCGGGTCGCCGCCTCTCCGGTGTAGAGGAACTGGGCACGGAGGGCGTCGCCGATGTCCTTCACACGGGGGGACATCAGGTCGGAGTTGCACGGGACGATCGCGATCGGGCGGATCCCTTCCGCCTCGAGCGCCGCATGGTGGTCCTTCATGCACGTCTCCGAGAGGCCCGCCGGCGCGCACGCGCCGCAGCCGCCGGCGCTCGGGCCGAAGGAGTCGACCTCCGGCTCGGCCGGCATCCCCCGGCGGTCGCAGACGCGGTTGAGGATGCAGCCGACGCCCCGTCCCTCCGAGAACGCCCCGTAGCCGCGCGCCGCGATGGCGACCGTCTCCGCGACCTCGGCGGCCGTCTGGTCGGACGGGGCCGCGACGAGGACGAGCTCCGCGTCGAGGGCCTTGAGCATGAGCGCGTTCACGCGCGCCGAGTGGACCATCCCCATCTCGGGGTGCATCCCCTGGACGATGAGGACGTCGACGTCCTCGCCCGCCTCGTTGGCGATGGCGACGACGCGCTCCATGAGAGTCTGGTCGTCGCCGTCGGCGAGGAGACCTTCCGCCTCGGCGCGGGGGACCGCCGGCGGGATCGCGAAGTGCGCGCCGAGCGAGAGGAGCGGGATGGTGTGGTCGGGCTCGCGGTTCGCGACGGGCTTGGCGAAGGCGACGCGGATCCCCTCGCGGTCGAGGGCGCGGACGATGCCGAGGCAGGCGGTCGTCAGGCCGACGCCGCGGCCGGCGGGGGCGACGAGGACGGTGGTGCGCATCTGGGCTTCCCTTCCTTCCGTCTCAGGCGCCGCGGGCGATCTGCGCGGCGTCCTCGGCGATCATCAGCTCTTCGTTCGTCGGGACGACGAGGGCCTGCGGCTTCGTGCCGGTCGTGATCCGGCCGTGCTGCGCGCGGCCGTGCTTCGCGTTCGCCGCCTCGTCGAGCGCGAGGCCGAGGAAGCCGAGGCGGCCGAGCGTCATCGCGCGGACCGTCGTGGAGTTCTCGCCGATCCCGCCCGTGAAGACGAGCGCGTCGAGGCGTCCGAGCGGGACGACGAGCGCGGCGATCGTCTTGGCGAGGACGTAGCAGAAGATGTCGAGCGCGAGCTTCGCGCGGTCGTTCCCGTTCGAGGCGGCCTCCTCGACCGTCCGCATGTCGTTCGAGAGGCCCGAGACGCCGAGGAGCCCCGACTTCTTGTTCAGGGAGTCGAGGATCTCCTTCGCGCTCTTCCCCGTCGCGTCGGCAACGTGGCCGATGATCGCCGGGTCGATCGAGCCGCAGCGGGTCCCCATCATCAGCCCCTCGAGCGGGGTCAGCCCCATCGTCGTGTCGACGCTCTTCCCGTTCCGGATCGCCGCCGCGGAGCAGCCGTTGCCGAGGTGGGCCGTCACGATCGCGTGGTCGTCCGCCGGGAGCCCCGCGAGGCGAAGCGCCTCGCGCGCCACGAAGCGGTGGCTCGTCCCGTGGAAGCCGTAGCGCCGGACGGAGTGCTTCTCGAGCCACTCGAACGGCACCGGGTAGGTGTAGGCGACGGGCGGCATCGTCTGGTGAAAGGCCGTGTCGAAGACGCCGACCTGCAGGAGGTCCGGGAAGAGGCTCTGCGCGATCCGGATCCCGACGAGGTTCGGCGGGTTGTGCAGCGGCCCGAGCGGGATGCACTCCTCCATCTTCGCGACGACCTCGGGCGTGATCGCCATCGAGCCGGCGAACTTGGATCCGCCGTGGACGACGCGGTGCCCGACGGCGAGGAGGCCGTCGGCGAGACCGAGCTCCTTCAGGGCGTCGACGACGCCGTGGAGCGCTTCGTCGTGGAGGGCGCCCGGGATCGGCCGCGTGCTCTTCGTGCCGTTCCGCTTCACGTCGAGCGAGGCCTCGGGCGAGCCGAGCCGCTGCGCGATGCCGGAGACGTGCTCGACGGACGTGTCGGGGTCGATGACCGCGAACTTCAAGGAGGACGATCCGCAGTTGAGGACGAGTACGTTCATGCCCTTCTTCCCGTGCCGGCCGCGCCCGGCCGGAGGCGGGAGAACGTCTCCCCCCCATCCCCCCGAGCGGCGCACCGGCGTTTCGTTTCGCTTCTGATGTCGGACTCCGATGCCACCTCCTGGCGCCCGCCGGAAACGGTTCCGGGGCGCCCGCGAGGCAAGCGGGGCATCATAACGCCCGAAGGGCGGCCTTTCGAGCCGGGGAGCCTCGTTCCTCACGCCGGCTCCCGTCGCGACTCGGTTCCATTTTCGCGGCCGCCGCCGGGAACCATCCTGCCGTCGGAAGGTCTCATCGGGCGGAGGACGCCGATGAGAACCCGTACCGCCGCCGCGCTCGCCCTCGCCTTCGCCGCTTCCTTCCCTGCCGCCGCAGCGACGCGCGCCGGCTTCGAGCTATCCGTCCTCGTGGACGGAGAGGAGCGCCCCGAGCTCCGGAAAGGGGGCTCCGTCTACGTCGAGGCGCTGAAGGGGCACCCGTACGCCCTTCGCGTCACGAACCCGCTCGGCGTCCGGGTCGGGGTCGCCCTGGCCGTCGACGGGCTCAATACGATCGACGCCTCCCGCCGGGATGCCGCCTCCGCCGTGAAGTGGATCCTGGAACCGTACCAGTCCGTCGTCCTCGACGGTTGGCAGGTCAGCTCGTCCCATGCCCGTCGATTCGTCTTCACGGGCGAGCGCGACTCCTACGGTGCCGCGCTCGGGAAAGTGGAGGACCTCGGCGTCATCGAGGCGGTCTTCTTCCGGGAGAAGGTCCGGCCCGCCCTCCCGGTCTCGCCGACGGCCTGCGCCCCGAAAGACGCCGCGCCCCGCTCCGAGGCGTCCCGCGCCAAAGGCGAGGCCGGCGCTCCGGCCGAGAAGATGGCCGCCGCGCCGTCCCTCTCCGACGAATACGCTGCGACCGGGATGGGGGACCGGACGCGGCACGAGGTGACCCGGGTCGACCTCGACCTCGAGCGCTCCCCCGCCGCGCGCCTCCGGATCCGCTACGAGTTCCGGCCGCAGCTCGTCCGGCTCGGCCTCCTCCCGCCCGACGGGGACCGGCTCGCCCGCCGCGAGCGATCCCGCGGGTTCGACCGCTACTGTCCCGAGCCGAACCGCTGACCGGTCGCCCGTCGCCCGGCCTCTGCCCCTTCCTGAGCCGCCCCGGGGCCCCCGCCCCGGGGCGTTCCGTCTCCGTCGTTCGGCCGCCACCACGGGACGTAACGCACCCCGCCGCCCCGGGAGAAGCCGAGGAGGCTTCCGGTCCTTGACGAAGGCCCGGGACCGCAAATATCCTACTAATCCTGTAGGAATACTTTGAAAGTCTCCCAGCGCGGCCTCTACGCCCTCAAGGCGCTCCTTCACCTCGCGGGACGTTGGGAGGAAGGGATCGTCGCGACGCGCGAGATCGCCGAGCGCGAGGAGATCCCGGAGAAGTTCCTCGAGTCGATCCTCGTCGTCCTCAAGAACGCCCGCGTCGTCGAGAGCCGCCGGGGACGCGAAGGGGGCCATCGCCTTCGCCGCCCGCCGGCCGAGATCGTCGTCGGCGACGTCGTCCGCCTCCTCGACGGACCGCTCGCGCCGTTCGGCGACGCCACCGAGCTCACCCGGCTCGTCGCGTCCGAGCCGCGGCACGCCGGGCTCTTCGACCTCTTCCTCGACGTGAGGAACGCCGCCGCGGCGATCCTCGACCACACGACGCTCGCCGACCTCCTCGAGCGCGACCGGAAGATCCTCGTCGCGCGCCGCAGGAGGGGCGGAGTCCCGGAGACGTGATGACCGATTCCCGACGCCCCGTCCGCTCCCTCCTCGGGTTCGCGGCCTCCGCCGCCTCGCTCCTCGCGATCCACGCTCTCGCCGGCGCCGCCGCGCGCGCCGCGGAGCCGGTCGAGATCCTGAACGTCTCCTACGACCCGACGCGGGAGCTCTACCGCGAGCTGAACGCCGCCTTCGCGAAGGACTTCCTCGCGAGGACCGGCCGCGCCGTCACCGTGAAGATGTCGCACGGCGGCTCGGGGAAGCAGGCCCGCTCCGTGATCGACGGCCTCCGGGCCGACGTCGTCACGCTCGCCCTCGCGTACGACGTCGACGCCCTCGCCGACCGCGGCCTCGTCGCGCGCGGCTGGCAGGCCCGCCTCCCCCACAACGCCTCCCCCTATACGTCGACGATCGTCTTCCTCGTGAGGTCCGGGAACCCGAAGCGGATCCGCGACTGGAGCGACCTCGCGCGCCCGGGCGTCTCCGTCGTCTGCCCGAACCCGAAGACGTCCGGCGCGGCCCGCTGGGGCTACCTCGCGGCATGGGGCTCCGTCCTCACGACCGGCGGGAGCGACGCGGCCGCGAAGGCCCTCGTCGGCGGGCTCTTCCGGAACGTCGCCGTCCTCGACACCGGCGCGCGCGGCTCGACGACGACGTTCGTCCAGCGGGGGCTCGGCGACGTCCTCGTCGCCTGGGAGAACGAGGCGCACCTCGCGCTGGCCGAGACCGGGGCCGGGCGCGTCGAGATCGTCGTCCCGAAGACGTCGATCCTCGCCGAGCCCCCGGTGGCCGTCGTCGACGCCGTCGCGGACAGGAAGGGGACCCGCGCGGTCGCCGAGGCGTACCTCCGCTTCCTCTACACGCCCGAGGCGCAGGCGATCGCCGCCCGCCACCACTACCGGCCGCGCCTCGCCGAGGCCGCCGCGAAGGCCGGGCGCACCTTCCCGTCCGTCGCGACCTTCACCATCGACGCCCTCTTCGGCGGCTGGCGCGCCGCGCAGAAGCGGCACTTCGACGACGGCGGCGTCTTCGACTCCCTCTTCACGACGAAGTGAGCCGCCGCCGCGTCTCCCCGTCGCTCCTCCCCGGCTTCGGCCCGGCGCTCGGGGTGACGCTCCTCTTCCTCTCCCTCGTCGTCCTCGCGCCGCTCGCCGCGCTCCTGGCGACGACGCTCCGCGGAACGCCGCGCGAGTTCCTCGCCGCCGTCTCGACGCCGCGCGTCGTCGCCGCGGTCAGGCTCTCGGTCCTCGTCTCGCTCGGGGCGGCGGCCGTCTCGGCGCTCCTCGGCCTCCTCCTCGGCTGGGTCCTGGTCCGCTATCGCTTCCCGGGACGGCGCCTCCTCGACACCCTCGTCGACCTCCCGTTCGCGCTCCCGACCGCCGTCGCCGGGATCACGCTCACGACGCTCTACGCCCCGACCGGCTGGCTCGGAAGGCCTCTCGCCGCACTTGGCGTCCCGGTCGCGTTCACCCCGCTCGGCATCGGCGTCGCGCTCGTCTTCCTCGGCCTCCCCTTCACCGTGAGGACGCTCCAGCCGGTCCTCGCGAGCCTCGACCCGGAGGTCGAGGAGGCCGCGGCGAGCCTCGGCGCGACGCGTCTCGAGACCTTCCGCCGCGTCCTCCTCCCGGAGCTCCTCCCCGCGCTCCTCACCGGCTCGACGCTCGCGTTCGCGCGGGGCCTCGGCGAATACGGCTCGGTCGTCTTCATCTCCGGGAACATGCCGATGAGGACCGAGATCGCGCCGCTCCTCGTCATGACGAAGCTCGAGCAGTACGACGTGGCCGGGGCGACCGCGCTCGCGACGCTCCTCCTCGTCGCCTCGTTCCTCCTCCTCCTCGTCCTGAACCGCCTCGAGGCGTGGGCGGCGAGGGCCGTCCGGTGACCGCCCCGCGGAGCCGCGAGCCGCGCGCCGTGCGGCTCCTCCTGATCGGCCTCGCCCTCGCGGCGTTCGCCCTCTTCCTCTTCGTCCCGCTCGCGGCGGTCTTCGTGGAGGCCTTCCGGGATGGCGCGCGCGCCTGGCTCGCCGCCGTCACCGAGCCCGACGCCCGCCACGCGCTGAAGCTGACGCTCCTCGTCGCGGTGATCGCCGTCCCCGTGAACGCCTTCTTCGGCCTCGCCGCGGGCTGGGCGCTCGGGAAGTTCCGCTTCCCGGGGCGCAGTTTCGTCCTCACGCTCGTCGACCTGCCGTTCGCCGTCTCGCCCGTCGTCGCTGGCCTCGTCTTCGTCCTCCTCTTCGGACGCACCGGCTTCTTCGGCCCCTGGCTCGCCGACCGCGGGCTCGAGATCGTCTTCGCCCTCCCGGGCATCGTCCTGGCGACCGTCTTCGTCACGTTCCCGTTCGTCGCGCGCGAGGTCGTCCCGCTCATGCAGTCGCAGGGGACCGACGAGGAGGAGGCGGCCCGGGTCCTCGGCGCCGGCTTCTTCACGACGTTCTTCCGCGTGACGCTCCCGAACGTGAAGTGGGCGCTCCTCTACGGCATCGTCCTCTGCACCGCCCGCGCCGTCGGCGAGTTCGGGGCAGTCTCCGTCGTCTCGGGGCACGTCCGCGGCGAGACGAACACGCTCCCGCTCCACGTCGAGACCCTCTACAACGAGTACGCCTTCCAGGGGGCGTTCGCGGCCGCCTCGCTCCTCACGTTCGTCGCCCTCGCCACGATGGTGGCGAAGGCGATCGTCTCGCGCCGCGCGAGGGAGGAGGCCCCGTGAGCATCGAGGTTCGGTCCGTCTCGAAGTCGTTCGGGAGCTTCCTCGCGCTCGACGACGTCTCCCTCCGCGTCGGCGACGGCGAGCTCGTCGCCCTCCTCGGCCCTTCCGGCGGCGGCAAGACGAGCCTCCTCCGGATCATCGCGGGCCTCGAGGAGCCCGACCGCGGCACCGTCCTCTTCCACGGGGAGGACGCCACGCGCCGCGACGCCCGCGAGCGGCGCGTCGGCTTCGTCTTCCAGCACTACGCGCTCTTCCGCCGGATGACCGTCTTCGAGAACGTGGCGTTCGGCCTCCGCGTCAAGCCGCGCGGCGAGCGCCCTTCGGAGGCCGACGTGAAGCGGCGCGTCGGCGAGCTCCTGAAGCTCGTCCAGCTCGACTGGCTCGGCGACCGTCTCCCGTCCGAGCTCTCCGGCGGCCAGCGCCAGCGTGTCGCGCTCGCCCGCGCCCTCGCCGTCGAGCCGAAGGTCCTCCTCCTCGACGAGCCGTTCGGTTCGCTCGACGCGCGGGTCCGCCAGGAGCTGCGCCGCTGGCTCCGCCGCCTCCACGACGAGATCCGCCTCACGAGCCTCTTCGTCACCCACGACCAGGAGGAGGCGCTCGAGGTGGCCGACCGCGTCGTCCTCCTCGACCGAGGGCGCGTCGTCCAGGACGGGACACCGGCCGACCTCTTCGAGCACCCCGCGGACCCGTTCGTCCTCGACTTCCTCGGCTCCGTGAACATCTTCCACGGCCGGGTGGAGAACGGCCGGGCCCACCTCGGCCCTCTCTCCGTCGCGTACCCCGACGCCCCCCACGACGGCGCGCTCCCGGCCTCAGGCTACGCTCGTCCCTGGGAGATCGACCTCTCGCGCGACCTCGAAGGGGTGGAGGGCTTCCCCGCCACCGTCCGACACGTCGCTGCGGCCGGCGCCGTCGTCCGCCTCGAGCTCGCCCCCGACGACGGGACGATCCTCAAGGTCGAGATCTCGAGGGAGCGCTTCGCCGAGCTCGCGCCCTCCCCGGGCGACCGGCTCCGTGTCGTGCCCCGAAACGTGAGGGTTTTCCTCGGAGGGCCGGGGCAGGGATAATCGCCCCGTGCCGGGAGAGACCGCACCGCTCGACAACGTGGCCTGGGCGGCTTCGCGATTCGCTACGCCGAAGGAGGCGGAGCGACCGGCCGGCCTGGAGCCGAGCTACTGGGACTGGGAAGACCTCTACTCCCGACTGGGACCGGGCCTCATCGTCCTCGGCGCGCGCCGCTTCGGGCTCAGCCGGGACGACGCGGAGGAGGCGCTCCAGATGGCGGCGACGGCCATCGTCCTGGCCGCTCCGTCCGTCCGGTCCCCCGAGGCCTACCTCACCTCGGTCTTCCTACGCGAATGCCTCGGAATCCTGCGGCGACGGAGCCAGCTCGCCCGGACGGAGGTCGCTCCGCCGGTCGGGTTCGATGCGGCCGACGACTCCTGCGAGCGGATCGAGGTCGCCTGCCGGTTCCGGCAGGCGTTCTCGCTCCTCTCTCCCGTCTGTCGCTCGATGATGCGGAGCTGCCTGCTCGGCGGCAGAAGTCGCGCCGGCTCCGATTCCTCGTCCGCCGCCCGCACCGTCTACAAGCGCTACCGGAAGTGCCTGAGGACGCTCGCCCATGCCCTCGGCTGATCGTCATCTCGGAGAGCTGGAGCTGCTGGAGCGGGCGATGACGCCGGGACTGGCGCCCGACCCGCACGCCGCGAGTTGCCCGACCTGCCGGGACAGGATCGAGGGGCTCGCGGCGGGCCGCGAGCACCTGGCCGATCTCGCCGCGCTCGCGACCAAAGCGGAATCGGGCCCCCGCGTTCCCGTGCCTGCGGCGCTCTCCCGCCTCTCCCGGACGCTCGCCCGGGCGGAGGAGCTCGTTCGCGCGGCGGAACGCGACGACGACGCTCTCCCGGCCTGGCTCGACGAGGCCTCCGCTCGCCCCGACTTCCCGGACGTCGCGCTGCACGCGCTCCAGATCGCCTCGAGGCTCACGTCCCGGCGACCATCGGTGGCGCTCTCGTTCGCCCGATCGATCCGCCAGCGTCTGCACGGAGACGTTGGAGGGGACCAGGCGCTTCTCGCGGCCGAGATCGGCCTCCTGGAGAGTCAGTCCTTCGTCTACGTGGGGCGGATCGACGAGGCGTGCGAGCGGGCACTCGCGGCCTCTTCGGCGATCGAGGCGGCCGACGCCCCCGCCCTGCTGCGCGCGCGTGCCAACTACTACGCCGGCTCGGCGCTCTGGGGGGCGGGTCGATCCGAGGCCGCGTTGAGCCGTCTCCTCGCGGCGCGCGAGGCGTTCGCCGCGGACGGGCAGGACCCCTGGGTCGGCCGGGCCGAGGGAGCGATCGGACTCGTCCATTTCAGCGAGGCCCGGTTCCGCGAGGCCCTGCACGCCTTCGACGCCGCCCTCGAGCGCCTCGACCCGGACGTGGACCCCGGTCCCTGGGAGGCGATTCAGCAGAACCGCGCCGGGATCCTCATGAACCTCGGGCGTCTCTCCGAGGCGAGATCGGCCTTCGGACAGGCCCTCGAGCTCGCGGTCCGGCACGGCCTCTCGGCGGCCGCGACGACGGTCCGGGTAAACCTGCTGAACCTCGGTCTCGAGGAGGGGACGTTCGAGGATGTCCGCGTCCGCGGGAAGAAGCTCGTCGCTTTCTGCGCCCGGGAGGGGCTCTCGGTCGACGCCTACTACGCGAGGCTCGCCCTGGCCGAGGCGCAGGCGGCCCTCGGGAATTACGGCGAGGTCCGGGCGCTGGTCGAAGCGATCCGTGGAGACGCTCCGCCCGAGGTCCGGGACGATCCGGACGCGACCGTTCTCCTGGACCGCCTCGACGCCGGGGACCACGAGATGGCCGGCCGGCTCAGACGGCTCCGCCACTACCTCTCCGGTCGAGACCGGTTCGAGGCGGCGAAACGGGCCTGACAGAAGCTCCGGTCAACCGATCGGCTGCTTCCGCACGCCGTCCCCCCCATCGCTGAGCGTCGGTTCCGTCGTCGTGGACGATGTCGTGACCGAGGAGGTCTCCGAAGTGCCGTCCGTCGACGGCGCCCCGAGGCCGGTGACGAGAAGCAGGATCAACACCAGGACATCCATGAATCCTCCATTCCGGCCCTTTCGACCGGCCTTTGCCCAGGGGCCGAGACCCCATTCACTACGTATGAGGGGATTCGACCCCCGTAACTGCCCCCCCTCCCCAAAAAAAAGTGAAAAAAACTTCGGGGAGAGGGGCACTCGGACCCCCCTGAATCCCTCATCAGGAGTAGAGGGATGCCGAGACCGGGGTCCGTCCTCGGACCGGCTCCCCGAAAGGGGGAGGTCTATGAGAAGCGCGAACGGGACGGCACCTGAGGAGGACGTCCGGCCCCCCATCCGGTTCGCCGGGCGGTCTTTCGTCGTCGCCAGCAACCAGCCGACGGAGGTGCTTCGCGCGCTCGAGCGAGAGATCGAGGCACGTGGGGGGTCGATCCACCCGTTCCTGAACGCCGTGACCGAGGTCCTCGTCGTGGGAGACCTCGCCGGAATGGACTCGGGGGCTCACTGGGCCCGGGAGCAGGTCCGGAGGGGGACGATCTACCGGGATCGCTGGGGACACCTCGAGCTGATCAGCGAAGAGGAGCTCCGGGCCGCCCTCGTGGAAAGCCGGAGAGGTCGCGCGAGCGGGTCGCCGTTCGACGACCGTTCGATCGCCGATGGTGCCTGAGCCCCGCCGGCGTCTCGGCCCCGGCGGCCGCTACGTCTCCTCCCGGAGGACGTCGAACTCCACGTCGCCGTCACCCGGGATTCGCCCGCCGGTGCTCCGGTCGAGGGCGCGGCGGAGCGCGAGGACGCTGACCCAACGGTCTTCCGGGTCCATCGCCATCCCCTTGGCGAGGGAGCGGGCGTAGGTGACCGGGACCCCCGAGGCGACGGTCGTCACGACCGAGACGACCTCCTCGACGAGGGACTTGAGCGTCAGGTCGGGTCGGTCGAACTTGAGCCGCACTCCGGTCAGGAGCTCCACGCCGGTCGCCGCGATCGCCCACTGGTCCGAGGCGGGCGTCGCCTCTCCGCCCGAGACGATCTCGGGCGCGATGTAGCCGGGCGTCCCCATCAGGATGCTCGCCGAGGAGATCGCCCCGCCGCTCTCGGCCCCGCCTTCCGCCTTCGTTTCCCGCGCCAGGCCGAAGTCGAGGAGCTTGAGCCTCGTGGCCCCCCCCGGCCCGCGCGTGACGAAGAGGTTGTCGGGCTTGACGTCGCGGTGAACGAGGCCCGCGGCATGCGCCGCCGCGAGGACGTCGAGCGCGCGGTCGAGCGCCCAGGCCGTCTCGAGGAAGGGGATCGGCTTCCGGAGGATCAGCTCGTTCCGTAGCGAGCCGCCCGAGAGGAGCTCCATTACGAGGAACGCGCCGCCGGGCCGGAGCTCGCCGTAGTCGTAGACGGCGACGGCATTCGGGTGTCCGAGGCGGGCCGTCAGCCGGGCCTCCCGCCGGAAGCGGGCGACGGCGCTCCGGTCGGCGAGGTGCTCGGCCCGGATCACCTTCACGGCCGCGTCGCGATTGCCCCGGATGTCTCGCGCGGCATAGACGGTCCCCATCCCTCCCTCGCCGAGCCGCCGGTCGAGCCGGTAGCGCCCGGCGAGGAGCCGAGGGACGGCCTGCGTCATCTTCACCGCGTGGCCGTCGGCCGTGCAGACGAGGTCGTCCTCGTCCGCGACCCGGCCGCAGAGCTCGCATTCGTAGAGCGCCCCGCTCCCGCCTTCCTGAAGGTGCCCGAGTACCTTCTCGCGAACGCGACGGTCCTCGTCCACCTGGCGCGTCAGGGCCGCTCTCTCGAGGGCGAGGGCGACGTGCCCCGCGACGGTCCCGAGGATCCTCTGCTCCTCCGGGACGTACGTCTCTCCCGTCCGCTTGGCGCCGAGCGCGATCAGGCCGAGCGGCTCCCCGTCGCCCGAGAAGAGCGGCAGAGCCGCGACGAACCCGGCGGCCCGAAGGCCGTTCGCGAGCTCTCCCTCGGCGTAGGGCGGGTCTCCGCCGTCGGCCGTCAGGGCGTGAAAGGAGTTGCGCGCCTCGAGAGGGTCCGACATCGGGAGGACGGCTGCGCGGTCCAGCCCGGGGACGTCCGCGAGGGCGCCCGTCGTCACGGGCCGCACGGCCGCTCCCGGCGCCTCGAGGGCGAAGACCCAGAAGGCCTGCCGGTCGGGCCGGTGCGCGGACGCGATCCGATGAAGGACGACGCCCGCCAGGTCCTCCCCGGCGTCCCGGAGATCCCCGACGACGTCGGTCACGAGCTGCGCCGGGTCGTACGCGCCCTGCCGGAACTTCCGGTCGAGCGCGATCTGCGCCCTCTTTCGGAGCGGGTCGAAGACGAGGAAGAGGAGCACGGCGACGAGGGCCGTCGTGAGCGTCCCCTGGAGGGCGGGCGAGACGAGAGCCACGAGCGCCGTGAGCGCCGGGACCCCGGCCAGGAGGAGGACGACGAGGGCGCCCGAGGCGATGGCGTAGGAGGCGCTCCGGCGGATGAGGCGATCGACCTCGAACAGGCGGAAGCGCGTCGCCGCGACGATGAGGGCGAGCGGCAGGAGGACCGAAAGCGTGGAGAGGACCGGCACCGGCAGAAGCGCGCTCCGACCGGCGACCGCCGGGACGTCGCGCAGGAAGATGTAGAGGCCGAGGTAGAGAAGGACGGCCACGAGGACGACGCGTGCCCGCCGTCGCACGTCCTCCTTCCGGGCGACCCAGGCCAGGGAGAGGAAGTAGACGAAGACGAAGAGGTCGACCGCGAGCGCCACGATCGCCACTCCGGTCCTCCACGCGCCGCCCGGGGCCGCCGCCCCGCCGTCGAGCCACCATCGCCTGAGGTAGAAGGCCAGGGGCGCCATCGCGACGAGCGTGCCGACGAAGTAGGCCCGCCCCGGCCTGTGCAGGCGAGTCACCGGGAAGAAGCCGCCGATCGTCACGAGGATCCAGGCGATCGCGACGAAGTGCACGGCGGTCGAGCCGGCCCACGCGATCCGGTCCTGGAACGTGACGCCGCCCGTCACGACTCCCAGGATGCGCCCCGCGTTCAGGACGCCGAGGAGGGTCAGGAACGGGAAGAGGGCCTGGTTCGCGGGGTCGGACGGGCGCTTGAGCAGGACGACGACCGCCCCCACGTAGTGGACGCCGAAGACCAGGAGCGCGAGCCAGAGTCGGGCGCGGAGGAGCGCGCCGCGCTCCACCCCGAGGTGAGCGAGCCAGGTCGTCCACGCCAGGGAGACCACGAGGGCCGCCCCGAGGGCGAAGAGGACGATCCGCCTCTGTCGAGGCTCGAGGTCGCGCACGGGCTCGGGGATTATCCGCTCGGCGGGCGGGAAGGAGGCGGACCGGTCCGTCCGATCTCGCGGCCGTCGGCGGCGGCCCGGACGACGGCACCGGGCGGGAGCGAACGTGAAAGGCGCGTGCCCAGCTCGCCCGCGCCGACGACCGGGATCCGGAGGACGTCGGAGACGGGGCCCGCCGGCGACTCGACGACGACCGCGAGCCGCCCGCTCCCGAGACGGAAGAGGAGACGCCCCTCGGCCCGCGCGACGACGGCCGAGTCTCCTTCGAAGCTCAGCCCCTCGATCGTTCGGGGATCGACGAGGATCGGCGCCTTCGGCTCGAGGAGGAGGAGGAGCCGCGACCGGCTCCCCATCGCGGCTCGGACCCCGGGGAGGGCTCCCGACGCGAGGAGCGCCCCGAGGCGCTCGCCCGAACCGCGCGGGGCCGCCTCGAGGTCGACCTCGATCGCGGCGACGCCGAGCTCGGAGTACGCGGCGAACGCCGCCTCGAACGGCTTGTCCGAGAGGAAGGAGTCGAGCCAGAAGTGGATCGGCGGAGGATAGGTCTGGAAGCCGTTCAGGACACGGCGGCGGTGTGAGAGCTGCTCGGCCCACGAGCGTTCCGACGTGCCGCGTCGGAAGGGCCAGACCGCCACGATCGCGTCGCGTGGGAGCGCTCGAAGCTCCGCGTCGAACGGCGAAGGCGCGGGGACCGGTTGCGCCGGCACCGGCCTCGTCCAGAGGTCGAGGACGAGGAGAGGGGCGACGCCGACGAGGAGGAGCTGCCCCCGGCGCGCGGGAAGCGTGCGAAGGAGCCGGCCGAGGACGAGGGTCGCGGTGACGATCACCCCGAGGCCGAACCACTGGTCCCACCGGTGGATTCCTCGCATGCCGGAGAAGCCGGGCAGCTGGGCGAGGAGGGCGTACGGCCCGGGGCCGAGCGCGCGCCCCGCGAAACGGATCGTCGGCCCGAGAGCGAAGACGAAGGAGATCCCGGCGAGGAGGAGCCAGGGGGCGAGCGATCGCGCGGCGTGCCGCGCGTCCCGCCGCCTCCACGGGCCGCGCCGTCGAAGCAGGAAGGCGCCCGCGCCGAAGGCGGCGAGCGCGGTGAGCGTCGGGAAGAGCGCCGAGGCTCCCTCGGGGAAGACCGGGACGAGGCCGTCGAGAAGGTCCCGGAGCGGCCCGGCGAAGACGCCCGTGTGGAGAATCGAGAGGAGGTCGGCCGCGTGAACCTCGATCGACCGCAGGCCGACGGGGGCGTCGAAGTCGCGGGCGAGGTGGAGGTAGGGGGCGTATGCGACCGCGAGGAGCACGATCGCGGCGCTCCCGCCGACCCCCAGGAGTACGGGACGTCGGAAGCTCCTCGCCGAGGCGGCGGCCACGACGGCGACGGAGACCGTTCCCATGACGAGCGGATACGGGCTCCCCAGCCCGACGACGAGGAGGGCGGCGGCGCAGGCGGCCGCGTCGCGGACACGCCCGCTCCGAAGGTACCGGAGCGCGAAGAGCAGGACGAGCGAGACGAAGCCCGCCCAGATCGTTCCGAGGACGCCGAAGTTGTTGAGTCGACCCGGGCTCCAGGCAAGAAGAAGCGCTCCGATGAGCGCGGCCCAACCCGGTCCGACGAGATCGGCACAGAGGAGTCCTGCCGCGAAGCAGGCGACCGCGGTCGCGAGGAAGTACGGCACGTTGTAGCCGAGCGCGTCCGAGTCCGCGAGGCGGGACCAGGGGTAACCGATCGCCGACGGCAGGAGGAACGGTTCTCCGAGAGGCCAGGTATCGGGATACGGCGCGAAGACGCGGTCGTCGCGCCGCGAGAAGTCGCCCGAGTCCCATCGCGCCCACTGCCGGCCCATCACCGACAGGACGATGACCGGGTCTCCGAGCCGCTCGTTCGGGACGGGGCGGCCGCAGGGGATCCGCTCGAGCGGGTCGCGGACGGTCTCGCGGAAGACCAGAAGCGGCCCGAGGAGCGACGCGAACGCGAGGAGCGCGAGGAACGTCCGCCGCGGGAGGAGCCCCCCCTGGAACCTCGAGCTACTCGCCGCCTCGAACATCCGCGAGAGTCTAGAACGCGGACGGGCCGGTGACCGCAGTCCTCCTTCGCCGCGTACGATCCCGGCATGCGCGCCTCCCTCGCCGCCCTCCTCGCCCTCGCCATCGCCTTTCCTCTCCTCGCCGAGTGGCCACCGAAGGGGCGCGGCGCGGCGACCCGCTCGCCGGTCTGGGCGGAGCACGGCATGGTCGCGAGCGCGCAGCCGCTCTGCACCCAGGCCGGCGTCGAGACGCTCCGCAAGGGGGGGAGCGCCGTCGACGCGGCGATCGCCACGAACGCCTGCCTCGGCCTGATGGAGCCGACGGCGAACGGCCTCGGGGGCGACCTCTTCGCGATCCTCTGGGACCCCGCGCAGAAGAAGGTGGTCGGCCTGAACGCCTCGGGGCGCGCGCCGCTCGCGCTGACCGCCGACAAGGTCCCGCCGCTCCCCGACGGGACGATCCCGCTCTTCAGCCCCTACGCCTGGAGCGTCCCGGGCTGCGGCGACGGCTGGCTCGAGCTCCACGCGCGGTACGGGAAGCTCCCGCTCGCCGAGGTCCTCGCCCCGGCGATCCGCTACGCGGAGGAGGGCTTCCCCGTCTCGCCCGTCATCGCGGGCAACTGGGCCGGGTCGGTGAACCGCTTCAAGGACAAGCCCGGCTTCGCGGAGGTCTTCCTCCCCGGCGGCCGCGCCCCGAAGGAGGGCGAGCGCTTCCGGAACCCGGCGCTCGCAAAGACGCTCCGGCTCCTCGCGACGAAGAAGAGAGCAGGCTGGGAAGGCGAGTTCGCCGACGCGATCGTCGCCTTCTCGAAGGCGAACGGCGGCTTCTTCGAAAGGGAGGACTTCGTCCGCCACCGCTCGACGTGGGACGCGCCGATGTCGACGGGCTACCGCGGCTACGACGTCTGGGAGCTCCCGCCGAACACGCAGGGGCTCGCGGCGCTCCAGATGCTGAACCTCCTCGAGGGTTTCGACCTCGCGAAGATGGGGAGGGACAGCGCCGACTTCTGGCACGTGATGGTCGAGGCGAAGAAGGTGGCGTACGCGGACCGGGCCCGCTACTACGCCGACCCGGCCTTCGCGAAGCTCCCGCTCGAGCGGCTCCTCTCGAAGGAGTACGCGAAGGAGCGGGCGAAGAAGATCGACGTGAATCGCGCCTCCCGGGAGGACCCTCCCGACGAGGAGCTCGTCCTGAACCGGAAGGAGACAACCTACCTCTGTGCGGCCGACGCGTCGGGGCTCATGGTCTCCCTCATCCAGAGCAACTACACCGGCTTCGGCTCCGGATACGTCGTCCCGGCGCTCGGCATCGGCATCCACAACCGCGGCGCGCTCTTCTCGCTGAAGAAGGGGCACCCGAACGCCCTGGAGCCCGGAAAGCGGCCCTTCCAGACGATCATCCCGGCCTTCCTGACGAAGGACGGGCAGCCTCTGATGGCCTTCGGCCTCATGGGGGGCGACATGCAGCCGCAAGGGCACGTGCAGGTCGTCGTGAATCTCGTCGACTTCGGCATGAACCTTCAGGAGGCGGGGGACGCGATCCGCTTCCACCACACCGGCTCGAGCGAGCCGACCGGGACGGTCATGAAGGACGGCGGAACGCTCTTCCTCGAGGAAGGGCTCCCCGAGCCCGTCCTCGAGGAGCTGATGAGACGCGGTCACCGGATCGCGCGGGAGCCCGTCGGCGCCTACGGCGGCTACCAGGCCGTCGCCCGTGACCCGGCGACCGGGTTCCTCCTCGGGGCGACGGAGAAGCGGAAGGACGGGGCCGCAGCCGGCTTCTGATTGGTCGGGCGAGCCGCCCCGGCATGGCGGCGGGGACGCGGAACCGGGGTGTAACCTTCGCCCCATGAGCGTCTCCGCCGAGAAGGCCGTTCCCCGCGTCTCCGAGCGGGGCCGGCGCGTCCCCGCCTCCCCGATCCGAAAGCTCGCCTCTTACGCCGACGCGGCCAAGAAGCGCGGCGTGAAGGTCTACCACCTGAACATCGGTCAGCCCGACCTCGAGACCCCCGCCCCGATGCGGGACCGGCTCGCGCAGATCAAGGACAAGGTCTACGCCTACACCCCGTCGAACGGCACCGCCGAGTGCCTCGACTTCCTCGTCGGCTACTACCGCGGACGCGGCGTCGAGCTGACGAAGAGCCAGGTCATCACGACGACGGGCGGGAGCGAGGCGATCCAGTTCGCGTTCATGGCCTGCTGCGAGGTGGGCGACGAGGCCCTTCTCGTCGAGCCGTTCTACACGAACTACCGCGCCTTCGCGGCGATGGGCGGCGTCGAGCTGAAGCCGATCGTCACCCGCGCCGAGGACGGCTTCCACCTCCCCTCGCGCGAGGAGTGGGAGAAGGCCCTCACGCCGAAGACGAAGGCCGTCCTCCTCTGCAACCCGAACAACCCGACCGGGACGGTCTACTCGAAGGAGGAGCTCGTCCTCGTCGCCGAGTTCTGCCGCGACCACGGCCTCTTCCTGATCGCCGACGAGGTCTACCGCGAGTTCGTCTACGACGGACGGCAGGTCGAGAGCGCCCTCTCCCTCGAGGGCTTCGAGGACGTCGTCGTCGTCGTCGACTCCCTCTCGAAGCGCTACAGCGCCTGCGGCATCCGCCTCGGCTGCCTCGCAACGCGCAACAAGGACGTCTACCAGGCCTGTCTCCACATGGCGCAAGGGCGGCTCTCCCCTCCCGGCCTCGCGCAGGCGATCGCGCCCGGCGCCGCGCTCCTCGGCCCCGACTACGTCGAAGGGGTCGTCAAGGAGTACGGCCACCGGCGCGACATCCTCTACGAGGAGCTGACGAAGATCCCCGGGATCTTCTTCCGCAAGCCCGAAGGGGCCTTCTACTTCGTCGCGCGGATCCCGGTGAAGGACAGCGAGGACTTCGCCCAGTGGCTCCTGACCGACTTCCAGCTCGACGGCGCGACGGTCATGGTCGCGCCTGCCGACGGCTTCTACGCGACCCCCGGCCTCGGCAAGGACGAGGTCCGGATCGCCTACGTCCTGAAGGCCGAGGACCTGAAGGCCGCCTGCCGCGTCCTGGAGGCGGCGATCCCCGCCTACCGCGCCGCTCGGGGGCTCTGACCCGAGACCTCGCGGAGCACATCGTTCGGGCGTGTGCCGGCTCATTCGAGCCGGCACTTGCTTTTCTGCCGTCTGGGTCCCACCTTCTCGTCAAGGGACAGCCAACTCCAGAGAGTTCGTCTCATCGACAGACCTGATCTCCCCTGGCCGGCGAGGAACCACTCTCCGCCGCCCCCCTCCCCGCCAGGCCAGGGACGCCGGGAGCGTCGCCCCATTGGCACGCTCCCGGCAGCTTTCTTCGAGCGAGCGACGGACGGACAGTCTCCGATGTAAGGTCTGGCGCGTGTCGTACCCCGCTGCGCTCATCGTCGTGCTCGGGCTCCTGAGCGCCGCTTGCGGCCCCGCCCGGGTTCCGTCCGCTGGGCCACAATCGTCGCACCCCGGCTCAGAGAGCATTCAGCCCATACCGCCCCCCAGGCTCGCGACACCGACGGCACTCGCCGGGAGTCCGGCCGCCCGGCCCCTGGAGGCGCTCGACGCCGCCGGCCTTGCGCCGGTCGAGCTGACCGCCGTCGCCGTCGAGGGCTTCCCGCCGCTCCCGTCATACAGGGCGAAGGTCCGGAACCTCTCGGACCGCCCCGTCCGCCGCGTCCTCGCCACGGTCGTCTACCTCGACGCCGCCGACCGCCCGATGCCCGGCGAGGAGCATGACGTCTCCTTCGGGAGCCCGCTGAAAGCGATCGACCCCGGCGTCACGCTCGAGGCCAGCTTTCTCTCTCGCGTCGAACGGGCGCCGGGCGTGCGCCTCGTCGTCCGTTCGATCACGTTCCTCGAGAAGGGCTCGGGGGCCGAGCCGGGGACGCGCGAATGGGCGAACCCCCGCTACGACGCCGACCTCGCGGCGCTGCGCGGAGCGTCCCCGGGCGAGCCGCGCTGATCTCGGGCGACCGGACGAGGACTCGACGCGGGACGTCCTCTCGATCTCGACGTCGGTCCCCCGGCGCGACGCGCGGGCGGGCCTCGATCTCGGCGCGGCCGGCCGCGGGGTGGATGAACGCCCGCTTCGGGTCCGCGGCCCCTCGGTCAGCGCCGAACGCGGACGACGACGAACGTCATGTCGTCGTCCGGGGCACGGGCCCCTCGCCAGGCGGCGGCGCTCGACTGCAGCCCGGCCACGACCCCGCGCGCGTCCGCAGCCCGGGCGGCGAGGCGGAACGCCTCCGCCGCCCCGAGGAATCCGAGGACCCTCTCGTCCTCGCCGACGAGCTCCGGGAACCCGTCACTCGCGAGAAGCAGGGTGTCTCCCGGACCGAGCCGCGTCCGCCGCTCCTCCCACGAAGGTCTCAGGCGGCTGCCCAGGGGAAGCCCGCCGGCCCCGAGCTCGTCGACGACGTCGCTCGCCGCGCGGTGAACGAGCGCCGGAGGCATCGCGGCCGAGACGAGGACGGCTTCGTCCCGCGTGATCCGGGCGAGCGCCAGGCACATGTGGACGTTCCGGAGGCGCATCGCGCCCAGCGCCCGGTCGCACGCGGTCAGCAGACGCGGGAGCGGCCCGTCCACGGGGACCGAGACGAAGAGGGCCTTCACCGCCGTCACGACGAGGCCCGAGGCGAGGCCGTGCCCGGTCGCGTCGCCGAACGCCACGAGGAGGCCCTCCCCGTCGCGGCGAAAGTCGTAGTAGTCGCCTCCCACCTCCGCGGCCGGAGCCGTCACGGCGGCGACGTCCAGCCCCGTTGCCGAGGGAAGCTCCGTCGGGAGCATCGAGAGCTGCAGTTCGCGGGCCCGCTCGAGCTCCCTCCCCTTGCGCTCGTTCTCCGCCTCGAGGAGACGGGTCTGTCCCAGCGTCCGCGCCAGGAAGAGCGACATGCCGATCGCCGAGCCGAGGGCTCCGAGGACGAACACGGTGCGCAACCCCGCGACGGACTCGATCCAGCCCCAGATCACCATCACCTGGAGCGCGATCGCGACGCCGAAGACGGCCATCCCCGCGAGGTAGAACCCCATCCCCTCGCGCGGGACGACGCGGCCTCGCCGCTCGAGCCTCACGACCTCGAGGACGACGGCGGCGAAGTAGACGATCCAGCCGTGCTCGGCCGCGGGATCCCAGACGTAGGCCGCACCGAAAAGGACGACGCCGGCCGCGAGGAGCGGCCGAGCCGAGCGGGGGAACGGTCTCATCCGGACCGTGTAGTAGGTGAGGAGACCGAAGAGGCTCGCGAGCGCCGGCAGGCCGCTCCCCCACCGGTCGAGCAGCTCCCTCTCCAGAAGGCCCGGGACGAGGCTCGCGCGGAACTCCCTCAGGATGAGGACGGCGGAGATCGCCATCTGGCCGGCGTAGTAGAGGTTCTCCCGCGCGCGCCGGTCGAACGCGAAGAGGGCCAGGTGGAGGAGCGTGACGAAGAGCGGGACCGAGACGGCCGCGCCTTCGAGGCCGATCCTCCAGGGCGAGGTCGAGGCCGGCCGCACGCCGGGGCGGTCCAGCGTCAGGAGGAAGCCGACCCCTTCGGGCGGGGACCGGCGCGCCGTGGAGACGGGCAGGACGTACCGGACGGCTAGGACGGCCGTCTCCCCGACGGGGAGCCTCGCGATCCACGCTTCGTGGCGCGGGAACGCCGTTTCCAGGGCGGCCGCGCTCGCGCCCTCGCGCGAGAGCCTCTCTCCGTTCAGGAAGACGGTCGCCTCGCCCGGCGACGCGATCCGGAGCGAGACCTCCCTCCCCCGGACGTCGGGGGCGAGCTGCAGGTGCCTCCGGAACCACCCGACCCCGCTCCAGCCGCCGGGAGGCCGTTCTCCCGCCATCGCCGGGCGAACGGGCTCCCAGGCGGCGTCGTCGAGGCCCGGCTCGGCCCAGGCCGGGTCGTCCCCCGCCCGGAAGCGCCACGCGAATCGGAGCTCGATCCCCTCCGGCCCGTCGAAGGACGCGGCGGAAAGAGAGACCGGCCTCGGCTCCTGCGCGGCGACCGGCCAGGCGCAGAGAAACGTGAGGGCGAGCGCGAGACACGCCCCGGTAAGGCCCCCGGTCCGCCGAGACCGTCGCCACGGGGCAGAGCCGCCAGCCACCACGAGGGGAAGATTGCCACGGAGAGCCGGCGAAGGTCGTCGCGATCGCCTCTGCCGATGGTGGCCCTGACCTCGATTCGGAGACCGACGGGGCCGACCTCGGAGCAGGCCCCGCCCCGGCCGATCCTCACCCGCCGGGGCGGGCGTCGCGCGCGAGGACGCCGCGGAAGCTCCCTCGATACGCCCACAGCAAAAACCCCTCCAGCCCCACGACGAGCGGCACGAGCCAGAGGAACGCCGGGTCGAGCAGGAGGTGGTAGAGGGCGATCGAGCCGACGACCGGCGCGAGGAGGGCGAGCGCGAGCGGGACGAAGCGGTTCGAGAGGAGGAGGAGGCCGGCGGCGAGCTCGACGAGCTTCACGAACACCATCCAGCCGCTGTCGAGGAGGATCTGCTGAAACGCGTGCGGTGGCGCGAGCGGCAGGAGGCCGAGGAGCCCGCAGAGGCCCGTCGACGCGAAGAGGGTGCCGAGGACGAGGCGGGCGACCGTGATCGCCCGAGCTTCCGCGGTAGAGTCCTTCCCGCCCCTCCCGCCGCTCACACGAGCCCCGACAGGACGGGGAACCGCTCCTGAAAACGCGCCGCCTCGTCCGGAAGCTCCGCGAGGAGCGCGAAGTCGGCGAAGTCGAAGCCGGGCCCCACGTCGCAGGCCACGAGGGCGTAGTCACCCAGCGGCCGCGCCGCCTGCCAGGCGCCGGTCGGAACGACGGCGAGGGGCTCGTTCCCGTCGCTCGCTCGCCCGAGGACGTGGCGCCTCACCTCCCCCAAGGCCGCGTCGACGACGAGAAGCTCGAGAGCGTCTCCCTCGTGAAAGTGCCAGACCTCGTCGGAGAGGACCCGGTGCCAGCGGCTCACCTCGCCCTCCGAAAGGAGAAAGAGGATCGACGTAAGCGCGGCGCGCTCGACGCCGCGCGACGGCACGTGGACGACCGACCCGGACCTGTGGAGCTGGCGATAGCGCCCCCCCTCGGGGTGCGGCTCGAGACCGAGGCCCGTGGCGAGACGGTCCGCGATCGACGTCACGTCAGCCCGCCTTCCCGACGACCCACGTCGTCATCGCACGCTGCCCCTGCACCACCGTCGTCTTGATCGGGTCGAGAAGCCGCCCTCCGAGCTCGGTCGTCCGCTCGAGCAGGTACGCCTCGTCGACGAGGAATCGGTCCGTCCCGTCGGGGAGCGCGAAGCGCCGCCCGCCGAGCGGTCGGACGAGCCGTTCGATCCCGATCGTGGAGGCGAGGCGACAGAAGAGAAGCCCTCCCGGCGCGAGGAGCCGCCAGGTGCCGCGGAGCATCGCGAGGAACGTCTCCTCGTCGGGCGCGAAATGGAGGACGGCGTTCGAGATCACGACGTCGGCGCAGGCGTCGGGGAACGTCGACGCGTCGACCCGCTCGCGGCGGACGTTCGCCTCCGGGAGCACGGGCGCGAGCCGTCGCGCGAGCTCGCGCACCGCCGCGACGGCCGCCGGGTCCGGGTCGAGCGCGAGGACCTCGTACCCCTCGCGGAAGAGGAAGACGAGGTTCCGGCCCCGGCCGCAGCCCGCGTCGAGGACGCGCATCCCCGGCGCGATCCGCCCGCGTAGCAGCTGGTCGAAGAGGTAGACGTCGATGCCGCCGAAGAGGGCGGCGAGGTCGGTCGTCATTTACGGCGCTCCGTCGCTGCGGGGGGACCCGGCTCCGTCCGCCCCGGCCAGCCACTGCCAGACGCGTTCGAAGACCTCAGGGCTCCCGAGAAGGTCCAGGTGGCCCGTCCCCGGCGCGATCCACGTCCGGTCCCCGCCGAACGCCAGCGTCCGCTCCGGGTCGCGGTGGTGACCGAGGGCGCTCGCGACCGGGACGAGTCCGTCGCCGGGAATCCTCGCGCCCGACGCCCCCGGCTCCGCCGCGGTCGAGCCGGCGACGGCGAAGAACTCGATGCCGCCGGGGAGCGGGACGGGAACACGCGCGTCGCCGTGACGGGAGAACCGGTCGACATCCGCCCAGTCGTCGTCGACGACGTTCCCGTGGCGCAGGTCGGTGATCCCCGCGCTCCGGAGCCGCCCGAGGTGCGCGAACGGCCGCGCGTACGGGCTGGCGCCGAGGACCGCCTGCGCGAAGTGACCGAGGCGCTCCGCCGGCGCGCCGTGGTGCGGCGTCCCGAGGAAGACGACCGCCCGCACGAGAGCCGGCCAGCCGTGCCCGGCGCGAAACCCGGCCGCGAGCGCGCTCCTCGCGACGAGGCCGCCCATGCTGTGCGCCACGATCGAGATCTCCTTCGGCGGGCCACCCGACTCCCGGACGAAGGCCTCGAGGAGCTCTGCGAGCGAGCGTCCGTTCTCGGAAACGTGGCGGCCCGTGTTGTAGACGACGTGGACCGCCGCGAGGCCGAGGTCGCGCTCGAGGGCGGCGCCGTGGTCGTGGCCCTCGCGGCTCCACCCGGCGTCGTTCATGCACAGGCCGTGGACGAGGAGAACGACCCGCCGGGACGACGGGGGGGGCTTTTCCGCGCCGGCCGGACGGTCGAGAGGGAGATCCTCGCTGTTTCGCCGCAGCCGCATCCGGATCGCGAGCGGGTTCCCGGTCTTCTCGAGGTGGTCGCCGAGAACGCCGTTCAGGGCCGCGACGAGGGCATCCCGGCGAGGCGACGGCGGAAGCTCGCCGAGGACGGGCGCGAGCTTCGCGAGCGCGGCGTCGAGCCCGCCCCCGACGAGCCGCGTCACGCCCCGGACGCTCGCGTAGACGACACGGCGGAGGCCGCCCGCCTCCGCCACCGGAAGCGCGCCGAGGGGCGCCGGCGCGGCCGCAACCGTCGCGTGCAACGCCTCGACGAGCTCCGTCACGCCGAGCGTGGCCTCGGCCGCGAGGCGGCCGAGACCGCGCAGGTGGACGGACCGGGAGTGCGGGCTCATCGTCATCGGTCGATCAGGGTCTCCGGCGCGCAGAGTACCCCGCCGACCGATCGCCTCCCCGCCCCTCCGCTATCCTGCCTTCGCGGCCCGCGCGAGCCGGGTCCGCCCCGAGGAACTCACTCCTGAGCCACGACTTCATCCGCCTCCGCGGCGCACGCGAGCACAACCTCGCCGGGTTCGACCTCGAGATCCCGCGGGGGCAGCTGACCGTCGTCACCGGCGTCTCGGGCTCGGGCAAGTCGTCGCTCGCATTCGACACGCTCCTTCGCGAGGGGCAACGGCGTTTCCTCGAGCTGATGCCGTCGTACGCGCGGCAGTTCGCGGGCGGGTTCCGAAGGCCCGACCTCCTCGGCGCCGAGGGGCTCGGCCCGGCGATCGCCGTCGCGCAGGACGTCTCCTCCTCGAATCCCCGTTCCACGGTCGGGACGCTCACCGAGGTCCACGATCTCCTCCGCCTCCTCTTCGCGCGCCTCGGGGAGCCCCCGGCGGGGGTGAAGCCGACGCGCGGCCTCTTCTCCTGGAACGGCTCAGGGGCCTGCCCCGCCTGTTGCGGCCTCGGCCTCGAGGATCGTCTCGACCCGGAGCTCCTCGTCGCGGACGCGGGCAAGACGATCCGCGAGGGAGCGCTCCGCGTCTCCACCCCGAACGGCTACCTGATGTACTCGCAGGTGACGCTCGCCGTCCTCGACGAGGTCCTCCGCGCGCACGGCGGCTCCGTCGACGTGCCGTGGCGAGACCTCTCCGACGAGGTCCGGGAGGTCATCCTGCGCGGCTCGGACCGCGTCCTCGTCCCGTTCGGGAAGCACCCGCTCGAGAACCGGCTGAAGTGGAAGGGGATCACCGCGCGGCCGCGGCAGGAGGGGCACTACCGGGGCCTCCTGCCGGTGATGGAGGAGATCCTCCGCGGCAAGCGGAACGACTCGATCCTCCGCTTCGTCCGCTCGACCGCGTGCGCCGCGTGCGGCGGGGCGCGCCTCTCGAAGGAGGCGCTCTCGGTCACCTGGCGCGGGGCGACGATCGCCGAGCTGTCCACGCGGACGGCCCGCGAGCTCCGGCTCCTCTTCGCCGACGTGGGAGACGGAGAGGTTCTCGGGCCGATCCGCGACGAGATCGTCGCGCGCTGCGGGCTGCTGGAAGACCTCGGCCTCGGCTACCTCTCGTTCGACCGCGCCGCGCCCACGCTTTCCCCCGGCGAGGCGCGCCGCCTCAAGCTCCTCTCGCTCGCGCTCGGCGAGCTGCGCGGTCTCGTCGTCGTCCTCGACGAGCCGAGCGCCGGCCTCCACCCGCACGACACCGCCCGCCTCCTCGGCGTCCTCCGGCGCCTGACCGCGCGCGGGCAAACGGTCGTCGTCGTCGACCACGAGCCGCTCCTCGCCCGGAGCGCGGACTGGCTCGTCGACCTCGGGCCCGGTCCGGCGAAGGAGGGCGGCCGGCTCCTCTTCGCCGGCCCTCCCTCGGACCTCCTCGGACCCGACGGCCCCGACACCCCGACGCGCCGCGCGCTGCGCGGAGAGGGGACGGTCCCGACCGCACCGGTGAGCGCGGCGGCCGCAGGCGACGACGTCGTCCTCGAGGGTCTGTCGCGGCACAACGTCGCCGGGGCGACGCTGCGCCTCCGTCCTCGAGCCCTCAACGTCGTCACGGGAGTCGCGGGCGCGGGTAAGACGTCGCTGATCGACGCGGCCGTGACCCGGCTCCGCGAGGGGGGATCGTTCGCGCGCGTCGTCGCCGTCGACGCCGAGCCGATCGGGCGGACGCCCCGATCGAACGCCGCGACCTACACGGGCGCCTTCGACGCGATCCGCGAGCTCTTCGCCGCGACGCCCGAGGCGAAGGCGCGGGGCTTCGGCAAGGGGCACTTCACGTTCAACACCGCGGGCGGGCGGTGCGAGTCGTGCGAGGGGGCGGGCGTCCACGAGGTCGGCATGCGCTGGCTCGGATCGGTCGACCTCGCCTGCGGAGCGTGCGGAGGGAGGCGCCTCCACGCCGACGTCCTCGCGGTCAAGCTCGACGGCCTCTCCGTGGCCGACGTGCTCGACCTGACCGCCGCCGAGGCGGAAGAGCGGTTCCGCCGCGAGAGGAAGCTCGCGCGGGTCCTCGCGGTGCTCGTCGACCTCGGCCTCGGTTACCTCCCGCTCGGCCAGAGTGCGACGACGCTCTCGGGGGGGGAGGCGCAGCGCGTGAAGCTCGCGACGGAGCTCGCGCGGGCCACGGGCCCCGCGCTCGTCGTCCTCGACGAGCCGACGACCGGCCTCCACCCCTCCGACGTCGCCGCCCTCGTCGAGGCCTTCCGCCGTCTCACTGCGGCCGGGCACACGCTCCTCGTCGCCGACCACGATCTCGACCTCCTCCGCGCCGCCGACCGCGTCACCGAGGTCGGCCCCGGGAGCGGACCGGAGGGAGGCCTCGTCGTCGTGGAAGGGACCGCCGCCGACCTCGCGGCCTGCGCAGCGTCGCCGACCGGCGCAGCGCTCCGGGGAGACCTCACCGCACCGCTCCCGGCGGTCGTCCGCGACGGACGCGAAGACGAGCCGCTCGCGCTCTCGGGCGTGGCGACGCACAACCTCCGTGGTGTCGCGGCGCGCTTCCCCTGCCCCGGCCTGACGGTCGTCACCGGTCCCTCCGGCTCGGGGAAGTCGTCGCTCGTCTTCGACACGCTCCTCGCCGAATCGCAGGCGCGCTTCGCCGACCTCCTCTCCCCGTGGGCGCGGCGCTTCCTCCCGATGAAGGGCGGCGCTGAGCTGGAGTCGGCCTCGGGGCTCCACGCCGCGGTCGCGGTGCCGGCCGAGGCGGCGCGCCGGAACCCGCGGTCGACCGTCGGAACGACGACGGGGATCGACGAGCTCCTTCGCCTCCTCTTCGCGCGCGGCGGCTCGCGCCCCTGCCCCGCCTGCGGCCGCGACGCTTCCGGCTCGGCCTGCGCCTGCGGCACCCGGCTCGAGCCGCTCCTCGCCTCCGACTTCTCGCCCCACTCCGAGCGGGGCGCCTGCCCCGCCTGCCGAGGACTCGGATTCGTCGAGGTCTGCGACCCGGCGCGCCTCGCGAGCCGGCCAGACCTCCCGCTCGACGGCGGCGCGATCGGCGGCACCCGCTTCGGCGCCTACCTCGGCGAGACCGACGGCCAGCACGTCGCGACTCTCCGAGCCGCGGCCGCCGCGCTCGGCCTCGACGTCTCCGGGCCGTGGAGCGCCCTCTCCCCGGAAGCGCGCACCCTCGCCATGGACGGCGCCGGAGAGCGAGCGTTCGTAGTGGACTGGAGCTGGAAGCGCGGGAAGCGCCGCGGCGTCCACCGCCTCGCGGCGCGGTGGGCCGGCTTCGCGCGGCTCGTCGAGGCCGAGTACGAGAGGGTCCACGCCGACGAACGGGGCGAGGAGCTCGAGCCGCTCCTCGTCGACCGTCCCTGCACCGCCTGCGGCGGCGAGCGGCTCGCACCGCCCGCCCGGGCCGTGACGTTCGCCGGGAAGCGGGCGCCCGAGGCCGCGGCCGCGGAGGCCGACGCGCTCGCCGCCTGGCTCGACGGAATCGCGGCCGGTCGCGCCGGCGTCGCGCCCGACCCGCTCGCCGCGACGGCCCCCGTCCGCGAAGCGCTCGTCCCTCGCCTCCGCGCGCTCCGCGACGCCGGCCTCGGCTACCTCTCCCCCGTGCGCGAGATGGCCTCCCTCTCCGGAGGAGAGGCGCAGCGCGTCAGGCTCGCCGCGGCGCTCGGCGGCGGCCTCGTCGGCGTGACGTACGTCCTCGACGAGCCGACGCAGGGGCTCCACCCGCGCGACACAAGGCGACTGGTCGACGTCCTTCGCTCCCTCGCCGACGCCGGGAACGCCGTCGTCGTCGTGGAGCACGACGCCGCGCTCGTCGCCGCCGCGGACCACGTCGTCGAGCTCGGGCCCGGGGCCGGCCCCGAGGGCGGCCTCGTCGTGGCGGAAGGTCCGCCCGCCGCTCTCCGGTCGGATCGTTCCTCCTACACGGGGCGACTCCTCGCCCGCGCCGACGCCCCGGCACCCCGCGCTCCTCGCGCCGTCGTTCGCGGCGTCACCGTCCGCGGCGCCGCTCGCCACAACCTCAAGGAGATCGACGTCGACTTCCCCGCGGGCGGGCTCGTCGTCGTCGCGGGCGTCTCCGGGAGCGGCAAGTCGACGCTCGTCCTCGACGTCCTCGCCCCGTCGCTCCGCGCCGCGCTCCGGGGCGACGGGCCCGTCGGCTGCCGCGCGCTCGAGCGGCACGCGGAGATCGCCGAGGTCCTCGCTTCCGACCAGGACGGTCTCGCCGTGAGCGGCGGCAGCACCGTCGCGACGCTCTCGGGCTTCGGAGACGAGCTCCGACGCCTCTTCGCCGCCACCCCGGAAGCGAAAAGGCGGAGGCTCGGCGCCGCGGCCTTCTCCACGAGCGTCCCGGGCGGGCGCTGCGAAGCGTGCGCCGGCCGAGGTGTCGTTCGCGTGCCGATGGACCTCCTTCCCGACGTGAACGTCGGCTGCGAGACTTGTGGCGGGCGCCGCTTCTCGGACGACGTTCTCGCCTGTCTCCTCGACGGGCGGTCGCTCACCGACCTCCTCGACGCGACGGTCTCCGACGCGACGTCGTGGCTCGCGTCGAGTCCCGCGCTCGCCCCGCCCCTCGCCGCGCTCCGCGACCTCGGCCTCGGCTACCTCCGGGTCGGGCAGGAAGGGGCGACGCTCTCCTCGGGCGAGCGGCAGCGTCTCCGCCTCGCGTGCCTCCTCGCCACGCCGCGCCGCGGGCGCGTCGCCCTCCTCCTCGACGAGCCGACGCGCGGCCTCGGCCTCGACGACGTCGACCGCCTCCTCTCTGCCCTCGGCCTCCTCGCCGACGAAGGGCACCTCGTGGTCCTCGTCGAGCACCACCCGGCCGTCCTCGCCGCGGCCGACCGGGTCGTCGAGCTCGGTCCCGATGGAGGAGCCGGAGGAGGACGGCTCGTCGGAGCCGGAGCACCGTCGACGGACGGCCTTCAGGGACGAGCGGAGAGCCGCCCTCCCCACGAACCGAGACGCGGCGCGGCCCGACGGTCCGGATAGACTCCACGGTTCTTGAAGGCCCTCGCCGGACTCCTCTCTCGGACCCCTCTCCCGATCGCGGCTTTGGCGGCCTCGTTCCTCGCGTGGCTCTGGTGGACCGTCCTCCCCATCCGGAAGGGTCTTTCCTCGGCGAACCTCCGTCGGGCGCTGCCCGGAGTCCCACCGGGGCCGGCGCTGCGCCGGATGATGCGGGGGCTCGTCCTCGGCTACTTCGAGCTCTTCCGCGAGCTGCACCGGCCGGGGAGCGTCCACCTCGCGATCGAAGGAGCGGAGGCGATCGCCGCGCGCGTGAGCTCCGGGAACGGGACGCTCGTCCTCGCGGGACACTTCGGCTCGTGGGACCTCGTCGGGCCGCTCATCGTCCGGCGCACCGGCTTCCCGACGACCGTCGTCGTCAAGGTCCCACGCTCGGCCTCGGTGGCGGCGCTGATGGAGCAGGTCCGGACCGGCTTCGGGATGGGGCTTCTCCCCAACCGCCGCGGCGTGATGCCTCAGGTCTACGAAGCCCTCGCGGCGGGGCACCTCGTCGTCTTCGTCCTCGACCAGAAGCTGGCCCGCGGCATTCCGGTCCCCTTCTTCGGCCGGCCCGCCCTCACCGCTCCTTCCCTCGCGGCCGCCGCCGTGAAGTCCGGCGCGCCGGTCCACTTCCTGGAGTACTGGAGGGACGGGACGGGCAGCCACGGCGCCCGCTTCTCGAGCCCCGTTCCCGTGACGGGACGGCTCGAGGACGACACGGCGGCGTTCACGACCCTCATCGAGGACGCGATCCGCCGCCGTCCCCACAACTGGCTCTGGATGCACGACCGATGGAAAGGGGTCCCGGAGCCGGCACCGGCGCCCGTCCCGTGACGCCTGCGGGAGCACACGACCGGAGCGGATGAGAGAATTCGGCCGGATCGCGGACGAGAGCATCCGACGACATCCATGACCGAGCCAGGACAGTCGACAGGAAGCGGCTCCCGGGAGGAGGCCGAGAGCGTCCTGCGCGAGGAGCGGGCGCTCTACCGCGACCTCGTCGAGGCCCAGCCCCGCGGCATCTACCGGGTTCGCTCGCATCACGCCGAGGCCGATGCCGCCGGAGTCAGTCTCGAATCCGGCCGGGCGCGGTACGTCGTCGAGTTCGTCTCGAGCCGCTTCCTCCAGCTCCTCGGCATGGATCCCGAGGAGTTCAGCACGCGCCACGGCTCCATCGACCACCTGATCCATCCCGAGGACCGGCCGTCGTTCGTCCAGGCGAACGAGCGGGCGCTCACGGGGCAGCTCCCGCTGCAGTGGGAAGGCCGCCTCACGGTTCGGGGGGCCGTCCGCTGGTTCCGGTTCGAGTCCGTCCCGAGTGCCATCGAGGGAGGAGGAGCCGTCTGGACCGGCACGCTCGAGGACGTCACGGATCGGCGGCAGGCGGTCGTGGGCCTCCGCGAGTCCGAAGCGCTCCTCCGGAGCTTCTTCGAGATCCCGCTCGTCGGCGCCTGCATCACCTCCCCGACGAAGGGCTGGCTCGAGGTCAACGACAGCCTCTGCCACATGCTCGGGTACAGCCGCGAGGAGCTGGTACAGCTCACCTGGTCCGAGCTCACCCATCCCGACGACCTCGCGACGGACGTCGACCAGTTCGACCGGGTGATCCGGGGAGAAGTCGACGGGTACTCGATGGAGAAGCGTTACGTCCGGAAGGACGGGAGCGCCGTTCCGGTCGAGCTCGCCGTCAGCTGCGTGCGTGGGCCGGACGGCAGCGTCAACCACCTGATCGCGCTCATCTCGGACATCACCGAGAGGAGGCGGGTCGAAGAGCAGCTCCGCTGTCACCGCGAGCGCCTCGAGGAGCTCGTTGCCGAGAGGACCGCCCAGCTCGAGAAGAACCGGGCGCTCCTCGACGCCACCTCCCGCCTCGCACGGGTCGGGGGCTGGGAGTACGACGTCGGGCGCGAGAAGCTCACCTGGACCGAGATGGTCCGGGAGATCCACGAGGTCGAGCCCGGATTCGACCTCACGGTCGCGGCCGGCCTCGGCTTCTACGCCCCGGCGTCCCGGCCCGTCGTCGAGCCCGCCCTCTCACGCGCGGTCACCGCAGGAGAGCCTTTCGACCTCGAGCTCCAGCTGATCACCGCGAGGGGACGGTGCGTGTGGGTTCGCGCGGTCGGCCGGCCCGTGGTCGAGGGCGGCGCCGTCGTCCGAGTCGTCGGAGTCCTCCAGGACATCGACGCCCGGAAGAGGAACGAGGAAGACCTGGCGCGCTACCGGGCCCGGCTCGAGGAGCTCGTCGCCGAGCGAACGGCCGAGGTCGAGAAGGCGAACGCCCGCCTCGTCGAGGCGCAGGCCGTCGCCCACCTCGGAAGCTGGGAGTGGGACGCCCTCCGCGACGAGGTCCGAGGGTCGGAGGAGCTGCACCGGCTCTTCGGCGATCCCCCCGAAAGGCTCACGAGTTACCGGCAGATCGTCGACTTCGTCCATCCCGACGACCGGGAGAGCGTGCGGATCGCGCTCGAGGAGGCCCGAAGTCGCGGCGACGGCGCCCTCTTCCAGGCGTCCTACCGCATCCTGCTTCCCGACGGCCGGCTTCGCTTCATCAACGGTCGCGGCGTCGTCAACGTCGACGGCGCCGGGCGGCTTACCGGCATGCTCGGGACCTGCCACGACGTCACGACCATCCGCGAGGCCGAGGAGGCGCTGCGGGAGAGCGAGGAGCGCCTCCGCGGCATCGTTTCCGAGGCTCCCTTCCCGATCGGACTCTACGCCGACGACGGCGAGATCCTCCTCGTCAACAACGCGTGGTGCCGGATCACCGGGTACGCGCCCGAGGAGCTCCGAACGGTCGGTGACTGGGTCGCGCGGGCCTACGGGGAACGCAGAGAGCTCGCCCGGGCCGACATCGAGTCGAGCTTCTCGTTCGCCGACGCGGCCCGGGAAGGGGAGTTCGCGATCCGGACGAAGAGCGGCGAGAGACGCTACTGGGACTTCAGCTCGAGCCCCGTCGGGCGACTCCCCGACGGCCGGCGGCTCGTGACGACGATGGCGATGGACGTGACCGAGCGCCGGCACGCCGAGGAGGAGGTGTGGGCCTACCGGGAGCACCTCGAGGAGCTCGTTCGGGAAAGAACCGCCGAGCTCGAGGCCGCGAACCGGGAGATGGAGAGCTTCTCGTACAGCGTCTCCCACGACCTGCGCGCGCCGCTCCGGGCGCTCGACGGGTTCAGCGCGATCCTCGCGCAGGAGTATCCGGACCGGCTCGACGAAAGGGGGCGCGGCTACCTCGACCGGATCCGGGCCGCGGCCCGGACGATGGCGCTCCTCGTCGACGGCCTCCTCAGCCTCGCCCGCCTCAACCGGAAGGAGCTGACGGTGAGTCCGGTCGACCTCTCGGCCCTCGCGCGGCGGGTCTCCGTGGAACTGACGTCGCTGGAGCCGGGCCGGACCGTCCGGCTCAACGTGAGGGACGGGTTGACCGCGGACGGTGATCCCCGCCTCCTGCACGTCCTCCTCGAGAACCTGATCGGGAACGCCCTGAAGTTCACCTCCTCGCGTCCGGAGGCGACGATCGAGGTCGGGTGCACCGAGCGGGACGGGGAGAGGGTCTTCTTCGTGAAGGACGACGGGGTCGGGTTCGACATGGCGTACGCGTCGAAGCTCTTCCTCCCGTTCCAGCGCCTCCACAGCGCGAGCGACTTCCCGGGAACGGGAATCGGCCTGGCGACCGTCCAACGGATCGTCGCGCGCCACGGCGGACGGATCTGGCCCGAGTCGGCCCCCGACGCCGGTGCGACGTTCTTCTTCACGCTCGGCGGCGGCGGAGGCTGACGCGGCGGAGCCGGCCGCCTGCTAGGACGGCCGGTCGAGGACCTCGCGGACTCGCCGCAGGAGGTCCAGGGGGGCGACGGGCTTCATGACGAGCTCGAAGCTCTCGCGGCCCGCTCCCCGGACCTCGGCGAGGTCGGGCGAGTAGCCGCTCGAGAAAAGCAGCTTCACGCCCGGCCGAAGCCTGCGGATCTCGTCCGCGGCCTCCCGGCCCCCCTTCCTCGGCATGATCAGGTCCATGAGGACGAGGTGGATGCCGTCACGCCGGGCCGCGAATTTCTCGATCGCGTCCTGGCCGTCCTCGGCCAGGACGACGTCGTACCCCGCCTCGGCCAGGACCGTGAGGAGAAGGTGCCGGACGCTCGCCTCGTCCTCCGCGACGAGGATCGTCTCGCTCCCGCCGCGGACGGGCGGAGACGCCGCCACCTCGTCGTCCATCGCCGAGCCGGCCTCGTGGATCGGGAGGTAGACCCGGATCACGCTGCCGCCGCCGGGCTCGCTGTAGACGCTGAGGAAGCCCCGGTGCTGCTTCACGATCCCGTAGACGATCGACATCCCGAGGCCGGTCCCCTTCCCCGCCTCCTTCGTCGTGAAGAACGGCTCGAAGATCCTCTTGCGCGTCTCCTCGTCCATGCCGCAGCCCGTGTCGGCGACCGAGAGGACGGCGTATCTTCCCGGGGAGCCCCAGCCGTGGAGCGCCGAGAACCGCTCGTCGAGCACCTGGACTCCCGTCTCGATCGTCAGGACGCCGCCCTTCGGCATCGCGTCCCGCGCGTTCGTCGCGAGGTTGATCAGCACCTGCTCGAGCTGGCCACCGTCGGCGAAGACGACGAGCGTCGCGTCGTTCGTCACCGTCCGGAGCCTCACGTCCTCTCCGATGATCCGGAGGAGGAGCTTCTGCACCCGGAGGACGACGTCATGGAGGTTCAGGGCCTTCGGGGACATGGCCTGCTTGCGGCTGAACGCGAGAAGGGCCCGCGTCAGCTGAGAGGCCCTCTCCGCGGCCGCCACGACCTGTCCCAGCCGCTCGGCCTGCTTCGCGTCGGCCGAGAGCGCGGGGCCCAGGAGGTGGCAGTAGCCCAGGATCACGGAGAGGATGTTGTTGAAGTCGTGGGCGACGCCCCCCGCGAGCTGCCCGATCGCTTCCATCTTCTGGGCCTGGAGGAGCTGGGACTCGAGCTTCCGTTGGTCCGAAACGTCCCGGAAGACGCAGGCCGCTCGCGTTACGACGTCCCCCTCTTGGACCGGGATGACGAGGACCGACAGGTCGCGAAGCCCTCTCCCCGGGGACTCCATCGTCATCCCGAACTCCCGCTCCTTCCCGGCGAAGCACGCGTCCAGCTCCGGCCCGAGCCTCGCGAGAGCCTCCTCCCCGAGCACCTCCCCGACCCCGCGTCCCGCGACCCTCTCGCCGGACGCGCCGCGGAACGAGAGGAGGGCGCCGTTAGCGAGGACGAACCGGCGGACGTCGTCGAGGACGCAGATCAGGTCCGTCGAGCTCTCGATCACCTTGCGGTACTCGTGGAGCCGCGTCTCGGCCTCCCGCCGGTCCGTCACGTCCTCGAAGATCCCGAGGACGCCGTAGACCTCGCCCCCGCCGTTCGTGAGGGGGACCTTCGACGTGTCGAGCCACGTGGCCGAGCCGTCCGGCATTCGCTGGGACTCGAGGATGTGGAGCTTCGGTCGCCCGGAGGCGATGACCTCCCGGTCGTCGGCCCGGTAGGCCTCGGACTCGCTCCGCGTCCAGGGGAGGTCGAAGTCCGTCAGGCCCACGATCCCGGCCGGGTCCTTCAGGCCGGCTCGTGAGGCCATCTGCCGGTTGCAGCCCATGTAGACGCTCTCCCTGTCCTTCCAGAAGACCGACTGCGGGATCGCGTCCATCACGTGCGCGAGCATGTTGCGGCTCCGGCGCAGCTCCTCCTCCGCCGCCTCCCGGACCGCCACCTCCGCGACGAGGGCGGCGTTCGCCGCGGCCAGCTCGGCCGTCCGCTCCACGACGCGCCGCTCCACCTCCGCATACGCCCTCCTCAGCTCGTCCCGCGTCCTCTCGAGCGAAGCCTTCTCGTCCTCGAGCGCCCGGTTCACGAGGCGAAGCTGCTCCGGGCTCGGAAGCGCGAGGATCCTCGGGAGGAGCGGCCAGAGGACGACCGCGGTCGCCAGCGACGCGGCGGCGCAGATCGAGTCGACCGTCGCCTGCCACCAGTCCACCGGCCACCAGAGGCCGAGGACGTGGACGAAATGCGTCGTGCCGCACGCGAGGATAAAGAGGCCGAACAGGACGAGGACCCACGAGAACGGAAGGTCCTTCCTTCGGACCTTGAAGACGATGAGGAAGACCGGGATCGACGCATAGGAGACGGCGATCACGCCGTTGGCGATCGCCATGACCATCATCAGGGCCGGCGTCATCGTCCCGGGGAGGGCCCCTCGGATCTCGGCCCCGTCCGCCATCGCGAGCATCGGGACGACGATCAGCGCCGCGAGCGCCGCCGCCGGCGCGAGGACGCGCGGCACGAGCGCGAGGCCCCGCCGCCACGCCTCTCTCGGCGCGACGAACGCCTCGAGCGGCGCCTTCCGGAGGCGCAGGCTGTTCGTGACGACGAAGAGCGAGCTGAAGACCATCGCTCCGGCCGCCACCATCGGGCTCAGGAGGCCGTAGGCCGCGACGGGGATCAGCGCGACGTTGTAGAAGAGCGCCCAGACGAGGTTCTGGTGGACCGTCTGGAGGGACGCGCGAGAGAGGACGATCGCCCGTCCGACGCCCCGCAGGTCGCCGCTCATCAGCGTGACGGCGGCCGCCTCCTTGGCGACGTCCGTCCCGGTCCCGAGGGCGATGCCGACGTCGGCCTGAGCGAGAGCCGGCGCGTCGTTGATCCCGTCGCCGACCATCACGACGACGGGCGGGGGCGTGCCGGGCGCCCTCGGCGCCTCGCGGAGCCTCCGGATTGCCTCCGCCTTCTCCTCCGGCCTCACCTCCGCGCGCACCCGCTCGATGCCGACCTCGCGGGCGATCGCCTCGGCGGTCCGGAGGTTGTCTCCCGTCAGCATGACGACGTCGAGCCCGAGGGAAGCGAGCTCTTCCACGGCCTCGCGGGCCTCGGGCTTGACGGCGTCGGCGACGGCCAGGACGCCGATCGCCACCGGCGCGCCCCCCTCCGGCGGCGCCGCGGCCACGACCATCGCGGTCTTTCCCTCAGCCTGGAGTCGGTCGACCTCGGGCGCCACCGCCTCCAGCGGGACTCCCGCCTCGCGCATGAGCCAGAGCGTTCCGACGAGGACCTCGCGGCCGTCCACGATCGCGCGGATCCCCGCGCCGCTCACCGCCCGAAGCTCGCGGGGCGCCGAGAGAGAGAGTCCTCGCGCCTCGCCCGCTCGCGCCAGCGCCCGGCCGGCCGGGTGCTCCGACCCCAGCTCGGCGCTCGCCGCGAGCCGGAGGACCTCCGACTCCTCGCCCCGTCTCACGGCGACGACGTCGGTGAGACCCGGCTCGCCGCGGGTGAGGGTTCCGGTCTTGTCGAGGACGACGACCGTCGCCGCCCCGACCCGCTCGAGCGCCTCGCCCGTCCGGAAGAGGAGGCCTCGGGAGGCGCCTCGCGTCGTCCCGACGAGGACGGCCATCGGCGTCGCGAGGCCGATCGCGCACGGGCAGGCGATGATGAGGACGGCGACGGCGTTCATCAGCGCCCCCGGCACGTCGATCCGCGCGACGAAGAGCCAGAGGAGGAGCGTCCCGAGCGCCGACGCCAGGACGAGCGGGACGAACACGCGGCCGACGGCGTCGGCGACCTTCTGGATCGGGGCTCTCCGCGCCTGCGCCTCCTCCACGAGGCGGACGATCCGGGCGAGCGTCGCGTCGGCCCCGACCCGCGTCGCCTCGACCCGCACGAGGCCGTCGCGGTTGACGGTAGCGCCGATCACCTCGTCGCCCGGCCCCTTCACCACGGGCATCGACTCACCCGTGACCATCGACTCGTCGAACGCGGAGCGCCCTTCGCGGACGAGACCGTCGACCGGCACCCGCTCGCCGGGTCGGACCACGACGGTCTCGCCGACCCGGACGTCCGCCGCGCCGACCTCGACCTCGACACCGTCCCGGACGACGCGAGCCCGGACCGGGCTCAGGTCGAGAAGCCCTCGGAGGGCCCGCGACGCCCGCCCGCGGACCCGCGCCTCCAGGTACCGGCCGAGCGAGACGAACGTGACGATCGCGGCTCCCGTCTCGAAGTAGACGTCGGAGCCCGGCAGGACCCCGAGAACGACGCCCGCGCTCGCCCCCCACGCGACGGTGGAGCCGAGCGCGACGAGGACGTCCATGCTCGAGGCGCCGGCCCGGAGGCTCCGCCAGGAGCGGACGTAGAACGGCGCTCCGACGACGAGCTGGACGATCGTCGCGGCCAGGAGCAGGACGAGCTGGTCATACGGGAAGGCCGGAAGGCCGAGGTCGCGGCCCATGCTGTAGACGATCAGCGGGCCGGTCAGGACGAGGCCGAGGACGAGGCGCGCCCGCGCGGGACCGGGGCGCTCGCCCCCCGGGTCTCCGTCGTCCTCGCCGGTTCCGACGCCGGGCGTGCCGAAGCCCGCCCTCCTCACGCACGCGGCGACCCGGCCGACGTCGACCCGGGCGGCGTCGAACTCGACGTGCAGCGCGTCGGTCGCGACGCTGACGCGCGCGGAGCGGACCCCCGCGAGCTGCCCCACCTTCCACTCGATCAGCCGGGCGCAGCTCGCGCAGGTCATCCCCGAGACGGTGAGGACGGCGCTCCCGCGAGGCGGCTCGGCGGCGGGTCGAGGCGAGGTCGGGACGCGGTCGGGCGGCGTCATCGTTCTCCTCTCCCGGCGAGCGTCAGCCCGCCTCGGCGCCCGGAGGCGTGCTCGGGCTCGTACCGCCCCGAAGAAGGGCGTCGATCGCGCGGACGATCTCCTCGACGGAGGATCCCTTGGCCGCGAAGCCGAGGATCCCGATGGCGCGTCCGGCGGTCTCGTCCTCCTCCCGGACCCATCCGGACGTCAGGACGACCGGGAACTCCGGACGCACGCGAAGGAGACGCTCCGCGAGCTCGAATCCCGCGAGATGGGGCATCGAGAGGTCGGAGACGAGGGCGTCGAACGCGTCCGGCTCCTTGAGGAACGCCTCGAGCGCCGCACGCGCGTCGGTATGGCCCGTGACCCGGTACCCCAGGTCGCCCAGGGAGAGCGTCAGGAGCTCCACGAGAGGCTCCTCGTCGTCCACGAGAAGGACCCGCTCGATCGGCGCTCCCGGCCGTACGAGTCCCCGCCGGTCGCTCATGCCCCGTCTCTCGCGGCTTCCCACACGAGGGAACCGCCCGGCTCCGCCAGGCCGGGACCGCTGTCCCCGTCCATCACGTCGGCATTCTCCCTCCCACCGCCCGGATTGTCTCCTGCGGCGGGCTCCGGGCGACACCGTTCCGGCGAAGCGCCGAGCCGGGAGCCCACGCGCACTCGCCGGGCGGAGCGACCCGCCGGCGTGCCCGGCTCGGTCAGGCCGGCTCGATGGGCTTCGATTCGGTCGCCGCCGTCGGCGTCACGGCGTCCAGGCCGTGCCCCTTCGCGCCCCGTTCGCTCCTCCAGAGAAGGAACGAGAAGACGAAGCCGACTGAGGCGAGGGCGCCGAGCGCAACCATCACGGGCGCCCAGCCGGCGGGGTGCGCGGCGCTCGCGCCGGACGCATCCTTCAGGAGGCCGAGGCCCCAGCTCATTCCGGCCCAGCCGACCTGCTGGCAGAACGTCATCAGGGCGTAGGCCGAGCCGAGACGCTGCTCGGGGACGAGGTAGGTCACGGCGGGCCAGAGGACGGCCGGGACGAGCGCGAAGGCGAGGCCAAGCATCGCCATGAGGAGCGTCGGCGGGGCGGAGGAGAACGCGAGGAGGAAGAACGGCGGGACGAGGAGCGCCGACCCGGCCGCCATCAGGAGCGCCCGCTTCCCGATCTTGTCGACGAGGAGGCCGAAGAGCGGCATCCCGATCATCGAGAGGAGCGGGAGGATCGACTTCAGATTCCCGGCGTCCTCGGGCGCGAGCCCCTTCGCCTCGATGAAGTAGAGGTTCGCGAAGGTCCGGAACGGGAAGATCGTCGAGTAGAACGCGACGCAGAGGCCGACGACCCACCAGTAGCCGAGGTCGAAACGGACGAGGTCCTTCCAGACGAGCTTGTCGGTCGCGCCGGCCTTCTTCACGGCGTAGACGCGGGCCGCCCGCTTCTCGAGGCCAGCGTAGATCAGGGCGAAGACGAGCCAGACGACGCCGAGGACGGCCGCGAGGAGGAGGGGCGGCTGCCAGGTCTCGAAGAGCGACTTCGCGAAGTCGGGCGACTTGTCGGCGGCCCAGGAGCCGAGCCGGCCGACGAGGAGCTGGATCGCGAGGGCGAAGGAGATCTCCTTCCCCTTGAACCAGCGGCCGACGACCGTCGTCGCGGCGACGATGAAGCATTCCGAGCCGACGCCGAGGAGGAACCGGCCCAGCATCATCCCGACCCACGGCGTGTCGGGAAGGAGCGCGGGGAGGACGGCGATCGCGATGCTCCCCGCGGCCCCGATCGCCCCGAAGAGGACGGCCGACGCGGCGACCCCCATCCGGTCGATCAGGATTCCGCCGGCGATCAGCGTCAGGAGCGCCGCGACGTTGTAGGCCGTGTCGAGGAGTCCGACCTGCGCGCCCGTGAAACCGAACGCCTTCTCGAGGAGCGGCGTGACCGGGTAGAGGGCGTCGAAGACGTAGTAGTTGCCGAACATCGCGACGCTGCACGAGAGGAGGACGAGCCAGCGGTAGGCGGTCGGCGGCAGGGGGCGCGGGTCGGCGGCCGGGAGGGCTTCGGACATGCGGGGCGGACGATACTCCTTCCCCGCGTCGGGGAGCGGCGAGGCCCGTGTCCCGTCAGCCGGTCCGGCGGGCGAGGAGAGCCGAGACCTCCCGGCGGAGACCTTCGGGCAGCTCCTCGAGCCGAGACTCGACCTCCGCGCGAAGACGGCCCGCCTCCTCCCCGTCGAGCAGGGTTTCGGCGTCGAGGAGGTCGTAATCGAGCGTCGCACGGACGATGCCGTGGGCCGCGGGGGCGACCGCGCCGATGAGCGCCGCCGGCGTGCCCCGTCGCTGGAGGACGTCGAGGACCTCGTGGAGCAGCGTGTCGCTCACGAGAGGCTCGCGTCCGACCGCCGCCGGCCGCGCCTCTTGATCCGCGCGGCGCGCGCCCTCGCCTCCTCGCGCGTCGTCCCGGCAGGAAGCGCGGCGAGGTAGACGTCGAGGCACGCCTCGCCCATCCGGAGCGCCTCGGCGATCCGCTGCTCCGCCGTCCGGCCGCGAGTCGGCCGAGAGGCGTTCGTCGCCGCGTCCCGCCGGAAGGCGTCGCTCACCATTCGGGAGAAGTCTACCCGCCACCGCGGGACGAGCCGTCCCTTCGACCGGCCTTGCTACGATCGGCGGGTGACTCCCTTCAACTCGGCCTCCGACTTCGACGTCGTCGTCCTCGGCGGCGGGCCCGGCGGCGAGCGCGCCGCCATCCAGGCCGCCAAGGCGCGGAAACGCGTCGCCCTCATCGAGAAGGCCCCCGTCGTGGGGGGCGCCCGCGTGAACTGGGGGACGATCCCGTCGAAGACCCTTCGCGAGAGCGCCCTCTTCTTCCTCGGGATGACGCGCCACCGCCTCCACGGCTTCCAGGCCGAGGTGACCGACGACGTCACGGTGGCCGACTTCATGTACCGCGAGCGGCTCGTCGTCCAGCGCGAGCTGGACATGATCAACGCCTCGCTCGGCCGCTACCGGATCGAGATCTTCCGGGGCCACGGCCGCTTCCTCGACCCGCACACGATCGCCGTCGAGGGGAAGGACGGGAGGAGGAAGGGGTCGGTGCGGGGCGAGGTGGTCGTCATCGCGACCGGCTCCAGCCCGAACCGCCCCGCGGACGTGCCGTTCGACGCCGAGAGCGTCTTCGACAGCAACACGATCCTGAAGCTCCCGCGGATGCCGAAGACGATGACCGTCCTCGGCGCCGGCGTCATCGGGATCGAGTACGCCTCGATCTTCGCGGCGCTCGGCGTCTACGTGACGCTCGTCGACACGCGCGACCGGCTCCTCCCCTACCTCGACCGCGAGGTCGTCGGAATCCTCGAGCGCGAGCTCGGGGAGCTGCACGTCGAGCTGCTCCACGACGACCGCTACGCGACGGTCGAGCCGGTCCCGGGCTCCCCCGCCCGCGTGACGATCGAGACGCGGAAGGGGCGGCGCCTCACCTCGGACGTCCTCCTCTACTGCGTCGGCCGCGACGGGAACACGAAGGACCTCGGCCTCGAGGCGATCGGCCTCGTCCCCGACAAGTACGGCCTCCTGAGCGTCAACGCCGACCTCCAGACGACCCACCCGCACATCTACGCCGTCGGCGACGTCATCGGCTACCCGGCCCTCGCCTCCACCTCGATGGAGCAGGGCCGCCGCGCGATGCGGCACGCCTTCGGCCTGACCGGCCCCTCGGCCTCGACCGAGAACCTCCCCTTCGCCATCTACTCGATCCCCGAGGTGAGCTACGTCGGCGAGACCGAGGAGAAGCTGAAGGAGAAGGGGATCGACTACGTCGTGGGGCGCGGTCACTACGGGATGAACCCGCGGGGGCAGATCATCGGCGACCAGGACGGGCTCCTGAAGCTCCTCTTCGACGCGAAGAGCGGGCGGCTCATCGGGACGCACATCGTCGGACACTCGGCGAGCGAGCTCGTCCACGTCGGGCAGGCCTACATGAAGATGCAGGCGACGGCCCCCGAGATCGCCGAGTCGCTCTACAACTACCCCACCCTCTCCGACATGTACCGGCACGCGGCCCTCACCGCCGTCACCGAGCTCGCGAAGCGGCGCGGGACGGACGCGGGCTGAGGAGGAACGGATGGCGTCGATCGAGCAGCTCCTGGGGACCGTCAGCGGGTTCCTCTGGGGCTGGCCCCTCATCGTCCTCCTCTTCGGGACGCACCTCTTCCTGACGCTCCGCCTCGGCTTCCCGCAGCGGCACCTCCTGAAGGCGATCCGGATCTCCCTCCGGCGGGAGAAGGAGGGGGCGGGCGACGTCAGCCAGTTCGGGGCGCTGACGACCGCCCTCGCCGCCACGATCGGGACCGGGAACATCGTCGGCGTCTCGACGGCGATCGCCGCCGGCGGGCCGGGCGCCGTCCTCTGGATGTGGCTCACGGGCGTCTTCGGAATCGCGACGAAGTATTCCGAGGCGCTCCTCTCCGTGAAGTACCGCGTCACCGACCCCGACGGGACGATGTCGGGCGGGCCGATGTACGTCCTCGAGCGCGGCCTGAAGATGAAGTGGCTCGGCGTCCTCTTCGCCGCCTTCACCGCCGTCGCCGCGTTCGGCATCGGGAACACCGTCCAGGCGAACTCGATCGCCGTCCTCGCGAAGGAGACGTTCGGGGTCTCGCCATGGGTCAGCGGCGGCATCCTGACGCTCCTCACCGCTGTCGTCATCCTGGGCGGAATCAAGTCGATCGCCCGCGTCTGCGAGCTCCTCGTCCCGTTCATGGCGGGCTTCTACGTCCTCGGCTGCCTCTACCTCCTCGCGCTCCACTCGGAGACGCTCCCGGACGCGTTCCGCCTCATCGTCTCGAGCGCCTTCACCGGCCAGGCCGCGATCGGCGGCTTCCTCGGCGCCGGGATGAAGGAGGCGATCCGCTTCGGCGTGGCCCGCGGCCTCTTCTCGAACGAGTCGGGCCTCGGAAGCGCCCCGATCGTCGCCGCCGCCGCGATGACGAAGAACCCCGTGCGGCAGGCGCTCGTCTCCTCCACGGGGACGTTCTGGGACACCGTCGTCGTCTGCGCGATGACCGGCCTCGTCGTCGTGAACTCGGGCGACTGGCACGAGGGGCTCGCGGGCGCCGCGCTCACGAAGACCGCCTTCAGCCACATCCCGCACGTCGGCCCGGCGGTCCTGACGGTCGGCCTCCTGACGTTCGTCTTCTCGACCATCCTCGGCTGGTCGTACTACGGCGAGAAGGCCGCGGAATACCTCTTCGGCCCGAAGGTCGTCCGCCCCTACCGGCTCCTCTGGGTCGTCGCCGTCCTCGTCGGCTCCGTCGCGACCCTCCCCGTCGTCTGGTCCTTCGCCGACATCGCGAACGGCCTCATGGCGATCCCGAACCTCATCTCGCTCCTCGCGCTGAGCGGCGTCCTCGCCGCCGAGACGCGGAAGTACCTCGCGCCCGGAATGATCGACACCGCCGCCACGGAGGAGTGAGCCGGCGACCGGCCAATTTCCTCCGCGCGGCCCCGACCGCCTTCCCCGTCGCCGTCGTCGGGACCCTTCCGTCCTAGAATGGCCGCTGGGCGCCCCGGCGCCCAGATCCACCAGGAGGAAGAGATGAAGATCCTGATCGCCGACGCCTTCGACGACTCCCTCCCCGGCCGTCTCGCGCCGTTCGGAGAGGTGACGCAGGACGCGGCGAAGACCGCCGAAGCCGACGTCCTTCTCGTCCGCTCCAAGACGAAGGTCACGAAGGAGTACCTCGAGGGCGCACCGAACCTGAAGCTGATCATCCGCGGCGGCGTCGGCCTCGACAACATCGACGTCCAGGCCGCCCGCGAGAAGGGGATCGAGGTCAAGAACACCCCGCGCGCCTCGTCCATCGCCGTCGCCGAGCTCGCGATGGCCCTGATGCTGACGGTCCCGAACCGCGTCCTGGAGGGGCACAACGGCATCAAGGAGGGGAAGTTCCTCAAGAAGGAGCTGAAGCGGACCGAGCTCTACGGCAAGACCCTCGGCCTCCTCGGCGCTGGCCTCATCGGGACCGAGGTCGCCCGCCGCGCGATCGCCTTCGGGATGCGGGTCGTCGCGCACGACCACTACATCTCGAACCACGCCCTCGCCGACATGGTGGAGGACGACGACGAGCTCTTCGCGCTCTCCGACTACATCTCGATCCACCTCCCGCTCACGCCCGAGACGAAGGGGATGCTCGACAAGAACGCCTTCGCGAAGATGAAGGACGGCGTCATCCTCATCAACACGGCGCGCGGCAAGGTCGTCGTGGAGGAGGACCTCGCCGAGGCGCTGAAGAGCGGGAAGGTGCGGGCCTACGCGACCGACGTCTTCTACAGCGATCCGCCCGACCCGTCCTGCCCCCTCCTCACCGCCCCGAACGTCGTCATGACGCCCCACATCGGCGGTTCCTCCAAGGAGAACCTCCTCCGGATCGGCGACAACGTCGTCGACATCCTGAAGAAGTGGAAGCGCTGACGGCGCGAATCGCAGCACGGTTCCTGGTCGGGACGGCGGCCCTCCTCGGGGCCGCCGTCGCCGTTTCGGCCCCGCCTCGCCTCGTCGTCGAGGCGCCCCCCTCTCTCGCCGCGTACGCCCGCGAGGTGGAGCGCCTCGACCCCGTGGCTTTCCTGCCGGCGATGGAGCTGACCGGCCTCTTCGAGCCGGGCGACGTCCGGGTCGTCGTGACCGGCGAAGGGAGCGCGCTCGCGACCCGGGCCCCCTCGTGGGCCGTCGCGTACGCCGCTCCGGCCGAGGGGACGGTCGTCCTGATCCCGACGCGGACGCCCTCCTGGCCCGACGATGGCCTCCCCGACGTCGTCCGGCACGAGGTGGCGCACGTCCTGACGTTTCGCGCCGCGGGCGGCCGGCACGTCCCGCGATGGTTCGACGAGGGGCTCGCGATGGCGGCCGGACGCCGGCGGGTGATCGAGGACGACCTCCGGGAGGCGCTCGCGGTCCTGACCGGACCCCGTCTTCGATTCGCGGAGGTCGATGCCCTCTTCCTCGGCGGACGGAGCGACGCGAACCGCGCCTACGCCCTCTCCTCCGCGTTCTTCGGAGACCTCCTCGCCCGTCACGGGTCGGCCTTCCCGAAGCGGGTCCTCCGCCGGATGGCGGGAGGCGAGCTGTTCGAGGAGGCGTTCCGGAGCGCCACGGGAGTCCCCTTCCGGGACGAATCGGGGGCGTTCTGGGGGTCGAGAAGGAGCCTCGAACGGTGGCTCCCGATCGTGACGTCGACGGCGGCCGTCTGGACCGCGATCGTCCTCCTCACGCTCTGGGCCGTTCGCGTCGCGCGCGGGCGGCGGCACGCGCGCCTCGCGGAGTGGGAGGCGGCCGAGCGCGCGGCGCTACAGGAGCAGACGCTCGAGCCCGGCCTTCCGGAGGACCGCGGGGACCTCGGACCGGAGGGGGACGAGGACCGGGAGGAGATCCAGAAGCCTCCTCTCGTTCACTGACGGGTCGAGCGGCGAGAGCGACAGGTCGCCCCGGTCGAGGGCGAGGGCCGGGTTCTCCTTCCCCTGGCAGAGACGGTTCGCGACCGCCGACGGACAGGAGACGAGGACCTGCGCCACGAAGCCCTTCGGCGCCGCCCCCCAGCTCCACGTGACGTGCACGCCGCGGGCGCGTACCTTCGTTCCGGCCGGCGCGACGTTCAGGACGAGCTTCAG
>JAKPXO010000071.1 GCA_029567505.1 Acidobacteriota bacterium
AGGGCCGCCCGGGCGCGCCCGTCGACGTGCCGGGCAAGCCCGACCGCGAGGAGGAGGGCGAGCGGCAGGAGCCAGCCGGCCGCGACGGGGAGGTCGAGGAGGGCTCCCTGGAGGCCGAGCAGGTACCAGGGGCCGAGGAGAAGGTCTCCGTCCGGCGCGACCGGCGGCCCGAGGGGGACGGGAAAGAGGCCCGCGGCCGCGAAGCTCCCGAGCGCGGCGAGGACCGTCGCGCGAAGGTCGGGGAACGGCGTCCCTCCGTGCTCGGCGGTCAGGAGCCAGGCGAGGAGCGTGAAGGTGCCGGCGTGGTGCAGCGCGACCGGCGCCAGGTCGCTGCCGGGGACGCCGAGGAGGAGCGCGCCGAGCGCCCGTCCGGCGATCGGGACGGTCGCCGAGACCTCCCGGAAGACCGCGAGCGCCGCCTGAGCTTCGGCGTCGCCCCGCATGAGGAAACCGCCGAGGAGGCCGAGGACAGCGATCGGCAGCAGGGCGACGGAGCGCCGCCAGACGATCGGCCGAAGGCGTCGCTCGGTCCTCTTCGCGAGGACCTCCGCCAGGTGAGCGACGGTCCCGAGGAGGAACCCCCACGCCGAGAAGGCGTGGACGCCGCGCAGCCAGAAGCCCAACGGGGTCGCCCCGATCAGCGCCTCGAGGCTCTCGAGCGGGCGCGCGGCCGACCAGAACGGGGCGAGGGCGAGGCCGGAGAGGACGGCGATCGCGAGGAGGCCGAACGTGAGGCGGCCGAGGATCACGAGAGGCGCGCCACGAAGCCGGCGCCGTCGGGCGAGAGGCGCGGCCGGGAGAGCGGTCTCTTCGCGGGGCCCGACGTCGGGTGCCCTTCGCCGTCGAACCGGCTGGCGTGGCACGGACAGGCGAAGCCGCCCCCTTCGATCGGAGCCACGCGGCAGCGCAGGTGGGTGCAGGTGAGGTCGAGGACGACGGGGGAGGCCGCGGGGCCGCGGACGTGGAGCCCTTCGAGGACCAGCCCCCCCTCCTTCTCGGCGCGGGCGAGGAGCTCGGCGGGGAGGCGGACGTACCTCTCGGGCTCGGGCGACCCGGAGAGGGCCCGGCCGAGGACGGCCGTTCCGGCGGCGGCCGCGGCCACGCCGGCCGCCGCCCAGGCGCTCCCGAGGAAGTCCCGGCGGGAGCTCACGCGATCCCGAGCTCCTCCGCCCCGCGGCCGGGTGCGGCGCAGGCCGCCTCGAGCGTCCAGGATCCGGAAGGGGCCACGGCAGGCGTCCGGGAGTCGGGCAGGGTGTCGGGCACAGGCGTAATCTCTTCGTTCCGGGGCCGGCCCGATTATTCCATCCCGAGGGTACGCATGACGTCGATCTACTTCGGCGAGGAGCACGAGAGCTTTCGCCGCTCGGTCCGCCAGTTCCTCGAGGGTGAGGTCGCGCCGCGCGCGCGAGAGTGGGAAGAGGCGCGGCGCATTCCGCGCGACGTCTTCCGGCGCATGGGCGATCTCGGCTTCCTCGGCGTCCTCGCCCCCGAGGAGCTCGGCGGGGCGGACGGCTCGGTCTTCCACGCGATCGCGCTCCTCGAGGAGCTGCCGCGCTCGCGCATGGGAGGGTTCGTCGCGGCCGTCTCGGTGCAGCAGTTCATCGCGACGGGGGCGATCGCCCT
>JAKPXO010000114.1 GCA_029567505.1 Acidobacteriota bacterium
CGATCCCCCCGGCGTTGTCGGAGATCGGCCCGTAGGCGTCGACGGCGAGCTGGATGCCCGTGTTCGAGAGCATCCCGACGGCCGCGATCGCGATTCCGTAGAGGCCTCCGAAATGGAAGGCGCCGATGATCGAAGCGGCGAGGATCAGGATCGGCCAGGCCGTCGAGCGCATCCCGACCCCGAGCCCCGCGATGATGTTCGTCGCCGCGCCTGTGACCGACTGCCTCGCGATGGAAAGGACCGGGCCGGTCCCGGTTCCGGTGTAGTGCTCCGTGAGGACGCCGATGGCGAGGCCGGCGGCGAGGCCGATGACCGTCGAGAAGAAGACGCCGAGCGAGGTGATCGTCCGCTCCGCGCCGTAGAGCGCGTCGTCGAAGACGAAGCTCCCGGGGAGCATCCCGCGGATGATGAAGAACGAGAGGACGACCATCACGATCGACGAGCCGAACTCGCCGGTGTTCAGGGCCCGCTGCGGCGAGCCTCCCTCCTTGACCCGTACGAAGAACGTGCCGCCGATGGAGGTGAGGATTCCGACGCCCGCGAGGACGAGGGGCAGAAGGACGGCCGAGAGGCCGTCGAATCCGTCCGCCGTGAAGGGCTCGCCCGTGACGAGGCGTCCTGTCATGAAGGCCGCGCCGAGGACCATCGCTCCGACGATCGAGCCGACGTACGACTCGAAGAGGTCGGCGCCCATTCCCGCCACGTCGCCGACGTTGTCGCCGACGTTGTCGGCGATCGTCGCGGGGTTGAGCGGGTGGTCCTCGGGGATGCCCGCCTCGACCTTTCCGACGAGGTCCGCGCCGACGTCGGCCGCCTTCGTGTAGATGCCCCCCCCGACCCGGGCGAAGAGGGCGATCGAGCTCGCCCCGAACGAGAAGCCAGTGATGACGGCGATCGTCTTGTGGACGTCGCCCGCGAAGAGCTTCGAGAAGACGAGGAAGCAGCCGCCGAGCCCGAGGACACCGAGACCGACGACCCCGAGCCCCATGACCGAGCCGCCCGCGAAGGCGATCTCGAGCGCCGGCCCGAGCCCCCGGCGGGCCGCCTGGGTCGTCCTCACGTTCGCCTTCGTGGCGACCTTCATCCCGATCAGCCCCGCCAGCGCCGAGCAGAGCGCCCCGGCGACGAAGGCGGCCGCGACGAGCGGGCTCGACCCGTCCTGAAGCGCGCCGGAGACCCCGAGGAGCAGGGCCACGACGACGACGAAGGCCCCGAGGACACGGTACTCGGCCCGGAGGAACGCCATGGCGCCCTGCTGGATCGCCCCGGCGATCTTCGCCATCCGCTCCGTGCCCACGTTCTGACGGGCGACCCAGGACGACTTCAGCCAGGTGTAGAGAAGCCCCGCGAGACCGAACACGGGGATGACATAGACCAGAGTCTCTGCGTTCATGCGCCTCCGCTCCGGAACGTACGAATCCGGGTCCTTCTTGGTCCCGAGCCGGCGGATGGTCTCACGCTCGGCCCGGGAGGCCAAGCGGCCCGCGGACCGGACCGGCCCCGCGCCCGACACGGCCGCCGGAGGTGCTCAGAGGAGGAGGGCGAAGACCTCGTTCGACAGGAGGACGCCTCTTCGCGTCAGACGGACCCGGCCCGCCGCCGTCTCGAGGAGGCCCGCCGCGACGG
>JAKPXO010000117.1 GCA_029567505.1 Acidobacteriota bacterium
CGCGGCGGCGGCCGCCGCCGCGACGGGGGCGGGTTCGGCCTCAGCGTCAGGTACTGCCGGAAGCGCCGTGGCCGGCCAAGCCTCGTCTTCTGCTCCCGGTGCCAGCCCCGCGCCGGCGACTCTTCCCACGGGGCCCGTCCCCCCGCGCCGCTATCACGGCACGGTGAGGCTCGATCCGGCTCGCGCCGGAAGGGACGCGAGCCGGATCGCCGACGAGGTCATCGCCCATCTCGCCGGCCTGCAAGGCGCCACCGTCACCGTGACGCTCGAGATCGAAGCCACGATTCCTGGCGGCGCCTCCGAGCAGCTCGTGAGGACGGTGACCGAGAACGGCCGGACGCTGAAGTTCGAGAGCTTCGGTTTCGAGGAGGAGTAGGCCGAACGCCGTGGGCTAACGGTGTCGCGGTACCTGCCAGATCGGCACACGAGCACCTGAATGAAAGACCAAGGCAATCGCGCTTGTCCGACGCCCGGTCGGAGAAGCGACCGGAGGAGCGGGCGAGAGCCGAGCGCGATTCGGCAGGAGTGATCGACGGCGCGACAGCGCTAGATGCCGCTTACCGAAAGGTGTAGGTGAGGGAGACGCTTCCTTCCGTGAAGTCCTCACCAGTGGATGTGTCCGACTTTCTCGTCCATAAACGTCTCTTCCCCACAGTGAACCGAGGCGTCACCTTGTCTGCAACGCGGAGCTCGATCGCCGCCCCGACGAGTCTGTCTCGGATCAGGCCCTTCGGGCATGCGGCCTGCTCCGCGGCATCCGCGCGGCATTCCTGGTACGAGAATGCGGGGCCAACCGAGACGCCACGCTGCAGGAGGTTCCTTCTGTAGTAATCGTCGTATGCGGTGGCGCCAAGCAGCTCCGGAATCGTCACGAGGAGCACGGCGCCCGCTGAGAGCAACCCGACGAGAGGGCTGGTCTCGTCAGCCCGTTGGTGGCCGATCGACAGATTCGATTCGACGTCGACGTAGACACCATATCGCCAGGAGAGGTTCAGGGATGCCAGTCCGCGGGCCATGCTGCTCGCGTCGGTGCCGCCGAGCCGTGCAGGGAACAGGTCGATCTGGTAGCCGACGGTGAGTATGGGGATGAGGCTGAGTGTCTCGAGATCGGCGATGCGGAGCATCGCGCGGTCGACTTCGGCCGCTCGCTTCTCGTCGGATACCGAGCTGGTCATCTCCGCCGCGCGCCGATGAGCGTCGACGGTCCTACTCGTCCACTGCGCAGCGAAGAGCCAGCGCCATTCGAAACGATAGCCAAGACCGAACCCAGTCGTCTTCTCTCCACTGTCGTAGCCGCCTGTCGTCCGGATACCCCAGAGCGCCCTCTGCGAGCCGACCCTGAAGGGATGGCTGGTGATGGCGATCGCAGTCCCCTCTCGCTTCAGGGAGAAGTGTGCTGCGAGGAGGTCTGGAGTAGCCGGGAGGAAGCCCGGCCCTGCGTCAGCCGGGAGCCTTGACTGAGCGGGCGGCCAGTCCTCCGAATCCGTCCTCGAGGTCGGAGGTTCGAATACGGGGCCGTCGACCGGTTGTGCGGTGGATGTTGCCGGGAAGGCCAGGCACGCGATGACGCAGAGGAGACGCGTGTGCCTCACGGTGTCACCCGAAGGCGCGACTCGCCCTTCCACTGTCCCTGGTACTGGAGTGGCACCTTGTCATCTAGCCGTTCCCAGGGGCGGCTTCCGGTCCGCGCAAACGAGCGGATGCCGTGCAGGTCCGCGAAGGCCCGTATCACCCAGGAGATGGTGATTTCCGCGCCATCCGGGAACGCGCCGAGCGCGAGAAGATAGGGGCTTGCGGGGTCGACCTCACCGGAAGGAGGCGTCCGTGGGTTGCCGTTCACGGCGACCACCTGGATGAAGACCGGTGAGTTCTCGGTTGGAGACCACGCCAACGCAAAGGCGACTGGCACGAGCGCATCGACCGCGGCCGCCAGGTCGCGGACGGATCGATCGAAGTCACTGGCGAGTGGTCCGGAAAGCCGTCCAGTCGCCGTGGGTGTCCTCCTGCGCTTGATCATGCGTCGAGCTCCTCCAAGGGGCCCAGTCAAGTGTGTGGAACGAGAGTCGGCGAGGAGACCGTTGACTCAGCCGGGGCGCCGCAGAAGGGACCCGCGGCCGACGCGAGCCGGCCGCGGGCTTGGCCCGAGTGACGGGAGGCCTACTGACAACTGCAGTAGGTGAAGGTTGTGCCCGTCTGTTTGCAGGACTTGCCCGAGGGGCACGAGCCACTGCTGCATTGATTGCCCGCTGTCTTTGCGCACTCGCGAGCAGCCCAAAAGGCTGTAGTCAGCATCTCCTTCTTGACCTTTGGAATCGATCGCAGGGCGGCGACGAGCTTCGCGATGTCGTCGTCGTTCTTCCTGTACGCAAGTACGGACCCGTCCTTCTGTTTGATGTCGGCGATCCACGTGTCACCGGGCTTGGCCACCGAGCCATCCAGGAATCGAATTGTCGTGTCCTCGGCTCTGCTCGGCAGGGAGCAGAAGACCGCGAACGCCGCAGCGAACAGAGAGAGGAGTGTCAGTCGCTTCATGGGACGTCTCCTTGTGGGGGCAATGGCGCAGTATTGGATGAGGCGGACAGGGAGGCAGCGGACCGGAGGGGCCGGAGCACCCGGGGATGGAGAGGGGCGGCGCCCTCGGGGGACCTCGAAGGAGCGCCACGACGATCGTGCACAGGGTCCCGGCGAAGTCGAATGAGGCGGGTACGAGTGTGAGATACAAGTTTGTGAATGCCGGATCGAGCGCGTTCCCCCAGCGCACGAGGCCCGCTGACGACGCGCATGACCGGAGGTCGGCCTCGAGGAAGTTCGATGGTGGCCCGGACGGGTGGTGTCAGCGCCGAGGAGGCCCGAGGCGGGTTTCGAGGATCCGCGCCACGTCAGGGGACTCGGTGCGATCGCCTCCGTACCGGTGAGCGCTCGGGCGACATGCTCTGCCTGTTGCGACTGGCTAGCGGAAGCTGCCCTCGGGGATGTGTTCTCGAGGAACGGGACGAGGCTGATGCCTCCGGGACGGGTCGGAGGCGGGGGGTCGCTCGTTTCGGAAGGGGCCTCCGGGGAAGACCTGTGCGGGGCTGCCGGCGGGGACGGAAAGTCTCGATCTCTTGCTGGTTGAGGCGCCTTCGAGCCGCCCGCGGTTCGGGCACTACCAGAACCGCTTCAGCCAGTCGATCGTGACGTCGAGCGGGACCTTCGCGGCGAAGTCGAGCATGTAGGGGATCTTCTTCACGTCGTCCAGCGGGATGTTGACGTCGTTCGGGAACGTGGGCGCGAGGCGGTGGTACCGGTCGCCGAGGAGCTGGCTGCACTGGTAGTCGGCGATCCCGGCGGTTCCGTCGAGCATGAGGCTGATGAGCGGTCGGGCCCACTGAACGTATCCCCAGTCGAGGGTCGTGCCGGCGACGTACTGGAGATTGGTGCCCGTCCCGAGGGAGAGGAGCCGGACCTGGTTCATCGGCGGTGTCGGCGAGTAGCGTGCGTCCTGGGTCTGCGCGAGGGCGCACATGGAGGGGTTCCCGGCGTAGACCCCGCCATCCACGAAGCCGTCCACGGAAGGGAAGTAGGTTGGCGCGGCGCTCGTGTAGAGCCCGACCTTCCACGCCGGAAGGGCGCCGTCGGACCCCTTGCCCTGGAAGTTGTGGAAGAGCTTCGGCTTCCACGTTCGGTGGGCGGGATCTTCGTTGTCGAGGTCGAAGGCGGTCACGAGGACCTTCTTCCGGAGCTTCCCGAGCGTCGTGTCGCCGAACAGCCTCCGCAGCTCGCGGCGGAGCGGCCCGGTGTCGTAGTCCGCTCCCCGCAACTGGCCGAGGTCGACCAGGTCGTCGAGCCAGGAGTCGTCGAAGATCTGCGGGCCCTTCTTCACGTACATGTCTCGCATCTCGGCGAGGCTGAGGCCGTTCGCGATCGCGAGCGCGAGGAGCCCGCCCGTCGACGTGCCCGAAACCAGGTCGGTCTTGTCGAGCAGGTTCTCCAGACCGGGCGTCGCCGCGAGCCGTTCGAGGAGGACGGTCGTGACGAGACCCCGGATCCCGCCTCCGTCCAGGGAGAGGACGCGGTATGTGGGCATGCAGACCTCCGTTCCGGCGGCGTTGGGAAGGGCGGAAGGCCGGCGGTCAGGTGGCCAGCGGCCGCTGAAGGAACGGCGCTATGAGCCCGAGCAGGGTCGAGACGATCAGGACGGCGAGGCCCGACAGCGCCGACGAGTACCAGGGGTAGGTACTGAACGGGGAGTTCGGAAGCGCGAAAGCCCAGGCCGAGTACGCGGCCGTAGCCGCGAACATCTCCCACACCGGCCAGGTGCCGATGCGGAGGGGAAGGGGCTTCTGAAGAGCCTTCAGCTTCGCCCCGTAGACGAGCCACACGATGACCGGCGTCGCGGCCAGGAAGATCCAGAACGCGAGCCAGTCGGCGCGCGTGACTTCGGACTCGCGATGGAGGGCGGCGAGAACCGCGACGTAGAGTGTGAGGACTTCGGTAGGGATGTACCCGAAGAGGACGTGGAGCGCCGTGTCCGTCGACCCGGAGGAGCCGACCGCGAGCCTGCCCGGGCCGGGCGACGGCTCGGCAGGCGCTGGTGGCGTCGCGGCTGCGCTGGCGATCTGGTCCAGGGTCCTCGGGAAGTCGTTGGCCGGGACTGTGTCCGGGCGGCGTGCGGCCGCGGCGTTCGCCATGGCATTGATGCTCAGGGGACGCCCCCTTCTGCGGCTATGGACCGGGCGAGACTTGAGCGCTGGAGCCCGGAGCCGCGTTCACGGAATCGGCGACGGCTCGAACGCCGCGAGGTGATCCGCGTGGCAGCAGGTGTCGTCGACGTCGTTCCGTCGGCGAGACGGTCGGCGCCACTGCCGCTCAAAGGGGGCCGGTGTTCCACGTCGTCTTCGAACCCTGGCGGTCCCAGAAGACGAGGCGGATGACCGGCTGCGACGCGGCGCCTGCAGGTCTCTCGATCTCGATCGCGGTCACTCCGTTGCTGTAGAGACCGCAGCCGGTGTTGTAGTACCAGGCTCCCGGGGCGCCGCCGGCGTCGAGGGGTCCGATGTCTCGCCCCTTCTTCCGTTCGTCCTCCAGCTCGGCGCGCAGACCCTCGAGCTGCTTCAGGGTGGAGGACTTCCGGGCCGAGGATCGAGCGGGGGCCGGCGAGCGGGAGAGACGATCCTGCTCGTCACGGAGCTGTTCCGCCCGGGACCTCGACGCGAAGTAGGCTCGATGAGAATGCCCGCAGATGAGGACTCGCCCGTGCGTCTTCCCCCACGAGTAGAGCGTCCGCTCGAAGTCGCCCAGGACGTCCGAGGCGGTGGCGGCGGGGTTCGTCGGATGAAGGCCGAGTGCGTGGACGAAGGGCTCGAGCGATCCCCAGATGTGGACGAAGAACCTCGAGAACCAGGCACCGCGGTCGGAATCGAGAGTGCCCTGATGGCCGTGGACGAGGAGAGCCCGAGGCACGCGGTCGACGATGAGGCGAACGCCCTCGGGGAATCCGTCGCGGGTCGGGTCCGGGAGGGCCGCCGCGGGATCGCGGAGCTGGCGCCACTCGATGTCGTGATTGCCGAAGATGCGCAGGGCCGGCGTCGGAAAGGCGCGAAGGTCTTTGTAGACGGTATCCCGGTACCGTCGCTCGACGGGGTCGAGGTCGAACTTCCAGAAGTCCTCGATGTCGCCGAGGAGAACGAGGCGCACGCCGTCGTCCCTGTAGCGGCGAAGGGCAGCCCGGAGTGCAGGCTCGTTGTCGCGGAAGTCATCGGAGGCCGTGCCGTCGCCGAGGTGGAGATCGGAGAGGATCGCCAGCTTGAGGCCGGCCTCGAGGTCGAGATCGATCGAATGGCCGTCTTTCGGCTCCCAGAGCGAGTTCAGTTGTGTCTCTGTCAGGGCCTGGTCGGACCGGCTCATGAGGGCGTTCCTTTCTTCGGCGGGTGGCTTCGGCGAGCGGCCGGCCGAAAAGCGACTGGACGGAAACGAGGAAAGAGGACGAGGACGATGGGGAGGGTCACTCGCGAGACGGGCTCGGAGACCCGGCGGAGTCCCCGGTCTCGGCAGGAGGCGGCGATGGCGCGCCGGACGGCACGCTCGGGGACTCGTCCGGGCGCAGCTGCTTCTCGAACTGGCCGATGAGCTCGGGGATGAGCCGTTCGCTGAAGCCGGCGACGAGCGATGCGGCATAGAGCGCGTACGGGTTCGAGTCGAGGAGGTTCAGCACGAGCCCGGCTTTCTGAAGGAGGAGGAGGGCGGCGCCGAAGACCGCGCCGAAGAAGATCCTCGAGCCGCCGCCCGCGACGGCGTAGAAGCGTGAGGCGTATCGAGGGATAGCGATCTTCCGGGACCTCTGCGAGATCGAGATCAATGCACCCAGGCTGCCGAAGTGGGCGGCGAGGAGGATGGATCGGCCGTTCGCCTCGATCGGGAGGAGCTGGCTCAGGAGGGAGACGGCGGAGATGGCGACGACGCTCAGAAGGGCGGACAGGAGATAGACGAATTGAAGCCCCTCGCGGCGCCGGAACCGGAGGAACTCGCGGGCGTCGCGGAAGAAGTCGGTCTTATCTCCCGCCGTACGCGTGTCGAGGGCCCGGGTGAGCCCGGAGGCGACGAGGCCGAAGGCCCGGCGTCGAATGCGCCTGCTGAAATGGTTCAGTCGAGCCTGGCAGACGAGGTCGCTCGCCTGAGCCATGGAGTCGTCGCCATCGATGCACGCGTGCTCGTCGAATTCACACTGGAGCCGGTCCGCCGGATCCAGGAAGATGAAGCTCTTCTCGCTCCTGTAGAGGATCTCGGAGATCACGGCGCCGGTGGACCGGCAGACGTCCCCGACCTTGTAGGACAGCCAGGAGGGCGAACGGGGACTCGGGCCCGGAGGAGTCGCCGGCTGCGACTCCGGGGCGGGGGCGCCCCTCGCGCCGTCGGCATCGCGAGGCCCGGTAGGACGGGAATCCGTTTCGGCCATTCGCGTCTCCTCCTGAGCGTTCAGGTCGTGGAGCGGGTGTCGCGGGCGCCCGCGCTCTCCCTACGTCCCCTCGATCAGCTGCTTGAGCGTGACCGACGGGATGAACTCCTCGTCGGAGTAGAGCGTCACGAGGTCGTCCTTGTTGCGCGCCGTGAGCTTCGACTTGGGGATGGCGTCGCCGTTCCCTTCCGCCCAGGCGCTCTCCCAGAGCATCGCGAGGGTGCGGGCGCCCTCGACGCACGTGGCGATCGTGGCGTCGCCGAAGAGGTCCCAGAGGTCCTCGCCGCCGGCGAAGGCGTCGACGATCGCCTTCGGGGAGAGGTTCTCGAAGGTCTTCCGCATCAGGTCGACGGCGGCGAGGGTCGCCTCGCGCGCGCCCGACACGTTCGGCAGGGGAGCGGCGGCCGCGAGGCCGGCGTCGATCCCGGCGACGAGCGCCGCCGCGTTCGCGTTGAGCATGTCCGCCTCGTACGCGTGGTGGACGCCCGCGCCCCTCTTCCCGCCGCCGGGAAGCGGCTCGCCGTCGAAGAGGCTGGAGATGTGGAGCGGCTGGCACGCGTCGCCGACGTAGTGGGAGAGGATGCCGGCCGCGCAGACGAAGCGATCGAGGTCTTTCGCCGCGACGGAAGCGACCATCTCCTCGTAGATGAGGCCGACGCGGAAGGGGAGGACGCCCTTGCTCCGGTCGTCGACGCGCTCGTAGTAGTCCTTCCAGACGGCGGGGTCGACGTTCGCCGGGTCCTCGATGCAGAGGTCGAGGAGCGTCTTCCCCGCGTGCGGCGCGTCGGGGAGCGGCTTGTCCATGTCGGCGAAGTGGGAGGGGTTGTCGGTCGCCCGGCGGCCGGGGTTGCCGGGGATCTTCCAGTAGTAGTCCGGGACGTCGGCGAGGGGAACGAAGTCCTTCTTCGAGAGGCCCGGGAAGGTCGACGGCTCGAGGCGCGAGGGCGGGTACGAGACCCGGTCGACGTTCTTCCCCATGAGGGTCTTCAGTCGGCCCGTGACGAACCCGCAGGCGAAGGTCGCGATGGAGTAGTGCCCCAGCGCTCCCCAGTACTCCGGGAGGCCGATGTTCCAGTCGCGGACGAGGTCGAGCTGCAGCTCGCGCAGGACCGTGCTGACGAACGTCGCGAGCGTGAAGCCGCGCGCCCGGCCGCCGGACGGGCCCTCCTCGATGACCTGCCCGCCCCACTGGAGGGCGATCGGGTAGAGGCCGCCCTGCCCCTTCGCATCGCGCGTGTCGAGGCACCAGAGGGTGCCCGAGTCGCCCGGGCGTGTTTCGCGGCCCGCGTCGGGCGCGATGAGGAGGTCGGAGACGTACTCGAACCCGCCGATGGCGTGGTAGCGGAAGAAGAGGGCGCAGATGCGCCCGGAGAGCGGCCCCGAGGCGGCGCCGTACCCCCGGACGGGCTTCTCGATGAGGTCGAGCGAGATCGTGTCGGGGTTCAGGTCGATCGGGGAGCCGAGCGGGCCGAGGCCGAGGACCTGGGTCGTGAACATCGACACGTCGTCGACCTTCACGAGGCCGACGTCGAGGTTGACGAAGACCCTGCTTCCCGGCCACGGATCGTAGATCTCCCCGAATCGTCTCTTCCCCAGGACGAGCGGGCTCGCCCGGCCGACCCTCACCTCCTTGCCGCCGAGAAGGGAGAAGACGGCGTCTCCCTCTTCGCCCGTCACATGGCGGTTCGTCAGGACGAAGGTCTGGCGGCCGTCGGTGACGAGGCAGCCGACGGATCCGACCCGGCTCGTCCCCTGCACCTTCGTCAGGAGCGGGTAGCCGCCGCCGACGAGCGGCTCGGGGAACCGCCGCGGAGCGGGCGCCTCCGGCCGGACGTCGCTCTTCCGGAGGAGGACGACGCACGTCGGGACGACCCGGCCGTCGGGGAGGTAGAGGCTCCGCGGGATGAACTGGTCCGGCTCGAGGCCGCGCCCCGCCTTCCCTCTCTTCCAGTCTTCGCGCTTGACCCACTCGTCGACGAAGACGAGGACGCACGGCCACGACCAGGCCTTCGTGACCGAGTTGAACAGGTCCCTCGCGTCCTTCTTCTCCTTTCGGCCCCTTGGCCGCGGGATCTCAGGCGGATGCGTCTCGTACCAGTCCCCCTTCCGGATCCTGTACCGGCCGATCGCCGTCGCCACGACGTGCGCCATGTTGCTCAGGTGGACGTGGTAGGCCTCGCGCGCGTCGAGGAGGTCGCGCACGGAAAGCGAGCTGTAGCCCGGATGCGCGCGGAAGCGCGGAGGGAGGGAAGGGGAGGGCGCGGCGAGCTTGGGCATGGTGGCTCCTCGAAGACGAAGGGACCTGCGTTCCCGGGGGTCGGGGGCTTCCCCGTATTCCGTTATGTGTGAATGGGTTGCGTGGGAGCGGGCTCGCGCGCTGTCGACGCTCCGCGCCCTTCGGTGTCGCGTTCGCTCTCGTGCCGTCGTGTCTCGCCGCGCCTCCGAGTCGAAGTGGATGGACTTCTTCGGCGCGGTGCGAGCGGACGAGGACAACCCACCCGAGAGTTCCCCGGGTCGAGGCAACGGAATGGCGACCTTTCCTGAAACGAAGCTCCGCGAGAGGGTCGGAACTCCTACAGGACGGGAGCGGAAAAGTGCGTTCATCGGTTGTCGGGTCCGAGCCCGAATGCCCCCCCCGAGCGCCCTTCAGCGCAGTCGGCGTCGTGCCTGGAGCCCTCCGCACTCAGCGGGCGAAGGTTCGGGACGGCGCGAGGGCGAGGCCGAGGATCAGCTGGTCGGCCTTGACGGCGTCCGGCTCGGAGCGGAGAGGCCCGCAGGATCAGGAGCCGCGTCGCGGATCGGGAAGTCGACCTCGCCCGGCGGGGTGTCGACGAGGTCGACCGCTTTCTCGACCCAGGCCCCTTCCTCCCACCAGGAGACGACGACCCGGAGGATCGGCGCCTCGGGGGAGCCGGCGCGGGTCACGAAGGCGATGTGGATCCCGTCGTCGTCGTCGAGGGTCGTGGGGGCGGAGGCCTCTCCGCCCCTGTGTAAGGGGAGACTCTTGGGCGGCCGAGCGATGGCGGACGTCACGCGCGCTCATGGAGAACCGCCGGGCGGGGCCCGGGATCCTTCCGCGGCTAGGCTCCGCGAGAGGGCGAAAAGTACGACACCCGGCGAGCAGGATTCTGCGGAAGCGAGGGGGGCAGGGCGCCGCCCCGCGGTTGGGAGATGGCGAGGGCGGATGCGCCCGGCCGGCTTCGGCGGTAGCCTACCGGGTCGGGCCCGCCGTGCCCGGGAGGAGCAGAGGATGGCCGAAGAGCAGATCACCGCGGGGAACATCGCCAAGGAGCTGGGGGCCTCCCCCGCGCAGGTGAAGAAGGCGATCGAGGCGCTGAAGCTCGCGCCCGTCGCGAAGAAAGGCGCCTGCAGCTACTACTCGCGCGAGCAGGTGAAGAAGATCAAGGGCGCACTGAAGTAGGCCTCGCCGGCCGGCCCGAGGGAGCGAGAGGCCCCGCTCCGCCTCCGGGGAGCGGGCCTTCCGGCTCCTCCGTCAGAACTCCGGCGGCAGCTTCGCGAGCTCCTCCGCGGTGAAGACCGGCCCGTCCTTGCAGACGTAGACGGGGCCGATGTTGCAGCGGCCGCACTTTCCGATGCCGCATTTCATCCGGTTCTCGAGCGTCGTGTAGATGCGATCGTCGGCGAAGCCGAGCTTCTTCAGCACGGGAAGCGTGAACTTGATCATGATCGGCGGCCCGCAGACGATCGCGTAGGCGTTCGTCGCGGACGGGGCCGACTTCTCGACGATCGTCGGGACGAAGCCGACCTCGCCCGCCCAGTCCGGCGTCTCGCCGCCGGGGTCGACGGTCTGGTGAAGCCTCACGTCCGCGCGCGCGGCCCACTCCTCGAGCTCGCGCTTGTAGACGAGGTCGGAGACGGAGCGGGCGCCGTAGACGATCGTGACGTCCTTGAAGCGGTCCCTGAGGTCGAGGGCGTTCCAGATGACGGAGCGGACGGGCGCGAGACCGATGCCGCCGGCGATGAAGACGAGGCTCGACCCCTCCATCCTCTCGAGCGGGAAGTGGTTCCCGTAGGGGCCGCGGAAGCCCATCGTGTCGCCGACGTTCAGGTCGCGCAGGGCCGTCGTCGCCTTGCCGACGGTCTTGAAGCTGCACTCGATGTAGCCCCGGCGGGTCGGGGAGGAGGCGATGCAGAAGGTGCACTCGCCGGCCCCGAAGGCGGAGTACTCGCCGAACTGGCCCGTCTTGAAGTCGAACGTCCGGGCGACCTCGGGATCGAGGAACTCGAGGCGAAAGGTTCGCGTGTCGGGGGTCTCGTCGACGAGGCCGGCGATCTTCACGCGGTACGGCTCGTAAAGGTTCAAGCGGCACCTCCGGCGGGGGCGGCGGCGCGGGCGGCGATCGCCCCGAGGACGTCGGGGAGGTCCATCCCTCCGGGGCAGGCGCGGCTGCAGCGGCCGCAGCCGGTGCAGAGGAGCTCGCCGAAGCGCTCGGGGTAGATCGAGAACTTGTGCAGGACCCTCTGCCGGTAGCGGGCGTCCTGGACGGAGCGCGGGTTGTGGCCCGAGGCGTGGAGCGTGAAGCGGGCCGTCTGGCAGGTGTCCCAGTTGCGGCGGCGCGTCCCGCGCGTCACCCCCTCGGGCTCGTCGACGATGTCGAAGCAGTGGCAGGTGGGGCAGACGGAGGCGCAGGCTCCGCAGCCGTGGCAGCGGAGGGCGATGCCGTCCCAGACGGGGTCGTCGAAGTGCCCGCCGAGCCAGGCAGTGACGGGGGCGAGCGATCCGACCGGCTCGACCCTCCCTTCGAGGAGGCCGGCGCGGCGCCTCGCGACGTCGGCCTCGTTCGGGGGCTCGCCGAAACGTCCCGCGTGGGCGGAGAGGAGCGCCTCCCCCTTCGGCGTGACGACTTCGACGGCGAAGCCGTCGTCGAGGGGCAGGAGGAGGAGGTCGGCGCCGCGGGTGCCGGCGGGGCCGTTCCCGGTCGCGCCGCAGAAGCACGAGGCGTCGCCCTTGCCGCAGGCGACCGAGACGATCGTCGTCGCCTCGCGCCGGCCGAACCAGAGCTCGTCGCGGTAGTCCCAGCCCATGACCTTGTCGAGCGCCGCGACGCCCGCGGCGTCGCACGGCACGGCGCCGAGGACGAGGCGGGGCGGGAACGTCGTCGGGACGGAGTCGATCGCGACGTCGGGTCCGCTCTTGCGGAACGAGAAGAGCGGCTCGGTCGGCGGGAGGAAGAGCGACTTCAGGGAGAGGCGCGGCAGGCCGCCGTCGAGGACGGCCTCCTCGAGGCGCGCGACGGGGCGGTAGTCGAGGCGGCCGTCGGGCGCGCGGACGGGCGCCACGACGCCGACGCCGGAGCCGACGAGGTCGTCGACGAGGGCGGCGAGCTGGCTGCGGGAGATCGTGCGTCCGTTCACAGGATGAACTCCTGGGCGTCGTCCTTCTGGAAGGAGCCGACGGGCGACGGGACGGCGGGGTCGTCCGTCGCGGTGTATCCGAACCGCTCGGAGGCGACTCGGGCGAGCTTCAGGTTCAGGAGGCCGAGCGGGATGTCGACGGGGCAGGCCCGCTCGCACTCGCCGCAGTCGACGCAGCGCCCCGCGAGGTGAAGGGCGCGCGTCACGTTCCAGGCGAAGGCGCCGCGCGGGTGAGGCGACGAGTCGACCCACTGCGGCTGCGTCTTGTCGGCGACGCACCGCTCGCAGAAGCACATCGGGCAGGCCTCGCGGCAGGCGTGACAGCGGACGCAGCGCCCGAGCTCGTCCTGCCAGAAGGCCCAGCGCTCGTCGGCCGTCCTCGCCTCGAGATCGGCGATCCGCACGTCGCGTCGGCTCTCGCCGGGAGGGGCGGCGGGAAGCTCGCCGACCGTGTGATCGGCGAGCTTCGGCTCTCTCGAGTTGCAGCCGGGGCAGCGGTCCGCGACGGTCGCGGGGGAGAGCGGCTCGGGAGAGGCGGGGTCGGCGATGACGCCGCCGCACCGCACGCCGATGACGACGACGTCCTCGCGCGCGAGCTGCGTCTCGCGGACGAGGCCGGCGACGGCCCGGGCGTCGCACCCCTTCACGACGACGGCGGCTTTGCCGAGCTTCTTCACCTGCGTCCGTCGTGGCGAGAGGTACGGGACGAGGTTCTGCGTGCAGCGGGGGTCGAAGACGAGGCGCCCGGCGGCGGCCGCGTCCGTCGCGAAGGCGGGGCGGACGCCGCGCGGCCCCTCCTCCCACCCGAGGACGACGTTCACCGTCCCCTCGGCAAGGAGCTTCGTGGCGAGGTCGCGGAGCTCCTTCATCGCTCACCTCCGCCGCCCGGCGCGGGATTCGGCGCGGGCGCACCCGCCGCGGGCCAGGCGGGAAGCTCCGTCCCCGGGTAGCCGGAGAACGGGCCGAGGGCCCGGACCCGGGCCGTTGCGTCGTTCACGACCTCGCGCCACTTCTGCCCCTCGGAGGCCGAGACCCACGAGAACGTGATCCGCCCCTCGGGCAGGCCGAGGAACTCGATCAGCTCCTTGAAGAACGCGAAGCGGCGCCTCGCATGGTAGTTGCCGGAGGTGTAGTGGCAGTCGGCGGGGTGGCAGCCGCTGACGATGACGCCGTCGGCCCCCCTCTCGAACGCTTTGACGATGAAGAGCGGGTCGATCCGCCCCGTGCAGGGGAGCCGAACGATCCTGACGTTCGCGTCCATCTGGAGGCGGCTCGTCCCGGCGAGGTCGGCGCCGGTGTAGGTGCACCAGTTGCAGACGAACGCCGTGAGGCGGGGCTCAAAGGAGGTCTTGTCGAGGGTGGCGTTCATTTCGGTGTCCTCAGAGCGCGAGGGCGTTCACTTCGGCGTAGATCTGCTCGTCGGTGAAGCCCATCAGCTCCACGCTCTTCGACGGGCAGGTCGCCTGGCAGGTGCCGCAGCCCTGGCAGACGCCGGGGTTGACGTCGGCGACGACCTTCAGGAGGTTCCCCTTCCGGTCGCGGACCTCCTTGTGCTCCACCGCGCCGTAGGGGCAGACCCTCTCGCAGTGGAAGCAGCCGGCGCAGAGCGCGGCGTCGACGCGGGCGACGGTCGGCTCCCGCTCGAGCATCTCGTTCGAGAAGAGGCCGAGGACCTTCGCGGCCGCCGCGCTCGCCATGGCGACGGAGTCGGGTATGTCGCGCGGCGCCTGGCAGGCGCCCGCGACGAAGACGCCGGCCGTGTTCGTCTCGACGGGACGGAGCTTCGGGTGCGCCTCGTTGATGAAGCCGTGCCGGTCGTAGGAGACCGAGAGCGTCTGGGCGAGCTTCTCGATCCCCTTCCGCGGCCGCATCGCCGTCGCGAGGACGACCATGTCGGCGTCGATCTCGACCGGCGTGCCGTTGAGCGTGTCGAAGCCGAGGACCTTCACGACGTCACCGTCCCGGTAGACGCGGGAGACGCGCCCGCGGACGTAGACGGCCCCGTCCTCCTCGACGGCCCGGCGCGTGAACTCGTCGTATCCCTTCCCGGCAGCCCGGACGTCCATGTAGAAGACCGTCGCCTCGCCATCGTGCACCTTGTGCCGGTAGAGCATCGTGTGCTTGGCGACGTACATGCAGCAGACCTTCGAGCAGTAGTCGATCCCCTTCGCCGGGTCGCGCGACCCGACGCACTGGAGGAAGACGATCTTCTTCGGCACCTTGCCGTCCGAGGGGCGGAGGAGCTTCCCCGCCGTCGGCCCGGAAGCCGAGGCGAGCCGCTCGAACTGGAGGCCATCGATGACGTCGGGGACGGTCCCGTAGCCGTACTCGCCGTAGCCCTTCAGGCCGGCGGCGGGCTGGTCCTTCCCGATGGAGTAGAGCTCGTAGCCGGTCGCGACGACGATCGCCCCGACCTTCTCGGTGACGAAGCGGTCCTCCTGGGCGAAGTCGATCGCCCCGCGAGCGCAGGCCTCCTTGCACTTGCCGCAGGCGTCCTTCTTCATGCCGCGCGCTCTCCCCTTGAAGTACGCGCAGTGCTCGCGGTCGATGACCGGGATGTTCGGGACGGCCTGCGGGAACGGGACGTAGATCGCCGTCCTCTTCCCGAGCCGCTCGTCGAACTCGCTCGGGACGTTCTTCACGACGCATGCCTTCTGGCAGGCGCCGCAGCCGTTGCACTTCGTCTCGTCGACGCTCCGCGCCTTCTGCCGGATCGTGACCTTGAAGTTGCCGATGTACCCTTCGACGGCGTCGACCTCGCAGTAGGCCATCAGCCTGATCCGCGGGTGCTGGTAGACCTCCACCATCCGCGGCGTCAGGATGCACTGCGAGCAGTCGAGCGTCGGGAAGGTCTCCGAGAGCTGGCTCATGTGCCCGCCGATGGAGGGCTCCTTCTCGACGAGGACGACCTCGGCGCCGCCGTCCGCCAGGTCGAGCGCCGCCTGGATGCCGGCGATGCCGCCGCCGATGACGAGGGCCCGCTTCTCGACCGGGATCCGGATCGTCTCGAGCGGGACGTTCCTCTTGACCTTCTCGACGATGACGCGCGCGAGGTCGATCGCCTTGTCCGTCGCCGCTTCGCGGTCCTCGTGGATCCACGAGCAGTGCTCGCGGATGTTCGCCATCTCGCAGAGGAAGGGGTTGAGGCCCGCCCCGCCTGCGGCGCGGCGGAACGTCCTCTCGTGCATGTGGGGCGAGCAGGCCGAGACGACGACGCCCGTGAGCCCCTTCTCGGCGATCGCCTGCTTGATGAGCGCCTGCCCCGGGTCGGAGCACATGTACTTGTAGTCGACGGAGTGGACGACGCCCGGGAGCTTCCCGATCTCCCCGGCGACGCGGGCGCAGTCGACGGTCCGCCCGATGTTCTCGCCGCAGTGGCAGACGAAGACGCCGATGCGGGCCATCAGACGGCCTCCGTCCCGGCGGCCGCGGGCGAGGCGGGTTTCGCGGCGGCGGCCGGCGCCGACGGACGTGGGCCGGGCTTCGCCGCGGGGCCCGGCTTCGACGCGAGGGCCCTCTCGACGAGGGCCTTCGTGTCGACGAAGTGCCGTCCGAGGCCGAGCGTCTCCGCGTCGAGGCCGAGCGCGAGGCCGACGAGCTCGGAGAGGTAGAGGACCGGGAGCTCCGCCTCGCCGCGCCTCACGAGCGCCTTCTGCCGGAAGTCGAGGTTCGAGTGGCACATCGGGCAGGCGACGGCGATCGCGTCGGCGCCGGCGGAGCGCGCGTCGTCGAGGATCGCGCGCGAGAGGCGGACGACGGAGCCGGTCCGCGCGACGGAGAAGGCGCCGCCGCAGCAGTCGAGGCGGCGCCGCCAGGCGACGGGCGTCGCGCCAGTCGCGGTCACGACCTCCTCCATCGAGACCGGGTCCTCCGGGTCGTCGAAGGAGCAGACCTCGGAGGGGCGGACGAGGAGGCAGCCGTAGTAGCAGGCGACCTTCAGCCCCGTGAGGGGCCGGACGGCGCGCTCGCGGAGGAGGTCGAGCCGCGCGCGGAGGACCTCGACGAGGTTCCTCGGCGCGACCGTGGAGGGGAAGGGGCGGCCGAGGACGTCCTCGATCGTCTCCGCGAGCGCCGCGTCGCACGCGACGGCGTGGCGGGCGCTCGCGAGCCGGTTGTAGCAGGCGGCGCAGGGGGCGAGGAGCTGGTCGTGCCCCTGCTCCTCGGCGAGCGCGAGGTTGCGGGCCGGGAGCGCCACGGAGAGGAGATGGCTCGTCGCGTGGGCCGAGGTCGCGCCGCAGCACGACCAGTCGTTCACCTCGACGAGCTCGAGGCCGAGCGGCGGGGCGACGGCCCGGAGGCTCTCGTCGAGCTCCCGGGCCGTTCCGTGGAGCGAGCAGCCGGGGTAGTAGCCGACTCTCACGCGCCCTCCTTCTTCCCGGAGGCGGCGCGGGTCGCCTCTTCGCACGCCTCGAAAATCCGCCGGACCTCCTTCACGCCGTCGATCGGGTGCGGGACGAAGCCGAGCTTCCCGCGGGCGACGAGACCGGGCGCCGTCGCGACGTCCTGGAGGAGCGCGCCCGTGCGGAGCTTGTAGTCGGCGACGAGGCCGAGCTCGAAGGAGCGGCCCGTCCACCGCACCTGGTCGAGGAAGGCGCGGTGGAAGGCGAGGAGGGCGCGCGGCGGCGAGCCGGGCGAGGCCTCGAGCGCCATCTCGCGGAGGGCGTCCATCGTCCGCGCCGGGTCGCAGCCGTTCGGGCAGCGCTCCGTACAGGTCTCGCACGTCAGGCAGAGCCAGATCGACTCGTCCGCGAGGAGGCGCGCGCGCGCGTCCTGGTTCACGAGGCGCATGACGTCGTGCGGGCGGAGCCGGGTCTCTCCGGCCATCGGGCAGCCGGCGGAGCACTTCCCGCACTGGTAGCAGCGGGCGGTGTTCTTCCCCGTCCGCTCCTTCATCTCCGCGCGCAGCGACAGCGGGCCGTGCGCGGGAGCGTCCGTTCCGTGAGTCCTCATTTCCGACGGTCCTCCGGTTCTCTCGCGGGGGCGCGGGCTCGTGGAGTCCGACCGGGAATCGTAGTCCCCGCCGCGTACGGAGTGAAGCTCGGAGAATCCGTACGGGACCGGAGCGGCTCGAATGAAGTGCCCGCTTCCGGACCGGCCGGGGCCCCTTTGCCAGCGGGTCACGCCTCGCGAGACGATCCGCCCGGTCGAGCCGGCTCCGAGGCGCCGGCTCGCCAGCGAGGAGCCGGAATGCGAGAGGGCGAGAGGCGGCGTGCGGGCGCCGGGGTGCGGGAGGGGACCGGGAGGAGCGGCCTCTTCCCCTGGCCGCCGCGGGACCTCCGCTGGGCCCGGCCCGTGCAGGTCGCGCTCCGGACGCTCCACGTTGCGGCGATGGCGGTCGTCCTCGGCGGCCTCGCGTTCGACGTCCCGGACGCGAGGCTCCACACCGCCGGGATCGTCACGCTCGCGAGCGGCGCCGGGCTCCTCGCGGTCGAGATCGCGCGGTCGGGCGTCTACCTCTACATGCTCGCCGGCGCCGTCACCCTCCTCAAGCTCGCACTCCTCGTGATCGGGCAGGCGTATCCCGCCGCGCGCTTCGAGCTCTACCTCGCCGCGACGCTCCTCGCCTCCGTCGGTTCGCACATGAGCAGCTCGTGGCGGCACTACTCGCTTCTCGAGCGGAGGACGCTCACCCGGGAGTGAGGGACCCGGCGCCCGGCGCCGTGCCCGGGGCGGCTCCTCGCGCTCCGGCCCCGCGTTCTCCCGGTGCGCCGAGCCGGCCGAGAGGAGCATCATGAGCACATGCGACGGGTGTCGCTCTCCGCACGATGCCTCGTTCCGATCGCGCTCTTCGCTTTCGTGACGATCGCGGCGGCGGGGGTGCCGCCGAACGATACGGTCACCGTGCGAAGGAGCTCGATCCGCCTCGTCGCCCCGGCGACGGTCGTGCCCTACCGCGGCGGCTCCCGGTGCTCGTACCTGTTCGGCCCGTCGTTGCAGGCCGGCCCCTACACGTTTCAGCAGCAGGGCTCCGGCCTCCACCTCCGCGACGAGCGGACCGGTGAGGAACGGTGGATCGCGATTTCCGAGCTCGCCGAGAGCGCGGGCTGGCCGCTGGACCCGGGGTCGCACCGCATGCTCGACGACACGAGCGGGATGGCTGTGGGGAACGAGGAGCTCTGGGTCGGGACGAAGGGCGCCGGCATCCTCGCCTACTCTCCCCACGCGGGCACGTGGCGACGCTACGACTGCAAGGAAGCGATGCTTCCCGGCCATCACATGATCGTCTCGTACGCGGACGACTCGTTCGTCTTCGCGACGAACCTCTACCACCGGGACCTCCCGACGACGATCGCGGAGCCGTCCCTCCACGTCTACAGCTACGCGGAAGAAGCGTGGTTCGAGGTCCTCACCGTGCCGTCGGCGGGCGGGACGTTCACGAAGTGCCCTCCCGAGATGCGCGCCATCCTCCAGCGGGCCTGGGATCACACGGCGCTCGCGAACGAGCCCGCCGTCGCGCTCAAGGCCGCCGGGCTGGTGCACCCTCGCGTCGTTTGGGTGCCCGAGGAGGGAACTTACATCCTCGAGTTCCCGCACCGCGTGAAGGAGCTCGAGCTCGTCACCCGCCTTCGCCTCGCGCGCGCCGACCTCGACGGGGCCCTCCTGCGCTGCCGCGAGTGACGGGCGGCTCCTCTTCGGGCCTCGCAGGGCCTCGCGGCGGCGCTCGGCGCCCCGCGCGCGAGGGAGAGGCGGGGCCGGGTCGCTCCCCGGGCGGAGGGCGCCGTCTCAGGTCTGGATCGGGTTCGCGGGCTCCGGCCAGGGCCTTGGGCCGGCGACGGGGCAGTGGAGCCAGCGGCGCCGTTCCAGGTCCGCGCAGACGGCCTCGCGCAGCTCGTCCGGGCCGCGCCCGTCGAGGGCCTCCCGGACGTACGGAGCGATCGCGAGGAGCTCGAGCCTCATCCGGACAGTCCGGAAGACGCGCGGGACCCGCTCCCCGGGAGCCTGGACGTGGTGGAGGCCCCCGCTGTAGGCGACGAGCATCCGGCCCTCGCCGACCGCCTCGAGGACGTCGGCGATCCCGCCGCGGACGGTCATCGGCCGGCCGTGCGCGTCGAGCCCGTTCGTCCGCATCATCCGGCCCTCGGGGAGGAGGACGACCATAGACTCGGGGTCGATCTTCCGGAGGACCTCGAACCACGTGTGGTCCCGGGCGCGGGAGATCGGCACGACCTGCGCGGCGATCATCCTGAAGAGCATCCCGACGATCGGGCGGGCGGTCGTCTTCTCGGCGGCCGGCAGGACGCCGTGGAAGGCGACCTGGCGGATGAAGCCGTTCGGCGCCCCTCCGAGGAAGATCGGTTCGTAGAGGCTCGTGTGGTGGAGGAAGACGAGGAGCCGCAGGTGCTCCCACCGGTCGGGCGGAGGGTCGCCGACCCAAGTCATCTCGACGCGGTAGAAGAGGCGGGCGAGCCCCTTGAGCGCGAGGAGGAACCCGTAGACGAGCCAGGGACGCATCCTGGCGCGCCTCACACTCCGAACGTCCTCGCCACGAGGCTCCTGGCGCGTGCGGGGTCCGTCGTCCCCTTCACGATCGCGCGGCCGTCGGAGAAGAGGGTCATCTCGACGTCGTCCGCGCGGTAGCGCAGCAGGTAGTCGTTCGACACGACCTCCCCGAGAGGGCGGAGGCGCTCGGCGAGCGCGGCGAAGTCGGGCCTCGACGGGACGAGCGGGCGGACCTGCACCGAGTCCCGGCCGCAGAGGGCCGAGGCGGGGGACGTCTCGACCGACAGGAAGTCGAAGCGGCGGCCGGCGCAGCAGGGGCACGCCGGGTCGCGGGGCACCGCCATCCGGGTGAAGCGGGCCTCCCAGACGTCGGCGTAGACGAGCTCGGCCTCGGGCGGTGCCTCGCGCGTCGCGAGGAAGCGGAGGGCGCGACCGACCTGCATCGAGGCGGCGAGGTGGGCCGCGGGGCCGAGGATCCCCGCCGTGTCGCAGGTGGCGGACGAGCCCGGCTCGGGGATCTCGCCGAGGAGGCAGCGGAGGCACGGCGTGACGCCCGGGACGAGGAGCGCCGCGAGTCCGGTCGCGGCGATGCAGGCGCCGTAGACCCACGGCAGGCCCTTCTCGACGCAGGCGTCGTTCAGGAGGAAGCGGGCCTCGAACGAGTCGAAGCCGTCGATGACGAGGTCGATTCCGTCGAGGAGGCTCCGGACGTTCCCCGGGCCGACGTCGGCGACGACCGGCTCGACCGCGACGTCCGCGTTGACGCGGCCGATCCGCCGTGCGGCGGCGATTGCCTTCGGGAGCCCCTCGCGGACGTCGGCCTCGTCGAAGAGCGCCTGCCTCTGGAGGTTCGAGAGCTCGACGACGTCCCGGTCGACGACCCGGAGGAAGCCGACGCCGGCCCGGGCGAGGAGGCTCGCCGACTCGGCCCCGAGGCCGCCGCAGCCGGCGACGAGGACACGGGCGGCCCGGACGCGGGCCTGGCCTTCGGCCCCGAAGGGGCGGAAGAGGACCTGGCGGGAATATCGGTCGCCGTGCGGGGGACTCATCGCGACGGATTCTCTCGCGAGAACGTCCGGTGCAATCCGGCCTTTCCTTGCCCCGCTTCGATGCCCGATGCTACCGTTCCAAAGCGGTCGGCCCTTCCCGACGCCCCTTCGGGGCGCGCCGGCCGGCCGCGACGAGGCGAGCATGTCGACGAGCCCTGCGACCGATTCCCCGACGACCTCGACCGCGCGCGACTACACCGTCCGCACGAGCTACACGCAGGGCCTCGAGGAGATGAGGGCGGCCCACAAGGTCCTCCTCGAGGTGCCGTTCACGCCGAGCGAGCCGGAGCGCGGCTACAACATGAGGTCGCTCCACGTCGACCTGACGGCCATGAAGGTGACCGAGAAGAAGGTCACGCAGCAGATGAAGGACATCTTCGTCGGCGGGCGCGGCTTCGGCCTCTGGTACCTCTGGAACGCGACGACGCCGGCGACGCGCTGGAACGACCCGGAGAACGAGATCGTCATCGCTCCCGGGCCGATCGCCGGCATCACGCAGTACCCGGGGACCGGCAAGTCCCTCGTCGTCTCGATCTCTCCCCTCACCGACATCCCGATCGACTGCAACGTCGGCGGCTACTACGGGCCGCTCCTGAAGTTCTGCGGCTTCGACGCGATCGAGATCCAGGGGAAGGCGGCCGCCGAGGTCGTCGTCGTCGTCGACGGTCCGCGCGGCGTCATCCGGATCGAGGAGTGCCCCCTCGAGCCGCCCGACAGCCACGTCCTGTCCGAGATCTTCACGCACATGTACGCGACGGGCCCCGAGGACTACAAGAACGTGTCCGTCGTCTCGGCGGGGAAGGGCTCGGACCACTCGTACATCGGCTGCCTCAACTTCTCCTTCTGGGACCTCCGCAGGAAGGCCGCGCGCCTGAAGCAGGCGGGGCGCGGCGGCGTCGGAACGGTCTTCCGCGACAAGAAGCTCAAGGCCCTCGTCGTCCGCGGGCCGGTCATCAAGGCCGACCTGAACCACGTCGCCGACCGGGCTCGAATCCAGAAGGTCGGGAGCGTCATCAACAAGGAGATCCACGACCTCGACTCCTCGCAGTGCAACATGCGCCGCCAGGGGACGGCCCACCTCGTCGAGGTGATGGACGCCTACGACCTTCTCCCGGTGAAGAACTTCCAGTACGGCAACCATCCCGACACGAAGAACATCGCGTCGTGGGTCTGGGACAAGCGCTTCACGCAGGGGATCCCGGACGGCTGCTGGTACGGCTGCACGATGTCGTGCTCGAAGGGAGCGGACGGGCACGTCGTGAAGACGGGGCCCTACAAGGGCGACGTCGTGACGGTGGACGGCCCCGAGTACGAGAACGCCGCCGGCCTCGCGGCGAACTGCGGCATCTTCGACCCCGACTGGCTCCTCGAGTCGAACTTCTACTGCGACACCTACGGCGTCGACACGATCTCCTTCGGCACGCTCTGCGCGTTCGTCATGGAGTGCTGGCAGCGGGGCATCCTGAACGCCGAGCGAACGGGCGGCCTCGACCTGACATGGGGGAACGCCGAGGCGCAGATGGAGATGCTCCACCAGATGGCGCGCGGCGAGGGCTTCGGCGTGATCGCGGGGAAGGGGATCCGCCAGATGAAGCGGATCTTCGCGGAGAACGGCTGGGGCGACCCGAAGCTGATGAACGACATCGGCATGGAGGTCAAGGGGCTCGAGTACTCGCAGTACCAGTCGAAGGAGTCGCTCGCGCAGCAGGGGGGCTACGCCCTGACGAACAAGGGCCCCCAGCACGACGAGGCGTGGCTCATCTTCATGGACATGGTCAACAAGCACCTGCCGACGTTCGAGGCGAAGGCGGAGGCGCTCCACTACTTCCCGCTCTTCCGGACGTGGTTCGGCCTGAACGGGCTCTGCAAGCTCCCCTGGAACGACATCGAGCCGGCGAACAACGCCGAGCAGGCCGAGCCGGCCAAGGTGCCCGAGCACGTCCACAACTACTGCGAGATCGCCTCCGGCGTGACCGGGATCGAGGTCACGAAGGAGAAGATCATCGAGCAGTCGGAGAAGGTCTACAACTTCCAGAGGATCTTCAACCTGCGGCGCGGCTACGGGAAGCGCGAGCACGACTGGCCGCCGTACCGCTCCGTCGGCCCGGTGACGGTCGAGGAGTACGAGTCGCGCGCGGAGCGCTACGACAAGCAGATGCGCGAGGAGATCGGCGTCGACCCGGAGGGGAAGACGACCGAGGAGAAGATCGCGATCACGAGGCAGTACCGCGAGGACCGCTACTCGAAGCTGTGCGACGCGGTCTACAAGCGTCGCGGCTGGACGACGGACGGCGTCCCGACCGTCGCGACGCTCGAGAAGCTCGGCATCGCCCTTCCCGAGCTCGTCGAGCTCGTGAAGCAGCACGGGGGCTGAGCGAATGGGCGCGGACCCCGGCGCGCCGCCGGCGGCGGATCGAGACACGCGGCTCGCCGTGAACGGCGAGCCGCTCGACTGGCGCGAGGGGATGACCGTCCGCGACGTGCTGCAGGCGAAGAACTACGTCTTCAAGCTCCTCATCGTCACGGTGAACGGCACCCTCGTCCCGCGCGGTTCGTACGACGACTTCGTCGTCCCGGCCGGCGCTGACGTCAAGGTCGTCCATCTCATCAGCGGCGGCTGAGGCCGCCTTCTCGAAAGCAGCGACATCGTGGGGCGGCGCGGCCGCCCGCAGGAGGTCCGAAGTGACCCGAGCCTCGAAGAGCGTCCTTCTCGTCGCCGCCGTCCTCGTCGCGGCGGCATCGCTCCTTCCGCTTCGCGCCCAGGAGCCGGCCGCGGCGCCGACCCCGGCGGCGCCGAAGGGGATCGCCCTCTCCGGCTCGGTGAAGAAGGCCGGCGTCGTCGACGGCGCCCGGCTTGCCGCCCTGTCGCGCCACGCCGTCCTCGCGAAGGTGCCGGGGGCATCGCGTTACCGCGGGACGTTCGAGACCGAAGGGGTCTCCCTGAAGGAGCTCCTCGAGAGCGCCGAGGTCGCGAAGGCGACGAACGACAACTTCGATCGCCCGCTCGATCTCGCCGTCGTCGTGACGGGGCGGGACGGGAAGAAGGCCCTCTTCTCCTGGGGCGAGCTCTTCCTCGGCGGGGACGCCGGGGCCGCCCTGCTCGTCGAGAGGATGCGGCCGCTCGTTCCGCACCACCACGAGGCGATCGAAGACCCACGCTTCGCGCCGGGGAGCTGGTTCGGCGTCGAGGCGCGCGAGAAGCTCGACGTCTCCGGCTGCGCGGGGTGCCACGACGGCGGCAAGCTCGGGAAGATCGACGTCCCGCGCGGCCTCTGCCTCGTCCCGACGCGCGACGCGACGGGACGCCGCTTCGTCGAGGACGTCGTCTCGATCGAGGTCCGGCAGGCCGGCTTCCCGGCGCCGCCGCGGAAGCGTGACCTCAAGGACCCGTGGGTCGAGGCGCCGGCATTCGTCCTCCCGGACGGCTCGTCGACGCCGCTCACCGTCGCGGCCCTGAAGGCCGTCCCGCGCGCCGGGGGAGCGGACGACGGGATCGGCCTCGGGCGGGGCTTTCACGGGCACCGGTCCTTCGAAGGGGCCAGCCTCGCGGCGCTCCTCAAGTCGAAGCTCCCCGCCGGGACCGACCCGGGGCTCCTCTTCGTCGTCGTCACGGCGAGCGACGGCTACCGCTCGCTCTACTCCGGCGGCGAGGTCCTCCTCTCGCGTCTCCCGGAGAACGTCCTCCTCGTCGACACCGAGGGGGGCAAGCCGCTCCTTCGGAAGTCGGGGCGGCTCGAGTCGTACGCGCGGGCCGACTTCTTCGTCGACCGCTCGGTGCGGAACCTCGCCGAGGTCCGCGTCCTCATCGCGCGCTGAGGTGCGCGGGCGGCAGGGGTCGGCGCGAGCCGGCCCCGGGCCGTCCCGGCGGGACGACAGGAGAAGGGTGCCCCCCTTCCCGGCCCCGGCGGACCGCCCCGCTCGGTGCCCCCCCCCGCTCGGTGCCAGGCGTGAAATCGTGTATTGCTTCTAACAATACACGATTTCACGCCTGGCACCATTCCCCGTGGCACCATTCCCCTGGGGGCGGGCACCAGCCCCGGGGCGTCAGCGGTCCTCGGGCTCCTCGATGAGGTGGACGAGGACCTCGTCGCCCGACTTCAGCTCCGTCGCGTCGGCGGGGACGAGGGCGAGGGCGTTCGAGCGGAGCATCGAGGAGAGGATGCCGGAACCCTGCGGGCCGGAGGGGGAGACGACGACGCGATCGCCGTCGCGGCGGGCGCGGACGCGGATCAGGTGGACCTTGCCGTCGGGCGCCGACTTGCGGAAATCCCCCTCAAAGGTCGCCGTCGCCTCGGGGCGGAGGAGCTTCGAGCGCCCCATCATCTTCCGGAGCGCCGGCCTCACGTACTCCTCCATGCAGACCATGGCGGCGACGGTGTTGCCGGGGACGCCGAAGACCGGGGTCCCGTCCCAGAGCCAGAAGCCGAGCGGGCCGCCCGGCTTCTGCTGCACCTTCCAGAAGACCTCGCGGGCGCCGGCTTCGGCGAGGACCGCCTTGACGAAATCGTAGTCGCCGACGGAGATCCCGCCGTTCGTGACGATCACGTCGGCCTCCGCGCGGGCGCGGGCGAGGGCGGCCGTCACCGCCTCGCGCGTGTCGGGGACACGCGGGATCGGGACGGGGGTCGCGCCGAAGGCCAGGGCCTGGCCACACATCGTCTGGACGTTCGAGTCGCGGATCTGTCCCGGCCCCGGCTTCGCCGAGGCGTCGACGAGCTCGTCGCCCGTCGTCAGGATCGCGACGCGGACGCGCGGCCTCACGGCGACCTCGGCGATCCCGACGGAGGCGAGGATGCCGAGCGAGGCGGGGGTGAGGACGAAACCGGCCGGGAGGAGCTCCTCGCCTTCGCGGAGGTCCTCGCCGGCGAGCCGAACGTTCGCGCCCCGCTTCACGGGGGCGGTGATCCGCACGCGGTTCCCCTCGGAGAGCGTCGATTCCACGGGGACGACGCTGTCGGCGCCGGCCGGAAGCGGCGCGCCGGTCATGATCCGGATCGCGGTGCCGGACCTCACCTCGTGCGCCGCGATGCTCCCGGCGGGAAGGTCGGCGAGTACGTCGAGGAGGACGGGCGACGCGACCGACGCGGGAGAGAGGTCGTCGTGCCTCACGGCGTAGCCGTCCATCGCCGAGTTCGTGAACGGAGGGACGGTCTCGGGGGAGACGACGCGGTCGGCGAGGACGAGGCCGAGGGCGTCGAAGAGACCCGTTGGCCGGGCCGAGAGCGGAGCGGCCGAGGCGAGGATCAGGTCGAGGGCTTCACGACAGGTCGTCATCGGGGCTCCCTTCGCGAGGGATGAGGTGGACCGAGGATGCGGAGAAGGTCGCCTCGACGGGATGGCCCGGTCGGAGGGCGAGGTCGTGCGCGACGCGGCGCGTGACGAGGGCCTGGAGCGGGCCGGCGGGGAAGCCGGCGTCGATCCGGACGTGGAGCGTCGCGCCGTGGTCGACGACGCTCTCCACGGCGCCGGGAAATCGGTTCAGGCCTGGCGCGGGGGCTCCGCCGGCGGGCGGCTCCACGAGGATCTCCTCCCGCCGAACGCAGGCGTCGACGGGCGTCCCTTTCGCGAGGACCGTGCGCGAGAAGAGGAGCCGCTCGCCGACGACGACCTCGGAAAGGGCTTCGGTCCGGCGGGAGACGACGCCGGCGAGGACGTTTCCGGTCTGCATGAAGCGCGCGACGGCACGGCTCGCCGGGCGAAGCAGGACATCCTCCGGCGCGCCCGCCTGGAGAAGCTGCCCGCGTCGGAGAACGGCGATCCGGTCGGCGACGGAGAAGGCCTCTCCCTGCTCGTGCGTCACGTAGACGCAGGTGATCCCGTGCGCCTTCACGACCTGCGTCAGCTCCTCGAGGAGGTGCCGGCGGATCGGGGCGTCGAGCGCCGCGAACGGCTCGTCGAGGAGGAGGAGCTCGGGGCGGAGGACGAGAGCCCGGGCGAGCGCCGTCCGCTGGGCCTCGCCCCCCGACAGCGTCCGGGCCCTTCGGTGGGAGAGGTGGTCGACCCGAAGGAGCCGGAGCGCCTCCTCCGCCTTCTCCCTTGCGGCGCCACGCGGGACGCCTCGCACCGAGAGGCCGTAGAGGACGTTCTCGAGCGTCGTCCCCGAGAAGAGGAGCGGGTCCTGGAAGGCCATCGCGATCCGTCGCCGGAGGTCGATCGGAGCCGGCCACGCCACGGGGACGCCACGCCACTCGATGACCCCTGCGGCGGGCCGATCGAGGAGATGGAGGACGCGCAGGAGGGTGCTCTTGCCGGCGCCGGTCGGGCCGAGGAGGGCGAGGAGCTCCCCCTCGCGCAGCGCGAGCCCGTCGAGCGAGAGGATCGTCTTCCCGTCGCGGACGACCTCGACGCCCCGGAGCGCGACGAGGCTCACGCCGGCTTCCTCTGCTGGACCCACGTGAAGAGCCAGTTGATCCCGAGCGCGAGCGCCAGGAGGACGACGCCGAGGACGATCGCGCTCGCGAACTCCCCCTGGCGCGTCTCGAGGACGATCGCCGTCGTCATGACGCGCGTCTGCCCCCGGATGTTCCCGCCGACCATCATCACGGCGCCCACCTCCGAGATGATCGAGCCGAAGCCGGCGGCGAGCGCCGCGACGAGAGAGAGCCGCGCCTCCTTCACGAGCTTCAGGTAGAGCTGCGTCCGGGAGGCGCCGAGCGAGAGGATCTGGAGGTGGAGTCTCTCGTCGAGCCCCTGGATCGCCGCGAGCGTGATCCCGACGACGAGGGGCGTGGCGATGACGACCTGCGCGAGGACCATCGCGCCCGGCGTGTAGAGGAGGTCGAGGCCCCCGAGCGGCCCGGAGCGGGCGAGGAGGAGGAAGACGCCGAGACCGACGACGACGGGCGGGAGGCCCATCCCGGTGTTCACGAGCGTCACGAGGAAGGCGCGCCCCGGGAAGCGGTGGAGGCCGAGGAAGATCCCGACGGGGACGCCGACGAGCATCGAGATGACGATCGCGACGCCGGAGACGACGAGGGAGAGGAGGACGATCCCGAGGAGCTCTCCCGGCGCCGGGAGGAGCGCGCCGAGGGAGGCGAGGACGCCCGTCATCCCTTCTTCGCGTCGGGGACGAAGAGCGGCTGGCCGAACCGCTCCTTTCCGAACGCGCCGATCGCCCGCTGCGCCTCTTCGGAGACGAGCCACTCCGCGAAGCGCCGGGCCTCGGCGGCGCGGACCTTCGGGTGCTTCTCGGGGCTGACGACGATGACGCGGTAGGAGTTCCGAAGCGACGCGTCCCCCTCGACGAGGACGTCGAGGTCGAGCGTCTTCCGGAGAGCCAGGTAGGTCCCGCGATCGGCGAGCGTGTACGCCTTCTTCTCCGAGGCGATCCGCGCGGTCTCGCCCATCCCCTGGCCCGTCGCGACGTACCAGGTCTTCCCCTGCGGGTCGACCCGGGCCTGCTTCCAGAGGTCGAGCTCGCGCGCGTGGGTCCCGGAGCGGTCGTCGCGCGAGGCGAACGGGGTGCCCGTCCCGGCGAGCCGTGTCATCGCCTCGAAGACCGGCCGGCCGCGGACGCCGGCCGGATCGGACGGAGGCCCGACGAGGACGAAGTCGTTGTACATGACGTCGAGGCGGAGCGCGCCGAAACCGCCCGCCATGAACTCGTCCTCGGCGGCTTTCGAGTGGACGAGGAGGACGTCGGCGTCGCCGCGGCGTCCCATCGCGAGTGCCTCGCCGGAGCCGACGGCGATCGTCTTCACGCGGATTCCGGTCGCCTTCTCGAAGCGGGGGAGGAGGTCGTCGAGGAGACCGCTGTCCTGCGTGCTCGTCGTCGTGGCGAGGATCAGGGAATCCTGCGCGGCCGCGGAGAGCGTGAAGGCGAGGAGGGCGAGGGAGGTCGCCAGGATCGTGCGGCGCATCGTCGGCTCCTCCCGCACCGGGGCCGGCGCGGGAGGAAGCATCGTACTTCAGCGCCGGAACGGGAAGAGCCCCCCGGTGGTGCCGCCGGGGGGCTCGAGGGGAGGGACGCGGGGACGCGCGCCGGAACGCGACGAAGCTAAGGAGTCGCCGGGACCTCCTGGAGGACTCCGGCTCGCTCCATCTCCTTTACGAGGGAGGCCGCGAGGCGCTTCACCCCTTCGCGGATCCGCTCGATCGGCATGTTCGAGTAGTTCAGCCGGAGGGTGTTCTCGTTGCCGCCGTTCGGGAAGAAGGCGCCGCCGGGGACGAAGGCGACGTTCTGCCGCACGCACTCGTCGAGGAGCGTCCGGGCGTTCAGGTTCGCGGGGAGCGTCATCCAGAGGAAGAGGCCGCCCTCGGGGCGCGTCCAGCGGACGCCGGCCGGCATCTCCTTCTCGAGGGCGGCGAGCATCGCGTCGCGCCTCTCGCGGTAGACCGGGATGATGTTCGCGATGTCGGCGTCGAGGTCGTTCTCCTCGAGGTAGCGGTTCACCTGGAGCTGGGAGAGGGTCGCCGTCTGGAGGTCGGCCCCCTGCTTGAGGATGACGAGCCTCTCGATGACGGAGAGCTCGGCGGCGACCCAGGCGATCCGCAGGCCCGGGCAGAAGACCTTCGAGAACGTGCCGAGGGCGACGACGCGTCCCTTCGTGTCGAGCGACTTCAGCGACGGGACGGACTCCCCTTCGAGCCGCAGCTCGCCGTAGGGGTTGTCCTCGACGACCCAGACGTCGTGCCGGTCGACGACCTCCATGAAGCGCCGGCGGCGATCGAGCGACCAGGTGCGCCCCGAAGGGTTCTGGAAGGTCGGGATGACGTAGATCGCCTTCGCGTTCGGGTGGGCGCGGAGCTTCGCTTCGAGCGCGGTGGGGTCCATCCCGTCGTCGTCGGTCGCGACCTCGACCCACCGCGGGCGCATCACGTTCCAGGCCGAGAGGGCGCCGAGGTAGGTCGGGCTCTCGCAGAGGACGACGTCCCCCTCGTCGAGGAAGAGCTTGCCGGTCAGGTCGAGCCCCTGCTGGGAGCCCGACGTGACGAGGACCTGCTCGGGCGTCACCTGCGCTGCCCAGGTCGCCTTCATCCTCTCGGCGATCTTCCGGCGGAGCGGCGGGTGTCCCTCGGTCGTCGAGTACTGGAGAGCGCGCGGCCCTTCCGCCTCGAAGACCTGCTGCGTCGCGGCGGCGAGGCGCTTGACGGGAAAGAGCTCGGGCGCCGGCAGCCCGCCGGCGAACGAGATCACCTCGGGCCGCTGCGTCACCTTCAGGATCTCGCGGATCTCGGAGGCCTTCAGGGCTTCCATCCGTCGTGCGAATCGGGTCGTCATGGGGTCCCCCTTGTCGCCGCCGGCCTCGCGGCCCCCGGCGTTCGATTGAAGCTCAGACGATGGGCGGCGTGCCCACCACGGACCGGCTCGGCCGGCGCGGCTCGGCCTGCGAGGCGCGGAGCGCGCTCCCGAGGCGCCGCGCCCCCTCGCGCAGGTCGTCCTCGGGGGCGAACGTGAAGTTGAGGCGGATCGAGCTCTCGGACGGCTCCTCCACGAACGAGGCCGCTCCCGGGAGGTAGGCGACCCGCTCGGCCGCGGCGTGGGCGACGAGGCTCGCCGGCGAGACGTCGTCCGGCAGGCGGCACCAGAGGTAGAAGCCCCCCTCCGGCCGGCTCCAGGAGAGCCCGGGGACGGCCTCTTTCGCGAGCGCCTCGAGGAGGACGTCGCGCCTCCGCCGGTAGGCGGCGCGGACCCGGGCGAGGTGGGCCGACAGGAGCCCCGAGGAGAGGAACCCCTCCACGATCCACTGCCCGAGAGTCCCGGAGTGGAGGTCGACCGTCTGCTTCACGAGCGCGAGCTGGCGGACGAGCGGCCGCGGAGCGGCGATCCAGCCGAGGCGGAGGCCCGGGAAGAGGACCTTCGAGAAGGAGCTCAGGTGGATCACGTGCCCGTACGGGTCGAGCGCCTTCAGCGACGGGAGCGGCGAACCCTCGTAGCGGAGGTCGGAGTAAGTGTCGTCCTCGAGGACGGGCACCTGGTGGCGCCACGAGAGCTCCAGGAGGTGGCGCCGTCGTGCGGGCGAGAGGACGGCGCCCGACGGGTTCTGGAACGTCGGGAGCGTGTAGACGAGGCGGGGCTTCTGCCGGGCCAGGAGCGCCTCGAGGATGTCCGTCCGCATCCCCTCGGCGTCCACGGGGACGCCGAGGAGGCGGACGCGCGCCGAGCGGAACGCCTCGAGCGCCCCGAAGTAGGACGGCTCCTCGACGACGACGAGGTCGCCCGGGGAGAGGAGGGTGCGCGCGACGAGGTCGAGACCCTGCTGGGAGCCCGACGTGACGAGGACCTCCTCGGGGCTCGTCCGGATTCCGCGCGGGACCATGTGGCGGCAGAGCGCCTCGCGAAACGCCGTCACCCCTTCCGTCGGGCTGTGAAGCAGAGCCTCGGGCCCCTTCCGGACGAGGATCTCCTCCTGCACGCGCCGAAGCTCCGCGAGCGGGAGGAGCTCGGCCGCGGGAAGCCCGGCCTGGAGGCTGATGACGTCGTGCCGCTCGGTCAGCGCGAGGACGTCGCGGACGAGGGGATCGGGCTCGCGCACGCCCCCGTCGCGGGCGAGCTGCGGCCAGGGGAGCGGTCCGGCCGGCTCCGCTTCGCTCTTCAGAACCTGCTGCGAGGCGACCTCCGTGCCGCGCCCGACGTGCGCCTCGACGAGGCCGTCGGTCTTCAGCTCCCGGTATGCGGAGAGGATCGTCGTCCGGTTGACGCCGAGCGCCTTCGCGAGCGTCCGCTCGGGAGGGAGCCGGAAGCCGTCGGGGAGGCGTCCGGAGAGGATCAGGTCGCGAATGCCGCCCCGGATCTGGAGGTAGACGGGAACGGCGCTCTGGCGATCGATCCGGATGTCCACGCTCCGCCTCCCTTTCGGCCTCTGCGACGGGCCAATCTTCAGATTGGCCTGATCTGAATGACAGTATGAGTCATCCATTTTTGTTTTCAAGAGCCATTTCAGGGACGGGCAGGTCATCCAATTCGGGCAGAAGGAGCCGCGGACATGAGTGGGGCCCGGTCGATGGGAAGGGGTCTGGTCTACACTCTACACTCTGCTCCGAGCAGAGTGTAGAGTGTAGACCAGACCCCAATTCCCCCGGTTCTTCGGGGCGCTACTTCGCCGGCACCCCCTTCAGGTGGGTCTCGAGGAACCGGAGGGCGTGGCCGAGCATGAGGACCTGGTTGTCGCGCTTTCCGGCGCCGTGGCCTTCGTCGGCGTAGACGATCAGCTCGGTCGGGACGCCGGTCTTCGTCGCGGCCTCGTACATCTGGATCGCCTCGCCCACCGGGACACGCGGATCGGTCGCTCCCTGCTGGATCTGGAGCGGCGCCTTCAGCTTCCCGAGGTGCGTCGTCGCGGAGAGCTCGAGGAGCGCCTCCCGGTCCTTCGCGGGGTCGCCGTACTCCGTCGTCCGGAGGATGCGGCGGTAGGGGGCGGTGTTCTCGAGGAACGTGAGGAGGTTCGAGATGCCGACGATGGAGGCCCCGGCGTCGTACGCGCCTGCGAACTTCGTCATCGCCACCAGAGTGGAGTAGCCGCCGTAGCTGCCCCCCGTCACGCCGACCTTCGGCTCCTTCCCGTTCGCGGCGAACGCCTTCCGGGCCCAGGTCGCGGCGTCCTCGATGTCGGTCCAGACGTCGAGGCGCTTCCGCCCGTTGTCCGCGTCGAGCCAGGTCCGCCCGTAGCCGTCGCTGCCGCGGACGTTCGGCTCGACGAAGACGAAGCCGGCGTCGACGAAGACCTGCGCCCAGGTCGAGAAGCCGGGCTGGGCCTGCCCCTCCGGGCCGCCGTGGAACTCGACGACGACCGGGCAGGGGGCCGGGTCGCAGCTCTTCGGCCGCCGGACGAACGCCGGGACCTTCGTCCCGTCGCGCGCCGGGTAGTGCTCGAGCGTCGCGGCGGCGAAAGTCGTCGTGTCGATCTCCGGGGCGCTCGGGACGACCCAGCGGGTGAGGGCGCCGCTCTGCCAGTCGTAGACGTACGAGGTGCGCGGCGCGGTGGCCGTCTCGACGCCGAACGTCGTGAAGCGCCCGTCGCGGGTCGAGGCGCCGGCGTAGACGTGGTCCGCTCCCTCGGGGAGCTTCGGGAGGTGGACCGGCTGGAACGTCTTCGCGTCGAGGGCGAAGAGCTTCGTGTAGCCGGCCTCGTTCACCGTGTAGAGGACACGCGACTTCGCCTCGTCGAGGCTGAATCCGGAAACGTCCCAGGTGAGGTCGCCGGTGAGCGGCGTGAGCGTCCCCTTCTCCCATCGGCAGAGCCGGCGGAACTCGCCGAGCTTCGGCGTCAGGACGAGGAGCTGGCCCGGCGCGGCGCCGTAGACGGCCGTGTACTCCTCGGGACTGTCCTGGCCGAGGAGAGGCGTCAGCTTCCGCGTCGCGGGGGACCATTCCCAGTACTCGGACGTCAGCGAGCCGGTCCACTTCGCGAGAAGGAGCGTGCCGTCGGAACGGTGGTCGGAGACGCTCCACAGGCCCGGCTCGGTGACGAGAGCCTCCTTCTGCCGCGTCTCGACGTTCCAGCGGTAGACGGCGTAGGAGTCGGGCTTGACGTCGTTCGAGGCGAAGTAGACCCACCTCCCGTCGGCGCTGACGAACTGGTGGAAAGTCTGGATCCCCGGCAGGTGCTGGATAGGCGTGAGCGGCCCGCCGGCGGCCGGCATCAGGTAGAGGCCGGGATTCTCCTCCCCCTTGCGGTCCCGCTGGAGGACCAGAGTCTTCCCGTCGGGGAAGACGTCGACGATCGTCGTCCGGTCCTCGCCGCCCGTGAGCTGGACGGGGAACGTGTTCGGGCCGTCGAGGCGCCAGACCTGCGCGGTCCCGGTGACGGACCATCCGAAGAAGAGCTTCGAGCCGTCGGGCGAGACGATTCCCATTCCGGGCGCGCGGACGTCCATCATCGACTGGATGCGCCGGGCGAGGTCGGGCGGGAGGGGCTTCGGCGCGTAGCGGGCGATCACCTCGGCGGGGACGCTGTCGGCGCCGTGGCCCTTGTAGGCGGTCTGCGGCTCACCGAGGGCGGGGAGCGCGAGGAGCAACGCGGCGAGAGGGGCGAGGCGGCGGGAGACGGGCATCGGTCCTCCTTCAGGTTCGTCGGGTGTGCACCGGAATGTTACGGGGAGGCGGGGGGGGTGGGTTCGGGGCGGGGGGGCGCGGACGGGGCCGGAAAGGGAGAAGGCCCCGGAGCGGGAGCCCCGGGGCCTTCCGTCCGTCGAGGGAGGCGCGGCCTACTTCGCCGGGAGGCCCTTTCCCTTCAGGTGCCTGTCGAACCACTGGATCGTGTGACCCGTCTGGAGGACGCGGTTCTCACGCTTCTGCGCGCCGTGCCCTTCGTCGGGGAAGATGATGAGGCCGGTCGGGACGCCCCTCTTCGTCGTCGCCTCGTACATCTGGATCGCCTCGCCGACAGGGACGCGCGGGTCAGTGGCCCCCTGGATGAGGAGGAGCGGGTCCTTCAGGCGGTCGATGTACGTCACGGCCGAGAGCTTCTCGAGGGCCTCCCGGTCCTTCTCGAGGTCGCCGTACTCCGAGGCGCGGAGTATCCGGCGATAGGGAGCGGTGTTCTGCAGGAACGAGACGAGGCTCGAGATGCCGACGTTCGAGACCCCGGCGTCGTAGGCCCCCGCGAACTTCGTCATCGCGATGAGCGTGGAGTAGCCGCCGTAGCTGCCGCCCATGACGCCCAGCTTCGGGGCCTTGCCGTCGACGGCGAACGCTTTGCGCGCCCAGTGTGCCGCGTCCTCGATGTCGGTCAGGACGTCGAGCCGCTTCGGGCCGTTGTCGGCGTCGAGCCAGGTCTTCCCGTAGCCCTCGCTGCCGCGGACGTTCGGCTCGACGAGGACGTACCCCTCGTCGACCCAGAGCTGGGCCATCGGGGAGAAGCCGGGGGTCGCCTGTCCCTCGGGGCCGCCGTGGAAGAGGACGACGACCGGGCAGGGAGCCGGGTCGCAGCTCTTCGGTCGCCGGACGAACGCCGGGATCTTCGTCCCGTCGCGCGCCGGGTAGTGCTCGAGCGTCGCGACCGCGAACGACTTCGTGTCGACCTCGGGCGCGCTCGGGACGACCCACCGCGTCAGCCTTTTCTCCTGCCAGTCGTAGACCCAGCTCTGAGGAGGCGCGGTCGGGGTGCCGACGGCGAAGACGGTGAACCGCCCGTCGGGCGTGGACGAGCCGAAGGTGGTCTGGTCGGCGGCGGGGAGCTTCGGCATCTCGAGCGGCTTCCACGTCGCGGCATCGAGGCCGAAGACCTTCGAGTAGCCTCCCTCGTTGACCGTGTAGAGGGCCCTCGTCCGCTTGTCGTCCATTCCCGCGCGTTCGACGTCCCAGCTCAGCTCGGGAGTGATCGGAGTCCACTTGCCCACCTCGAAGAGGTAGCCGCGCGCGAACTCGCCGAACTCGGGCGTCACGACGACGAGCTGGCCCTCCTTCGGGCCATACCGGGCGATGTACCGGCCGGGCTTCTCGGTCCCGAGCATCGGGGTCTTCGTCCGCTTCGCCGGGTCCCACTCCCAGTACTCGAACGTCATGGAGCCGGTCGCCTTCATCAGGAGGATCCGGTCATCGGGCCGGTTGTCCACGACGAACCAGAGCCCCGGCTCGTCGAAGACGGTCTCCTTCTTCCCGGTGGCGAGCTCGTAGCGGTAGACGGCATACGAGCTCGGCTTGACGTCGTTCGATCGGAAGTAGAGCCACTTCCCGTCCGCGCTGACGAACGCGAAGGAGGTCTGGACCTTCGGAAGGTGCTGGACGACCTTCATCGGGCCGCCGTCCGCCGGCATCAGGTAGAGGCCGGGGTTCTCCTCGCCCTTGCGGTCGCGCGAGAGGATGAGCGTCTTCCCGTCGGGGGTGACGTCGGCGAGCGACGTGCGGTCCTCGCCCCCGGTCATCTGGATCGGGAAGGTGTTCGGGCCGTCGAGGCGCCAGACCTGGGCCGTCCCGGTCACGGCCCAGCCGAAGTAGAGGCGCGCGCCGTCGGGCGAGAGCCGGCCGCCGCTCGGGGCGCGGACGTCCATCAGGTTCTGGATCTTCCGGGAGAGCTCCGACGGGAGCGGGGGGGCGACGTACTTCGCGAGGACCTCGGGCGGGACGCTGTCGGCGCCGTGCCCCTGGTAGGCCGTCGGCTGGGCGACGGCCGGGACAGCGAGAAGGGCGAGCGCGGCTGCGAGGGCCGCGGTCCGTCGGGGTCGATTCATCGATCCTCCTGTCGTGTGGTGGGGCCGCGCCGGAGGCGGGGCAAACCTCTCACCGGGTCCGTCTTCCCGAAAATACGTGCGCGGCGCCGGAAAGTTGACGGCGGCGCGGGGACTCAGGCTCTCGGCTCCCAGGTCTCCGGGACCTTCACGAGGATCGCCTCGCCGCGTGCGCAGAGGGTCCCCTTCGAGGTGAGCGTCGTGGTGAGGACGACCTTGCGCTCCTTCACCTCGACGATCGTGGAGCGGAGCTCCACCGGCGCGTCGATCGGGGTCGGCTTCAGGTACTCGACCTTCAGAGTCCCGGTCAGGAAGCGCGGGTAGGGGCCGATCGCCGGGTCGCCTCCGGCTGCCCGGTGCGCGGCCGCCGCGGCGCTGCCGGTCGAGTGGCAGTCGATGACCGAAGCGATGAAGCCGCCGTAGACGAAGCCGGGGACCGAGGTATGGTGCGGACGCGGGTGGATCGTCGCGACGGTCTCGTCGCCGTCCCAGAAGCTGCGGATCTTCAGGCCGTGCTCGTTGAGCCGGCCGCAGCCGTAGCAGTGGGCCCAGTGGTCGGGGTAGAGGTCCTGGAAGGCGGGAGTGTCGGTCACGACGGACTCCTGAGGGCGCGGGTCGCGCGCGCGAGGGCGGCCCCGAGCTCCATGAGGGACTTCCTGCGGGCCGGGTCGACGACGTCGCCGTCGTCGTCGAACGCCTCCGCGGCCTTCGGGAGGGCGACCTGGTCGGGGAGGAGGACGACGCCCAGGTTCCCGAGGATGAGACGGACGGAGGCGAGACCGCGGATTCCGCCGAGCGCGCCCGTCGAGGCGGCGCAGAGGGCCGCGACCTTCCCCTTGAAGCACGCGAGCGGCTTCTCGCCCGGAGCGGGCCGCGAGACCCAGTCGAATGCGTTCTTCAGCGTCCCGCTGATCGCCGAGTTGTACTCGGGGCTCGCGAAGAGCAGCCCCTCGGCCGCGCGGAAGCGCTCCTTCAGCGCGAGCGCGGCCGAAGGGAGACCCGACGCCGACTCCAGGTCGGCGTCGTAGACGGGCAGCGGGAAGTCGCGGAGGTCGATCCGCGTCACGTCGGCTCCCGCGGCGCGGGCGCCGTCGGCCGCGAGGGCCAGAATCCGCCGGTTGTAGGAGCCGGCGCGCAGGCTGCCGGCCAGGGCGAGGATCCGCGGGGCGTCGCTCATCAGGTCCTCCGGACGGCGCGGATGATACGGGGCTCCCCCCTCAGCTCCGGCTTCGGGAGCGCTCGCGCGAGCGGGAGGAGGAGCGCGGAGAGGGACGGGAGCCGGGCCGTGACGCGGGACGGGAGGTGGGGCCCTTCTCGCGGCCCGGGCCGCTCTCGCTCGGACGGGAGAAGCCGCGGCGGCGGAGGAGGTCCCAGGTCCGCTCCTCGAGGAGCGCCTGCGGGACCGGCTCGGGCAGGAGATCCGCGGCGCCGGACTGAAGGGCGAACGCGTGCTTGGCGCGGTCCGGGCCGGGAGCCAGGAGGAGGACGGGGATGTGCGCGGCGCGCGGAATCGACTTCAGGATCCGGGCCACGTCGAAACCGTCCATGCCGGGAAGGCGCGTGCTCATCAGGACGAGGTCGACCTGGCGGGAGAGAGCCGTCTCGAGGGCCTCCTCGGCGCTGCGGACCTCGAGCGTCCGACAGCCGGTCATGCAGAGCGTCGTCGCGAGCTTCAGGAGGCCGCGTACGTCCTCCTCGACGACGAGGACGACCGGCTGTCGGCGTCGGGGGCGCGCCGTGACGAGCGTCTTCGGTGCGTCGGAGCGCGAGGAGGGCCGCGCCTCGCGGGGCAGGATGATGGAGTCGATGGCGACCTCCACCTCGCGAAGGAACGCCTCCGCCTCCGGCAGGAGGCGTTCCCCGGGGAGCGGCGAGGCCGGACCGGTGTCGCAGAGGGCGAGGGCGTCGTCCAGCTCCTGGGCCGATCGGAAGCGGTCCTCCCGCTTCTTCGCGAGGACGCGCAGGAGGACGCCGAAGAGGTCCGCCGGAAGACCCGGGACGAGCTCCCGCAGGTCCGGCAGCGGTTCGTGGACGTGCTTCATCGCCGTCGCGACGGGGGAGTCGCCGACGAACGGGAGCTGGCCGGAGAGCATCTCCCAGGCGATGACTCCGATCGAGTAGAGGTCGGCCCGCTCGTCGAGGGGGTCGCCGAGCGCCTGCTCGGGGGACATGTACTCGGGAGTCCCGAGGAGGACCGACGCGAGCGTGAGGCCCGGGTCGAACGAGCCGCGCGCGAGGCCGAAGTCGAGGATGACGGCGGCACCGTGCCGGTCGACCAGGACGTTCTGCGACTTGAGGTCGCGGTGGAGGATCCCGAGACGGTGGATCGCGGCCACGCCGCGAGCGATCTGTCGGACGACGGGGACCGCTTCCGCCGCGGGGAAACGCTGCCGGTTCCCGATCATCGTCCAGAGGTCTTCCCCCTCGATCAGCTCCATCGTGATGAACGGGTAGTCGCCGGCGATGCCGTAGTCGAACATCCGGGCGACGTTCGGGTGCTTGATCTTCCGGTTGAGCGCGACCTCGCGCTTGAACCGGGCGAGAAGCGCGTTCTCGTCGCGCGCCAGGTTCGGGGAGAGGACCTTGATCGCGACGCTCTCCCCGAGCTCGCGATCGAGCGCCCGGAAGACCACCCCGATCCCTCCCTGCCCGAGCGTCCCCTCCCATTCGTAGCGGGGGAGGAGCTCGAAGAACCGGCGCCGGAACGACTCGAGCTTCAAGGCCTTCCCCGCGGCGGCTTCAGCGAGCGGCCGCGGACGGCGCGCGGCCGTCGAGGAGGAAGACCTCTCCCCGCGTCTCGGCCTGCTCGTAGAGGATCCGGTCGCCCTTCGGCGACCAGGCGGGGTAGCGGATGTAGACGTCGAGCCGCAGGTTCTCGGTGAGGCGCCGCTCCTCGCGCGTCGTCCGGTCGATCCACCAGAGGTTCCAGGTGTCGTCGCGATAGCCCGCGAACGCGATCCGCCGTCCGTCCGGCGAGTAGCTGAACGCCCAGGAGAGCCCCCGCTTCTGGGTCAGGAGCTCCGGGGTCCCTCCCGCCGAGGGGATGACGCCGATGAAGATGTCGTCTCCCCGCCGGACCTCGAGGGCGAGCTCGCGTCCGTCCGGCGACCAGCACGGATAGCCGACGAACTCCCGGTCGAACGTCATCTGCTGCGAAGTCCGGGTCGCGAGGTCGACGACCCAGGCGTTGATCGTGATGCTGTCCCGCTTCGAGTGGTAGGCGATCCGCTTCCCGTCGGGCGAGAGTCGCAGAGCGATGGCGTCGTGCAGCTCGGCCGGGATGCGCCGGAACGTGCGCGTGGCGATCTCGAGCTCCCACGGAGCGAACGTTCCTCCCTCCCGGTTCGAGAGGAAGAGGAGCCGGCGGCCGTCCGGAAAGAAGTCGCTCGCGTAGTCGATCGACGGGCCCTCGACCACCGGTCGCTGGTGGTTCCCGTCCGGCTCCATGAGCCAGACGTCGTTCGTCCCGCCCGGCGGGACCCACCCGAACGCGACGGTGCTCCCGTCCGGGGAGAAGACGGGCCACGTCGCGCGGCCGTCGCCGCCCGTGAGAGGCGCGGGCGGCCCGGAGGCGAGCGAGGTCGCGGGGTCGAGCGGAACGCTCCAGATGGCCGCGGTCGTCGTCAGCTCGCTCCAGGCCACCCGGGAGCCGTCCGCGGAGAAGCTGGGGCTGTGGGGGACGGCCGAGCCCGGAGGCGTCATCGCCTCGGCCGGGCCGGCGGCGGTTCGCCCTCGCTCGTCGAGGGGGATCCGATGGAGGGCGTAGCTCGATCCTTCCCCCTGGCCTCCGAACCAGAGAGCCTTCGCTCCGCTCGGGACGCAGACTCCGTAGATCCGGGTGCCGGCGTAGAGCCGCACGAGGTCGCTGCCGTCGGGCTTCACCGACCAGATCTCCGCCTGCGTGAGGCGCGGCTCGGACGTCACGAAGTAGATGCGGTCGCCGTCGGGCGACCAGGCGGGCGCGCCGTGTCCTCCGATCGGGCTCCCCGGGCTCGTCACGGCGAGCGCCGCCCCCCCGGCCGCGTCGACGACCCAGATCGTCGACGGGGCGAGCCCCGGCGCCGCCGTCGCCGCCACGTCGGTGAGCGGCGTCGACTGGAAGGCGACGCGCCGGCCGTCGGGGGAGAAGGAGGGGCGGGAGCCGAAGCTCGCGAGGAGGCGTGCGGAGCCTCCGGCGGCCGGAACGACCCAGATCCCCCCGCGGTCCTTCGAATGGAACGCGAGGAGGCGGCCGTCGGGCGACCAGGCGGGCTGCACGTTATTCCGGGCGTCGCGCGTGATGGGACGCGCCGGCCCGCCGGAGAGCGAGCGGACGTGGACCTCGAGCTTCCCGTTCGTCATCACCGACGAGGCGAGCTCGTCGCCGCCGGGGGAGAGCGCCGGGAAGAGCTCGAGCGCGCTGGCCCCGCCGAGCGGCCTCGGGGTGCCGGGGGGGAGCGGAGAAGGCGTCGAATTCCCACCGCCGCAGCCGATGGATGCGACGACGAGGGCGGCGAGGACGGCCCGAAGGTGCGACTTCGCCCCGCGCGGGAGAGCGGCTCGGTCTTTCATCGGGGTTTCCGCAGCGGCGATCTTAGCCCGAGGCGCGGGCAGCCGGACGATCCGGCCGTCCGTTCTCGCGACTCACCGATCGCGGGAGGCCGGGCGGGGCTACGATGGACGGTCGGGCGGCGCCCCGTGTCTCGCGCCGTGGCGGCGATGGTCCGGCCCTTGCGTTCCCCGAAGCTCTGCGGGGCGAGGCCGGGAGCGGCCGGGGAGCGCCGACTGAGGAGAGCGATGACGGAGACGGGCGAGCCGGGGGGCGGGTGGCGAATCCTCACGATGGGTCTCGAGCGCCGGACGGCGCGCGCTCTCGCGCGTTCGCTGGAGCCGGCTCCGGCCGTCGTCGACGTCGGCCCCTGGAGCGAGGCCGAGCTCGAGGCGTGTCCGTGCGGGCCGGGGGACGTGATCGTCGCCGGGGACGACGGGAGCGGCGCGTACGCGGAGAGGGTCCGGGTGTTCCGGACGGGTCACCCGGGAGTGCCGGCCCTCGTCTACCTCCCGCGGGGCCGATCGGGTCGCGTCGCCGAGATGCTCCGGGCGGGCTTCCAGGAGACGTTCCCGGGGGTCGCGGGATTCCGGGAGGCGCTGGAGAGGGCCCGCGCGCGGAGGGACGCCCTCGTTCCGCAGCACGACGCCGCCGCAGCGAGCTCCTCGGCGGAGGGAAGCGAGACGCCGCTGGAGACGGTCGTCCCGAACGTGTTCGACTGGATCTACGTCGTCGGAATCGCCGAGGACGGCGCGATGGGATTCGAGACCGTGAACCCGCCGCTCAACGCGGGGGCGGGCTTCCTCAGCCCCGGCTTCGCAGGCCGTCCGGTCCGGGAGTGCCTCGGCGAGCACGCCTTCGCCCGGTTCCTCCCGCACCTGGAACGTGTCCTCGAGGAGGGGCTTCCGCTCCCGTTCGAGGAGGAGCACACGGTCGACGGGAAGACGCGCGCGTTCCAGACGATCCTCACTCCCGTCCGGAACAAGTGGGGGCGGATCCACCGGATCGCCGGGATCTCGCGCGACGTGACCGCCCTCCAGGAGGCGCTCTCGGCGCTCCGTGCGAGCGAGGAGCGCCTGAACCACGCTCTCGAGGGGACGCAGCAGGGGCTCTGGGACTGGGACCTCGGCGCGGGCAAGGTCTACCGGAGCCCGCGCTGGTTCGAGATGCTCGGCCTCCCGCCCGGAGGCATCGAGGACACCTTCGACGCCGGGCTCCGGCGGATCCATCCCGACGACCGGAGGCAGATCGAGGCCGCGATGAGCGCGCATCTGGAGGGGCGCGTCCCGCGGTTCGAGGCGGAGTACCGCCTGCGGACGCGGAACGGCGAGTGGATCTGGGTCTTCGACGCCGGGAAGGTCGTCGCGTGGGACGGTGACCGGCCGGCCCGCGTCGCCGGGATGTGCACGGACATCACCGAGCGGCGCCGCGCGGAGGAGGCGCTGCGCGCGCTCGTCGGCGGCGTCGTCCACGAGATCCGGAACCCGGTCTACGGGATCCTCATCAACCTCGACGCTCTCGAGGCGACGTTCGGCGAGGATCCTCGCTACGTCCCGTTCGTCTCCGCGCTCCGCGAGAGCGCCGAGCGGATCGCGAGCCTCGTGAACGATCTGCGCGACTACGGCGAGCCCAGGACGCTGAACCCCGAGCCCCAGCTCGTCCGGAGCCTCGTCGAGAGCGCCGTCCACGCGTGCGAGAAGCTCGCCGCGGACCGTTCGTGCGCCGTCGTCGTCGACCTGGAGGAGCCCTCGCTCCTCCTCCCGCTGAATGGTCGCCGGATACACCAGGTCTTCCGGAACCTCCTGGAGAACGCCCTCCTCCACTCCCCGGAGGGGGCGACCGTCCGCGTCGTATCCCGGCGGACGTTCTCGGACGGCTTCTACTGGTGGACGTTTACCGTGGAGGACTCGGGGGGCGGCTTCGACGCCGAGACGCTCTCGAGGGCCTTCGAGCCCTTCTTCACCCGGCGCCGCGGAGGGACCGGACTCGGCCTCTCCATCGTCAAGCGCGTCGTCGAGGAGCACGGCGGCGTCGCCTCGGCGTCGAACCGCCCGGAGGGCGGGGCCTGCGTGTCGGTCCGCCTTCCGGCCCCGCACCAGCCGCTCCACGCGGCGGGAGGCGCCCGTGCCTGAGCCCAGGGTCCTGCTGATCGAGGACGACCCCGCCGTCCGCCACGGGATGGCCGCCTTCCTCCGGGCGAACGGTCTCGACGTCGACGAGGCCGACAGCTGCCAGAAGGCGATGGAACGCTTCCGGGCCGTCGGGCACGACGTCGTGGTCGCCGACTACAGCCTCCCCGACGGGACGTCGCTCGACATCCTTCTGCAGGTGAAGAAGCTCTCCGAAGAGACTCCGTTCGTCATCCTGACGGCGCACGGCTCGATTGACCTCGCCGTCCGCGCGATCAAGGACGGCGCGGAGCAGTTCCTCACGAAACCGGTCGAGTCGAAGGCGCTCCTCGTCCTTCTCAAGCGGCTCCTCCAGCAGCAACGCCTCCGGAAGAGGCAGGAGATCGTCGCGAGGACCCAGCCCGGCCTCCTCGACCCGTTCGTCGGGACGAGCCCGCAGATCCGGAGGCTGGACGAGCGAACGCGCCTGATGCTCGAGTGGGACAGTCCCGTCCTGATCCTCGGTGAGACCGGATCGGGGAAGGGGGTCCTCGCGCGATGGATCCACGCGAACGGTCCGCGGCGCGAGGAGGCCTTCGTCAACCTGAATTGCGCGGGGCTGACGCGGGAGCTCCTCGAATCGGAGCTCTTCGGCCACGAGCGGGGCGCGTTCACGGGAGCCGTGAACCCGAAGCCGGGGCTCCTCGAGGTCGGCCACCGCGGGATCGTCTTCCTCGACGAGATCGGCGACATGGATCCGGCGATCCAGCCGAAGCTTCTGAAGGCGCTCGAGGAGAAGACGTTCCGCCGCCTCGGCGACGTCCGCGACCGGCACGTCGACATCCGCCTCGTGGCGAGCACGAACCTCGACCTCGAGTCGATGGTGAGGGAGAAGAGGTTCCGCGACGACCTCTACTACCGGATCTCCACGCTCACGCTGCGGATCCCTCCGCTCCGCGAGCGCCCCGAGGACATCCTCGTCCTCGCGCGCGAGATCCTCGCGGGCGTCTGCGGTCGGATGGGACGGCCGTCGGCGCGCCTGACGGAGGACGCCGAGGCCGCCCTCCGGCGGTACTCGTGGCCCGGGAACATCCGCGAGCTCGCGAACGTCATCGAGCGCTCGATGATCCTCGTGAAGGGCGAGACGCTCGACGCGGCCGGCCTCGGGCTCGACGCCGTCGCGGCGCCGCCGCCACGCGACCACGATCGGCTCCTGACGATGAAGGAGATGGAGCGTCTCCACGTCGAGCGCGTCCTCGCGACGACGGGGGGGAACGTCACGGAGGCCGCCGCGATCCTCGGGATGGCCCGCCGGACGCTCTACGACCGGATGAAGAGCCTCGGACTCGGCGGCGCGAGGGAGTGAGCGGTTCTCCGCACGCCGCGTGCGGGATCCCGCACGCGGCGCGCGTTCCGGCCCGCGCGGCAGCGTCCTGGAGGGCAGAGCTGCGCGGTCCCGGCGCGGCCGGGCGGATGGCCCGGCGGTTGCAGAAGGACCGGGAGACCGGATGCCTCCCGGGAGCCGGGAATCGCCCGGGGCCGCGGGAGGCCGGGAGAGAGTCGCGAGGAGGGTATCGAATGCACAAGAGAGTCGTTTCGGGCCTCACGGCCTTGGCGCTCGTTCTCGGCTGCGCCGGCGTCGCCGTCGCCGCCGACGAGGCCAGGCCGCTCTACGTCCAGACCATCCAGAAGTACCGGGCCCCGGTGCTCGACGACGTGGGCGGGCGCGAGTACAAGTTCCTGATCGACCCGGCGAAGACGAAGGGGAAGCCCGAGGACGCCTTCAAGGACATCTGGAAGAAGGTGAAGGCGGCCGCGGAGAAGAACGGCTTCACCCTCACCGAGAAGGACAAGACCCCCTTCAAGGTCGAGCTCGCGACGAAGGAGTACCTCGACACCCCCGACCAGCTCCTCTGGAAGGCGGGGTACCAGATCCGCGTCACGAACAAGTTCGTCGACGGCAAGCCCGACAAGGTCGTCGCCGTCAACGTCAAGTGCGTCAAGGAGGACGCCCGCCTCGCGATGGCCGCCCCGCTCGCGGTCAAGGGGGGCGAGAAGGTCAAGGTCGAGGCCGAGGGGAACGTCGGCATCGGCCCCGGCGGGAACCTCCGCGAGTACATCGAGAAGGGCGCGACGTTCACCGTCCCGGTCGAGGCCCTCGGGAAGATGACGCTCGCCGACTTCGGGAAGTTCGTGCCGGAGCTCCTCGCCATCGGCCTCCCGGCCGACACCGCCTTCGTCGGGAAGAAGGCCTGGTCGAGCCGCGTGAAGCCGGGCGCGGTCGTCCTCCCGGGGACGGAGCCCTGCGGCGTCTCCATGGAGGCCTTCGCCGAGAAGGAAGGCGGGGCCCCGTACCTCTACGACTTCTCCTACGGATACTCCGACCTCTACTTCTACGACATCGCCACGGTCCACGAGGCGGGCGAGCAGTTCCTGCTGAAGGTCCTCCACGCCGACCTCGCGGCGATCGCGATGCCCGAGAGCGAGAAATGGGGCGGCTCGAAGGTCCGCAAGCTGATGAACCGGCCCCTCGGCGTCGCCGCGGCCGCGGCGGCCGGGCCGCTCGTCGACCCGCTCGACGCGCTCTACGGCGTCGCCTCGCAGCCGGCCTACATCAAGCACTACGAGGCCGACCGGAACGGGAAGATCCTCGTCTGCCCGTACCTCCAGGTCGCGACGAAGGAGTTCCCCGCCATCCTCGACGTGAAGATGGCCCCCTACAACTACGTCATCGACGCCGAGGGGCGCGTCACGATCATCCCCGAGGAGGCGCACCCGCTCGGCCGCGTCTACCCGAACGGCTTCTTCCGTCCGGAGGACCAGTCGGAGAAGAAGCCCGGGACCCGCGAGAACTACGGCCACGTCTCGTCGCTCGCCGGCGGGCCCGGCCGGATCAGCGGCGAGATCCTCTACGACAAGGACACCAAGACCTACGTCGTCAACAACAAGTCCGGCCGCTACAGCAAGCACAACAAGGACCGGACGCCGCAGCAGCTCGTCAACGCGACGAACCTCATCCGGCAGGTCGTCGACACGGCGGGCGTCGCCTGGGGCCCGGCCCTCTACCTCCTCGAGTACGCGCCGGCCGACGTCCGCGAGCAGCTGATGAAGAGCCCGGACCTGAGGTACGACGACGAGAAGAAGAAGAAGCGTCCCCACGTCGTCGTCCTGCAGGGCGCCCCGGCCGGGCTGAACACCGACGCCCCGATCGCCGTGGCGGCGGCCCCGGTCGCGGCCGCGGCCGCGGCCGCCGTCGAGGCGCCGAAGGCCGCCGCGCCCGCCGCCCCGGAGAAGAAGAAGGCCAAGGCGGCGCACAACGACGACCCGTCCTGAGGCCCCGGCGATGAGTGAAGACAGGACAAGGAGCCGATAGACCATGAAGAAGACCCCGTTCGCCGCGCTCTCGCTGGCGCTCGTCCTCGCGGCCGCCGCGCTCGCCCCGGCCGTCGCGGCCCAGGGCGTGACCCCCCACGTCTCCGTCCTCAGGGGCGAGGCCAACTTCCTGACCGACTACGAGCCGATCAACCTCGACGGCACGCTCAACGTCGTCGTCGAGATCCCCGCCGGGACGACCGCCAAGTACGAGACGACGAAGGACACCGGGATGCTCGAGCTCGAGCAGAAGAACGGCAAGCCCCGCTTCGTCCAGTACCTCGGCTACCCGTGCAACTACGGCCTCATCCCCCGCTCGATCCTCCCGAAGAGCAAGGGGGGCGACGGCGACCCGCTCGACGTCTGCGTCCTCGGCCCGACGGTCCCGATCGGCTCCGTCGTCAAGGCGCGCGCCATCGGCTCCCTGACGCTCCTCGACAACGGCGAGATCGACGACAAG
>JAKPXO010000122.1 GCA_029567505.1 Acidobacteriota bacterium
GACGGCTTCGTCTCCGTGCGGCACGGCCTGCCGACGCGCGTGAACGACGTCTGGACCGAGGGCGGGCTGAACGTCCTCGCGGCGCTCGCCGAGCACGGCGAGGTGCCGAAGGGCTTCGTGAGGCAGCTCCTCGAGGTGCGCGAGGTGCTGGCGCCGGCCTACGCGCGGGAGGCGGTGCGGCGCGCTCCGGCGCGCGTGGCCGCCTACCTCGGCGCCGCCGGGGCGCTCGGGAGCGATGCGGAGGCCTGGACGCGCTACGACTGGGGGCTCCACCGCCTCCTCGCGATCTCCTCCGGGAACCCGGTCTACGTCCTGATCCTCAACGGCTTCCGGGAGCTCTTCGCCCGGATGGCCCGCCTCTACTTCGAGCGCCCGGCCGCGCGCGCCGCCTCGCGCGAGTTCTACGGCGCCCTGCGCGCCGCGGCGGAGGCGGGAGACCCGGGCGCCGCGGGAGCGGCCGCGCGGGACGTGATGACGAGGAGCGTCGGGCTCTTCCGGCCGATCGAGGCCCGGCTCGGGGGAAGGAGGGCGCGATGAGGCGCTGGAACGGCTGGGGCGACGACACGGTCTCCTCCTCCATTCCGCCCCGGGCGGCCGAGGCGCTCGCGGCGTGGGTCGGGCCGGGCGCGCCGCCGCGCGACGCGACGCCGGAGGAGGCGCTCGCGTCGGTGCCGCCGTCGCGGCTCACCGCGGAGGACGGCCTCTCCGTCGACCCGTGGGAGCGGTTGCGGCACGCGCGAGGGCAGAGCCTTCCCGACTGGGTCGCGCTCCGCTCCGGACGGCCGGGCGTCGTGCCGGACGCCATCGTCTGGCCGGAGAGCGGCGAGCAGGTCGCGGCGCTCGTCGCGCGGGCCGGCCGGGACGGCGTCCGCCTCGTGCCGTACGGAGGCGGCACGAGCGTGGCGGGGCACGTCACCCTCGCCGCCTCGGACCGGCCGGTCGTCTCGGTCGACCTCTCGCGCCTCTCGCGCCTCCTCGCGTTCGACGAGGCGAGCCGGCTCGCGACGTTCGGCGCCGGCGTGAAGGGGCCCGACCTCGAGGCGGAGCTGCGCGCGCGCGGCCTCACGCTCGGGCACTTCCCGCAGTCGTTCGAGCTCTCGACGCTTGGAGGCTGGATCGCGACCCGCTCCAGCGGACAGCAGTCGCTCGGCTACGGGAGGATCGAGAGGCTCTTCGCCGGGGGGCGCGTCGAGACGCCCTCGGGCCGCCTCGACCTCCCGGCGTTCCCGGCCTCCGCCGCCGGACCCGACCTGCGCGAGCTCGTCCTCGGGAGCGAGGGCCGGCTCGGCGTGATCACGGAGGCGACCGTCCGCGTCTCCCCGCTCCCGGCGCGGGAGGAGGTCCACGGAGTCTTCCTCCCCGATCTCGCGTCGGCCGTCGCCGCGGTGAGGGAGATCGCCGCGATGCGCCTCCCGCTCTCGATGCTCCGCCTCTCGACGCCCGAGGAGACGCGGACGACGCTCCTCCTCGCGGGGCACGCGCGCCTCGTCCGCGCGCTCGAGACCTACCTCTCGTTCCGCGGGGCGCGGGATTCGAAGTGCCTCCTCCTCGTCGGCGTCTCGGGGGGAGAGAA
>JAKPXO010000138.1 GCA_029567505.1 Acidobacteriota bacterium
CGGCCTCCGGATTCGACCTCGCCGCCGCCGCCGCGGCCTTCTTCCAGCCGGCCACGGTCGGAGGGTGGACACAGCTCGTCGCCGTCCTCGTCGTCGGGGCGCTCGGCGGCCTCGGCACTGCCGCGCTCCTGACGGCGCGCCACGGGGAGCGGGAGGCGGACGGGGCGACGAGCGGGGCCTGACCTCCCGCCGGTCCCGCGGCGCCGCTCCCGGGGGAGGCCTCCCGCCCTCGGGCGGGACGTTGAGCCCTCCCGGAAGTCGGGCTACGCTCACCGCCCGGAACCGAACGAGGGAGAGCCGATGAGCAGCGCCACACCGATCCACGACTTCATCCTCGCGAACTACCGCAACTTCAACTCCCGCGCCACGAAGGACGCGATGCTCGCCTACTGGCGGCACGTCCGGGCCGGCGGGAAGATGTTCTGGGCCGTGGCCGGCGCGATGTCGTCGGCGCAGCTCGGGATCACGATGGCCCCGGCGATCCGAGCCGGGCTGATCCACGGTCTCTCGGTCACCGGCGCGAACCTCGAAGAGTCGCTCTTCCGGCTCGTCGCGCACCGGAGCTACAAGGACTTCCCCGACTACCGGTACCTGACGAAGCAGGACGACACGCGGATCCTCGAGGATCGGATGCGCCGCGTCACGGACACGAGCATCCCCGAGGACGAGGCGTTCCGCGCCGTCGAGAAGTACGTCGTCCCGATGTGGAAGCGGGCCACCGAGCGCGGCGAGCGCCGGTTCTGGCACGAGTATTTCTACGAGCTCGTCACGACGATCCCGGCCGACCTCTACGAGGGGAACCCCGACGAATGCTGGCTCCTCGCGGCCGCGCGCGCCGGTCTGCCGATCGTCGTCCCCGGCCACGAGGACTCCACGTTCGGGAACATCTTCGCGTCGTACGTGAAGACGGGCGAGTGCTCGCCGAGCATCGTGAAGTCGGGGATCGAGTACATGGCCGCCTTCTACGACCAGTACCGGGTCCTCTCGGAGGGCGCCGGGGTCGGGTTCTTCCAGATCGGCGGCGGCATCGCGGGCGACTTCCCGATCTGCGTCGTGCCGTCGATCAAGTACGACCTGCAGGAGCCGGTGAAGCCCTGGGCCTACTTCTGCCAGATCTCCGACTCGACGACGTCGTACGGCTCCTACTCGGGCGCGACCCCGAACGAGAAGATCACCTGGGACAAGCTCACCGAGGAGACCCCCATGTTCGTCATCGAGTCCGACGCGACGATCGTTGCGCCGCTCATCACGACCGCGCTCCTGGAGCTGAAGGCCGCCGGGTAGTCCCGGGGCGGGGCGGAGGGCGCGGAACAGAGGCCGCGCCTTCCGCCGCTCAGCGACTGCGGCGGAAGAGCCGTCCCCCCGCCGTCACGACCCCGACCGCGAGGCCGCCGGCGACGATCCCGACGAGCCCCCCGAGGAGCCCCGGGCCGATCCCGCCCACGAGGCCGCCGCGGGCGACGAGCCCCTCGGAGAGGTGGTGGAGCGGCGGGAGGCCGTGGACGAGGATGCCTCCCCCGACGAGGAACATCGCCGCGGTGCCGACGACCGCGAGGAGCCGCATGAGCCACGGCGCGGCCGAGAGGATCCCGCCCCCGAGGGAGCGCCGGAGGCGCGCGAGGCGCGAGCCCCCCTCCTTCTGCCGGAGGTAGAGGCCGAGGTCGTCGAGCTTCACGATGCCGGCGACGAGGCCGTAGACGCCGACCGTCATCGCGAGGCCGACGGCCGTCAGGACGAGGACGCGCGTCCCGAACGGGACGTTCGCCACGATGCCGAGCGCGATCGTGATGATCTCGGCCGAAAGGACGAAGTCGGTCCGGACCGCCCCCTTGATCTTCTCCTTCTCGAGCGTCGCGAGGTCGACGTCCGTCTTCGGGAGCGCCTCGGCCAGCTCGGCCTGGCGGTCGCCCTCCTCCTTCCGGTGGAGGAGCTTGTGCGCGACCTTCTCGAACCCCTCGAAGCAGAGGTAGAGCCCGCCGACCATCAGGAGCGGCGTCACCGCCCAGGGCGCGACGGCGCTGATCGCGAGCGCCGCGGGGACGAGGATCGCCTTGTTGACGAGCGAGCCCTTGAAGACGCCCCAGACGACGGGGAGCTCGCGCTCCGCGCGGACGCCGGTCACCTGCTCGGCGTTCAAGGCGAGGTCGTCGCCGAGGACCCCCGCCGTCTTCTGCGCCGCGACCTTCGAGAGGACTGCGACGTCGTCGGCGACGGCGGTCGCCTTTCGCGCGGCGACCTTCGTCAGGATCGCGACGTCGTCGAGGACGGTCGCGATGTCGTCGAGCAGGGCGAGCAGGCTGGCGGCAGGCATCGGTTCGGTGGGCGGATGCTAGCAGCAGCGCGCCGCTCCGGGGGCGCTCAGGCGCCGGGCGGCGCGAGGAGCTCCGCCGCGTCCCACGCGGCCGCCGCGAGCGCGACGTCGAGCGGCGTGCCGTCGGGGCCGGAGAGGTGCGGGTCGGCCTTCGCCGCGAGGAGGGCCGCGACCGTCGCGCCGTCCGCCGCGGCGGCCGCGAGGTGGAGCGCCCCCCGCCCCGCCCGGTCCTTCGCGTCCGGATCGGCCCCCTTCGCGAGGAGCGCCTTCGTCGCCGCGGGGTGACCGCCGAGCGAGGCGAGGTGCAGCGGCGTCCGCCCGGACGGCGTCGTCGCCGACGGCGAGGCGCCCGCCTCGAGGAGCGCCGCGAGCGCCTCCGCCCGGCCAACGAGCGCCGCCAGGTGCAGCGGCGTCAGCCCGGACGGATCGGGCGCGTCGATGGCCGCCCCGCGCCGGACGAGCTCCCTCACGGCTGCGGCACAGCCCCCCTCGGCGGCGCGGTGAAGGAGGGTCCGGCCGTGGGCACCCGGCCCGCCCGCCTCGCGCGGCAGGAGAGGCAGGGCCGCGGCGCAACGCCCCTCGGCGAGCGCCCGCTCGGCCGGCGTGAGCCCGAGCGGGTCCTTTCGCGCGAGGTCCGCCCCCTTCCCGGCGAGGAGCTTCGCCGCGTCGGCGTTTCCGGCCCACGCGGCGCGGTGGGCGAGCGTGAGCCCGTCGTCACCGGCGGCGTTCGGGTCGAGGCCGGAGGAGAGGAGGGCCTCGAGCTGCTCCTCGTCTCCTGCCTCGATCGCCGCGCCAGCGTCGAGCGGGTCCCGTTCCTCCGGTGCGGAACCCTCCTGAGACCGCGCGTCGGAGGTGGTGGCCGCGCCCGTCGAAGGAGTCCGGCCCGGCCAGAGGAGGTAGGCCGAGATCCCGACGAGCGGCAGGAAGAGCGCGAGGAGGAGGAGGACGAGGGGAAGAGCGCTCCGCCGGCCCGCGCGACGGGGTGGAGACGCGGTGCGGGGCGGTACGGGAGGCAAGGACCGCCGCGGGCCTCGCCCGGCGACGGGCGCGGGAGGGGGCGCGGGAGGCGGAGGAGGTGCAGGAAGCGGCTCGGCGGGAGGCTGCGGCGCGGCCGCCACGGCCGGCGGCGCATCCTCGAACCAGCCGCGCACCATGCCGAAGCGGACCTCGTCCCCGTGCCGGAGGAGAGCCTCGTGCACGCGGTGACCGTTCACGAACGTCCCGTTCCCGCTCCCCTCGTCGTACACGCACCAGCCCTGCTCCGTGGCGACGAGGCGCGCGTGCCGGCGGGAGATGGAGCGCTCGAGGATCACGACGTGGCAGGCGTCCTCGCGACCGACGAGGAGCTCGCCCCCAGGGAGGTCGATCGTCCGCGGCGTTCCGCCGGGCGTTTCGCGGAACCGCAGGCGCGCCGCCGTTACTTCCTCCTCCCGGCGAGGCCCTGGAGCAGGGCCCGGAACCGCTCGTTCACGCCGATGATCCCCTCGCCCCCGGTCATCAGGTTCAGCTGCCGCTCGGCCTCGATCGGGCCGATCTCGTTCCGCGCGAAGCGGTCCATCACGTCGCGGAGCCTGCCGAGGTGCTCCGCGCCCCCCTTGTCCCTCGCGCCCACGAGGAACGGCTTCAGCTTCGTGTCGATGTCCTTGACCATCCCGCGGCACTGCTCCTGGAGCGTCGCGTAGCGGCCGAGCGCCGGGTGCTCGCGGGGGAGGTTGTTGATCTTGAACCCGGTCACGTCCGCCGCCTGCTGCGTCCAGCGGCGGTCGACGCGTCCCGTGATCGCGTGCGGCGTGTACCAGTTCCCGAGCCAGGAGGTGTCCCGGTAGGCCTCGGGGTGGTAGCTCGTCGTGAAGTTCGTGAAGGCCTGCCCCGGCGGACGCCCGTAGATCTCCCTGAACGCCTCGTTCAGGTGCCTCTGCCCCGCCTCCTGGAACTCGTGCGGCGAGCGCCGGAACGTCAGCCCTCCCGGCGTCCGCTGCGTGAGCGCCTGCTGCCAGAGGAGGTGCTCGGGATTCGGCACCTGCTTTCCGCCCGAGAGGACGTACCGCGGCGGCTCGACGGCGCCGAGGTCGACGTCCATCCCGACCTTCCCCTTGCTCGCCGAGTTGCTGAAGGTCTTGTACTGCTGCTCGCTCCAGCCGTCCGCCTGCATCCGCTGCCCGACGCGCTCCTTCAGCCTCTGCATCGCCGGGCGGTCGAACGAGTTGTAGGCGTGGACGAGCTTGGAGCTCCCGGCGCGCGCCAGGGCGTTCATCTCGACCTTGGCGTGGAAGTCGGTCTTGATCGACCGGTAGAGCTGCTCGGCCTCCTGGCGGAGGCGCTGGATCTCCGCGCGGGACGCCCCCGCCTTCCCGGCCGAGGCGAGCTGGTTCGCCTTGTCGCGGAAGGCGCGGACGAGGGCGCGTCCTCCTTCCTGGTCCTGACGGAAGCGCGCCTCGGCGACGACGTCCTTCCACTTCGGCTTCGGACCGGGGGGCGCCGCGCCCTTCCCCGCGCCGCCGACGATCCGTCCGAGGGCCCACGAGCCCCCCTTCATGAGCGCCGCGAAGGCGGCCGCCTGCCCGGCGCTCCAGGCCGCCCCCTCGAGGCCGGCGGCCCGCTCGTCGAGCCTCACCTTCCCCGGGTCGGCGGCGTACGCCTCGTAGTTCTCGACGACTCCCTTCGTGTAGGCGTCCATCGCGTCGCTCGCGACGCGCGCGGCCATCGACCACGTCGTCGCGGCCTGCTTGACCGCCTCCGTCGGCCCGCCCTGCATGTAGCCCGTGAGCCCCATGTAGGCCGTCGCGATGCCGGTCCCGCCGAAGCCCGAGAGGACGAGGAGCGACGTGTCGCACGTCTTCTTCACGCTCTCGACGTACGCGAGCCGCTGCGAGGCGTCGACCGCCTCGAGCTCGGCGTCGGCGGCGTCCTTCTCGAGCCCGCCGACGACCTTCGTCCCGATCGACGTCGCCGCGCGGCGGATCCTCCCGAGGTCTCCCGACGCGATCACCTCCGGGGTCACCTGCCGGTGGAAGAACTCCTTCAGATGGTCCCGCTCCCCATCCGGGGCCATCGCGATGAGCCGCGGCGCGTGGTCGAGGACCCGCTGGACTTCGCTCCAGTACACCGCCTGGTCCCGGCCCTGCTTCTCCATGATCATCAGGTTCAGGGCGTCGGCCTCGGTCCGGGTCCGCGTGTACTCGCCGGTCCGGATCGTCGTGATCGCGTCCCGCTCCTTCTGGAGGGCGTCCTTCGCGTAGAGGAGCCGGCGGGTCAGCTCCTCGCGCGAGGCGGGGTCCTTCGCCGCGGCGACGTCCCGTTCCGCGGCTGCGACCTGCGACTCGAAGTAGAGGACGTTCGTCTCGTGGAAGGCGATCTGCTCCTTTTCGACCTTCTCCTCCTCCGGGCTCCGCGCGGGCGCGGTCGGCCTCGGGATCGGGGTCGGCGCGGCGGCCGCCCCCTTCGTCGGCTCCGGGAGCCGCCCCGACACGGCAGCCGCCCAGAGCGCGGGCTGCTGCGACTTCACCTGCTCGAGCGTCTCGACCTTCCCGGCCGCGGCTTTCTCCCCGAGCGCCACGACCTCGGCCCAGGTCTTCCCGGGGGGGACCATCGGCTCCCCCGCGAGCGGTCGACGGGTCCGCCGGGCACGGCTCGAGCCGATCCCCCCTCCGGCGAGGCACTGGAGCTGGTAGCCCGCGATCTCGATCTCGTCGCCCTCCAGGCTGTAGGCGATGGCGTTCGGGCAGAGGACCCACGACACCGCGACGTACCGTCCGTCCGGGAGAGGCTCGGCCGCGGAGATCAGGTCGTAGATCCCCGGCATCAGGACCATCCCCTTCGTCTTCTCCGAATAGCTGATCCCGGGCTTGCTCGTGTCGATGCCGGCGGCCGCCGCCTTCTCGAAGGCGGTCTTCGGCCCCGACCAGAAGACGACCTTCCCGTCCGGGAAGCGCTTGAGGAGCTTGACCTGGGTAACCGAGCCTTCTTCGTCGACCCACTCCCCCTCGAGCGGGAAGCCGTCGAGGAGCCGGAACGCCGCCTCGTGCTTCTTCCTCCGGCGGCTCCGCTCTTCGTCCGGGTCCGGCGGCGGGCCGAGCGCCTCGATCTCCCGGACCGTCTCCGCGATCCGCGCGGCGAGCGAGGCGAGGAGACGTTCCTGGAGGGCGGCGGACTCCATCGCCTCGGCGACCGTCGCGGCGTCGCCGGCCGCAGCGGCCGAGGCGGCCTCGAGCTGGGCCGCGTCGAAGCCGAGGACGGCCTCGCCGGCCGCGGCGCGCGCGCCGAGGTACTGGCCGAGGAGCGGGTTCAGGGCGTTCAGCCAGTCGACGAGCTTCTCGTGCGGGAAGCGGAAGAGCGGCTGCCACGTCTCGTCGAACGCCTTCTCCTCCTCCGGCGCCATCGGCCCGACGACGAGCCGCATCGTCTCCTTCGCGATGGAGACGGCACCGCCCCAGGTCGCCATGGAGAGGTCGTCGATATCGAGGTACGGCGGGACGTTCGCGGGCGAGGGCGTCCCCTCCGAAGCGAGGAGCCGGAGCTCGGGGGGGAGCTGAGCCGGCTCGCCGGCCCCCACGCCCGGCGCCTGCGCCGCGGCGGGGAGCGCGAGCCACAGGGCGGCGGCCGCGGCGCGCGCGAGCCGCGCGATCGGTCGGGGGCGGCGAGCCGGCCCACCTCCGCGCATGCCGCGGACAGCGTAGCACCGCCCGCGGGCCGGAGACGCCCCCGGCCCGCCGGGAAGGGCGTCAGAAGAGCTTGTAGTTCAGTCCGATCGTCACGGTCCAGAAGTCGCCCTTGTAGTTGCTCCGGGCGCTGTCGATCAGCTCGTCGACGCTGCTGGCGTCGAGGAAGACGGCGCGAACGTCGCCGTTCAGCGTCGTCTTCTCGCCGACCTTGAGGTCGATGCCGGCGCCGACGTGGGTCGACCACCCTTTCTCGGTCACCTCGCCCTGGACGACGCTCGTCCCCGTCACCTTCAGGTTGCTGTAGGTGCCCCCGCCGAGGAGGTAGACGCCGATCTTCGGGAGCTTGATCGGGTAGATCATCCCGGAGACCTGAAACGGGACGTTCTCGATGTCCACGGAGCCGAGCTCCCCGAGGTCGTAGCTGTCGGTGTAGTACGAGCCGCGCGCCTCGGCCGCGACGATCCAGAAGAGGTTGACGCGCGCCTGCGCGCCGCCGACGAAGCTCCCCCCTTCGCCGTCCTTCGTGTTCACGAGGCCGCCGTGCAGCCCGAGCTCCAGGCTGAGGGCGTCCGCCGCGGCGGGCGGGGCGGCGAGGACGAGGGCCAGGAGGACCAGGGCCGCGAGGCCGAGGGGCTTCTTCATCTGAGGGCGTCTCCTTCTCTCGGAAGTGAACGAAGCTAACACGGAAGGAGCTGGTCCGGCGCCGCCCGAACGGCGGCGGAGCCGGTCCCCCGGCCCCGCCGCCCCGGCCTCAGCAGCCCTTCTCGAACATCGCCGCCGCCCGCTTCTGCATCTCCTCGGGAGAGACGTCCTCGACGTGCGTGGCGAAGGCCCACTGGTGGCCGAACGGGTCGGTCACTTTCGCGAAACGGTCGCCCCAGAACTCGTCCTTCGGCTCCGACGTCGACGTGCAGCCCGCGTCGACGGCCCGCTTCCAGGCCGCGTCGCAGTCCGGGACGTACATCATCATCGTGCAGGTCGAGCCTCCCCTCGAGGTCGGGCCGAGCTGCCCGAAGTCGGGGAACTCGTCGGAGAGCATGACGATGGAGCTCCCGATCTTCACCTCGGCGTGCATCACCCTGTCGCCCGGCCCCGGCATCCGGAACAGCTCCTCGGCCCCGAGCGCCTTCTTCCAGAGCTCGATCGCCGCCGCGGCGCCCTTGACGCAGAGGTAGGGGGTGACGGTTCCGTACCCCTCGGGGATGGGATTCACCTTTCCGGCCATGGTCGTCTCCTTTCGTGTCCGCCCCGAAGGGGCATCTCTCCCGGCCGCGGCGGGTTCCCGCGGACGGTGCTCACCCGGTGTGTCGTTCCGATGTTCTACGCGGGGCGGCCTTCCGGGTTTCCGGCCGGCGCCCCTTTCCCGTACCGGGCCGTGACGTAGCCCGTGACGAGGCCGACGAGGGCGCCGGGGAGCATCACCTCGAAGTAGTACTTCCCCATCTGGGCCGCGACGAGGTATGCGAAGAAGCCGCTCACGATCACCCCGAAGACGACCGTCGCCGGGACGGAGGCGACCCTCTTCGAGAAGTAGCCGATCAGGAGGCCCGCGACGAGCCCCTTGAACGTCGAGCCCATCACGATCCCGAGGAGGTCCTTCCTCACCTCGGGCGTGAACCACGCCGTCAGCCCATCGAGGACCCCGAGCCCCCCGCCGAGGAGCAGCCCCAGAAGCACCTTGTTCATCGTCGTCTCCCTTCGATCTCCCGGTTCAACGGCCCGGCCGTTTCCTTTAGCGCCCGTAGACGAGGAGCACCGCCGCGCGCGCCGCGAGGTAGGCGAAGAGGAGGAGGAGGGCGACCCGGTGCCGCACGGCGAAGCGGGCGGCCCGTTCCCAGGGTCGCTCGCGGTACGCCGTCACCGGCTCGCCGTCGAGGTAGCGGACCACGTCGGTCGCGAGCGCAGGAGCGCCCTCGTAGCGCTCCGCGGGACGCTCCGCCGTGGCCTTCGCGACGATCGCCGCGAGGCGCCGGGCGCGGAGCGCCTCCGGGCCGGCGAGGCCCCGGAGGAGGACGCCGAGGGCCCAGACGTCGGCCCGCGCGTCGACCCCGCCGTCGCCCCGCGCCTGCTCCGGGGCCATGTAGCCGGGCGTCCCGAGGACCGTCCCGGCGGCCGTGCCGGGGCCGGCGGCGCGAGGCTCCCGCGGCTCGATCGGGGGCTCGGCCGGCGGCCCCGGGCGCCGTTCGGACGCCTCCTCGTCGAGGAGGCGCGCGATCCCCCAGTCAAGGACGAGGACCTCGCCGAACGGGCCGACCATGACGTTCGAGGGTTTCAGGTCGCGGTGGACGACGCCCCGGGCGTGGGCGAAGGCGACCGGCTCGCAGACGCGGAGGAAGAGGCGGAGCCGCTCGGGGAGCGTCGGGAGCCGCGCCGCCGCCTCGTCGAGCCGCTCGCCGCGGACGAGCTTCATCGCGTACCAGGGGCGCCCGTCGGGGAGCGCTCCGACGTCGTGGACCGGGACGACGCCCGGGTGCTCGAGCCGCGCGAGGACGCGCGCCTCCCGCCGAAGGCGCGCGGCGAGATCTCCGGCGGCGTCCGGGAGGTCGAGGACCTTCAGCGCCACGACCCGTCCGAGCTCGGGGTCTTCCGCCTCCCACACGCTCCCCATCCCTCCCCGCCCGACCTCCCGCCCGAGGACGTAGCGGGTCCCGGAGAGGTCCGGCGCGCGGATCGCTCGGACGAGCCGGGAGAGGGCGGCGTCGGGGAGAGCCGTCACGGAACGTCGATCCCGAGGAGGGCACGCGCCTCGAGGCGGAGCTCCTCCTCGCTCCCCGTCAGCTCGCGGAGGAGGTCGAGGACGGTCCGCCGGAACTCGCGACGGGCGAGGGAGAGGCCGTTCGTGACGTCGGAGACGGAGACGCCGAAGCGCTCCGCGAGCTCGGCGTAGGACGGTGCCGCGGTCCCCGCGCCGAGCTCGCAGATCTCGAAGAGCGGGTAGGCGATCCCCTTCCCGCGCCCCTCGAGGGCGACCGCGAGGCGTTCGAGGGCGAGCGCGAGGACGCTTCGCGCCCATTCCGTCTCGAACGCCCGCTCCGGGGTCTCGTCCGAGCCGGGAGCACGCCGCTCGAGCTCCTCCCGCGCCCCTTCGAAGTCGAGCGAGAGGGGCGCCGCCCCGCCGCCGCGCTTCTGCCGCGAGGCGGCCTTCGCGGCGTTCGCGGCGAGGCCGTCGACGCAGAGCCTCAGGTAGGTCCGGAGCCTCGCCTTCCGCGCGTCGTAGCGGGCGAGGAGGTCGCGCGTCAGGAGCTCGGCGAAGAAGTCCTGCGTCAGGTCGGCCGCCTCCTCGTGCTCCTTCCCCCACTTCCGCCGCACGTGGCGGTAGACGGGCCTCCAGTAGGCCGCGACGAGCGTCCCGAGGGCGCGCTCGCGCTCGGCGGCGTCGCCGCTCCGGAGCGCCTCGACGACCGAGGCGCGCGTCGGGGGGAAGAAGCCGCCCGTCATCCCCTCGGCCGGAGCTTCTTGAGCGCCTGCACCTGCCCGCAGTGGTAGAGGTCGTGCGCCGCGACGCCGCGGACGAGATGGAGCGCCTTCGCGCGCGCCGCCCCCGCGAGCTCCGGGAGGCGCTCCGCGACGGCCGCCACGAGCGCGCGGTGCTCGGCGGCGAGGAGGGCGAGGTCGGCCTTCCAGGCGGCCTCGGCCGGCTCTCCCTCGGGGCGGCGGAACCAGTTGCTCCCTTCGAGCGGGAACGAGCCGCGCTTCTCCCCCGTCAGCTTCCGCCGCACGGCGTACTTCCAGTAGGCGGCGTGGAGGGCGAGCTCCCAGGCGTTCGGGCGCCCCGCGGCCGGCCGCCAGGCCGCCTCGGCGGCCGTCATCCCTCGGAACGAGCCGCGGAGGTTCGTGCCGTGCCACGACTTCTTCTCGTACGCCTCCGCGAGGAGGTCGAGGAGGAGAGACGTTTCCGGGTCGCGGGCCGTACGCGCCATGGGTCGCCTCCGGATCGGAACTTCGGTCCGGAGTCTAGGAGAAGGGGAACCGCCGCGGGGAGCCGTACGGTCGCCCGGCGGCCGCGGCCTCAGCCGCGCATCGCGGCGACGAGGCGCGCGACGACCTCCGCGCGCGGCCCCGTCGCCGCGAGGCGTCGGACGCCGCAGCTCGCCGGAACGCGGGAGGCGACGTCCGGGAGCTCCCTCATCCCGCGCCCGTCGGTCTCGAAGGAACCGGACGGGGAGAACGGCTCCTCGGCGACGACGACCCGATCGACGGTACGGAGGCACCCCGCCGATCCGGTCGGACGGCCGCCGGCGAGGAGCACCGCCGCGCGGAACGCATGCTCGTCGAGCACGCGGTGAAGACGCCGGCGAAGGCCCTCCGCCCACCGCTCGCTCGAGTGTGGCATCCCCCCGACGCGGGGGAGCAGGCGGCGCGGCCCCGCCTTGAGGCGGGCCGTCCGCCGAAGGACGGGGAGAGTGCCCGTCTCGACGAGCCGCCAGGTTCCCTCGAGCTCCCCGACGACGAGGAGCCCGTCCTCGAGGAACCTCCCCCTTCCGTGGAGCACGAGCTCCCGACAGGCGGTCGACTTCCCGATCCCGCGCGGCCCGACGACGAGGACGACCGAACCGTCCACCTCGAGCGCGGAGCCGTGGAGGACGAGCAGGCCGGAGAAGCCGTGCTCCTCGAGGAGGGCCCTCGCCGCCTCGGCCTCGTCCTCCGCGAGGCTGCCGCGCGACCACGCCCCGAGGTGGAAGGTCACGCTCCCCGGTGGAAAGGCCCGGGCCTTCGCCCGGGCCCGGGCCGCGGCCCACGCCGCGTTCAGGCGCCTCATCGCGACGCTTCGAAGACCACCCGCCCGCCGACGACCGTCGCGAGGACCCGCGTCGACGGGATCTCCGCGTCGGGGATGGTCGAGAGGTCCTTCGAGAGGACGACGACGTCGGCGAGCATCCCCGGGGAGAGCGTCCCCTTGAGGCCCTCCTCGAACGCGGCGTAGGCGTTCGCGACGGTGTAGGAGCGGAGCGCCTCCATCCTCGTCATCCGCTGCTCCGGGAAGAACGCCGGCCCTCCCTTCGGCTGCCGGGTGACGGAGGCGTGGAGGGAGGCGATCGGGTCGACGTCCTCGACCGGGGCGTCGGTGCCGTTCCCGATCCGCGCGCCGGCGTCGAGGAGCCGCCTCCAGGCATAAGCCCCGTCGCGCGAGCGCGTGGCGCCGAGGCGGGCGGGGACGAACGGCGCGTCGGAGGGACAGTGGATCCCCTGCATCATCGCGAGGACCCCGAGCTTCCCGAAGCGCGGCACGTCCGCCGGGTCGAGGTGCTGCGCGTGCTCGACCCGGAACCTGAGGTCCTTCTTCGGGTGGCGCGCGAGGACGCGCGCGTAGACGTCGAGAACCTCGCGGTTCGCGCGGTCTCCGATCGCGTGCGTGCCGAGCTGGAAGCCGTTCGCCGCCGCGATCTCGGCCGTCCGCTCGAGCTCCTTCATCGGGTAGGTGCAGAGCCCGGTGCCGGGCGCGTCGGCGTACGGGGCGAGGAGCCAGGCCCCCCGCGAGCCGAGCGCGCCGTCGGCGAGGCGCTTCACGGCCCGGACGGTGAGGTGGTTCCTCCCCGCGCCGATCACCCGGACCCGCGCCGCCTCCCGCTCGAGCTCCTCGTTCGAGGAGGAGAGCATGGCGTAGACGCGGACTCCGAGCGTCCCGGCCTCGGCCCGTTGCCGGTAGCGGGCGACGACGTCGAGGGGGCTTCCCGCGTCGTGGATCGAGGTGATCCCCTTCCGGAGGCACTCCTCGACCGCGAGGTCGATCCGGCGGTCGAGGTCCGCGGTCACCTGGGCCGGGGTCCGCCGCG
>JAKPXO010000149.1 GCA_029567505.1 Acidobacteriota bacterium
CGCCCGTTTGCCGCTGCCCTCCTCCTGGCCCTCGGAGGGGCTGCCTCCGCGGACACCCCCGCCACGACGCAGTGGGTCCTCGCCACGGCGAAGGCCACCGGCGCCGGCGGCGAGCAGTTCGTCAGCTCGCTCCGGATCTCCAACCCGTTCCCGCAGGTCGCGACCGTCGACCTGACGTATCTCGCCCAGAGCCAGATCGACCCGACCGGGGCGGCGACCGGCGACAACGCGGCCGCGCCGAAGGTCCGCGTGACGGTCGGGCCGGGCGAGACGCTCGCCGTCGAGGACGTCCTCGGGACAACGTTCGCCGGGATGGCCGCGCCCTTCGGCATCTCCGCCGGCGGGCTCCGGGTCGACTCCGACGTGCCGGTCTCGGTCCTTTCCCGGACCTACGTCGCGAACGCCAGGAGCGCCGCCGGCGTCCCGGGGACGTTCGGCTTCTCGATCCCCGCCCAGGTCGAGGCGCAAGCGCTCTCGGCCGGGGAGACGGGCTGGCTGACGTTCGTCTCCGGGTCGCCTTCGAGCGCGAGCGGGTTCCGGACGAACCTGATCCTCCTGAACACCGGCGCGACCCCGGCTCTCCTGCGGGTCGCGCTCCGGCGCGGGGACGGGAGCGTCGCAGGGGAGCGCGACTACACGCTCGGGCGCTTCTCGGCGGCTCAGCAGGGGAACCTCGGCGCCGCCTTCGGCCTCGCGACCTCCGAGACGAACCTCCGGGCGACTGTGACCGTGACGAGCGGAGGGCCGGTCGCGATCGGCGCCTCCCTCATCGACAACGCGATCTCGTCCATCGCCTACCTGCCGCCCGTGAAGGTCGACGCCCCCGACGACGGGGCCTACGGCTGGGTCGTCACGCGAGGCGACCCGGCCCTCGCCTCGGCGGGGCGTCTCGACGTCGTGGGCGGCGCCCCGAACTTCCTCAGCGGCCTTCTCGTCGTCGACTGCCCCGCCGGCTCGTACCTCTACACCGTCCTCGCCTACGGGGCCGGAGCCGGCGTCCCCGACCCGAACACGACGTTCGCGCCGCGTGCGGAAGGGGGCTTCTCCTTCACCGGCTCCGCGGCCGACGCCGGGAGCTGGTCGGGGACCGTCTCGCCGCGTTTCGACGGCACCCTGCTCGGGACGCTGACGTTCTCCCCGCCGGCCACGTCCCGGTGCGCCGGGACGACGAAGTCCTTCGACTTCGCCGGGTCGCGCGCCGCCGCCTTCGAGGCCGCGCCGTGAGGGTCGGACGCCTGGCGCCGGGCCTGACGCTCGCGCTCTCGCTCGCGGCCTGCGGCGGGAGGGCTCCGGAGGCCGTCTTCCTCAACTTCGACCCGCTCGGCACGCCCCGCGAGCTGACGCGCGGCTGGTCCGCGTTCGAGCGGACGGGCGCCGGCGAAACCTACGTCTGGGCCCAGGCGCGCACGGCGACGATCACCCTCCGTGCCGGACGCCCCGACGACCGGATCGTCCGGTTCCGCGCCTGGCCGTTCCGCTACCCGGGCGCGCCCCCCCAGCAGGTCACGGTCGCCCTGAACGACGTCACACTCGGCGCCTTCCCGCTCCCGGACGGCCCGAGCGTCGTCGAGACGCCGTCCCCCGCGGCCGCGTGGAAGGACGGTTGGAACGTCCTGACGTTCGACTTCGCGTACGCGGAAGCGCCGCGGGAGCGCATCGCGGGAGCCGACGACGGCCGGACGCTCGCCGCCGGGTTCGACTGGCTCGAGGTCCTCCCGGTCCCCGCCGACGGCGTCCCGGCGCGGCCGTAGCCGGCGCACCCCGGAGACACGAAGGGCCGGGAGGACTCGCGTCCGCCCGGCCCTTCCCGTCGGTTCCGGAGGAAGGCTAGAGGATCACGCCCTTGAGGGGGATCTTGATCTCCTTCTTCGAGGGATCGGTCGTGGAGACCAGGACGAAGCCGTCGAAGACGCCCTTCTTGACCTTGTCGTCGACCGAGATGATGACCTGGGCCCGGCTCTTGTCGGCCATGACGACCTCGGTCTTCACGCCCGGGACGTTCGCCTCGGCCTTCGTCACCTGGAAGGCCTCGTTCTTGAGGTTGTTGTTGATGATCGTCACGGTCCGCTTCACCGGATCGGCCTTCGGCTCGAAGTTGCCGAAGTTGACCGAGAGGGGGGTGATGGAGAGCGTCGGCTTGATGTACCCCGAGACCGCGAGGTTGAGCTCCGGCTGCTTGGCGGCGCCCGTCACGACCTTCACGTACCCGCCAAGGAGCCCTTCGGGGGCGTCGGGGGTCGTCGTCACCGTGGCCTTCCACTGACGCGCTCCCTTGCCCGCGACCTTCTCGGCGTCGGGCACCGGGGCCAGGGTCGTCTTGAGGTGGCTGTTCGGGGGCTCGATCTTCGTCGGCGCGAAGTCGGCCTCGTCCGACCCGAGGATGAGCTCGGCGGTCGCCGTCTCCCCGGTCAGGGCCTGGAGCCGGAAGAAGCCGACCGGGTGGGTCTCCACGTACGGCTTGACGTTCGCCACGACGAAGACCGTGACCGAGGACTTCTCCGGGTCGTCCGTCAGGATGAGGGCCGACTTCGAGATCGGTCCCTGGAACGTCTTCGTGTCGACGTTCAGGACGATCTTCCCCTGGGCCCCCGGCTTGACCGTCTTGTCGTACTCGGGGGCCGTGCAGCCGCAGGAGGGCTTCACGTCGGTGATGTGGAGGTCGGCCTTCCCTTCGTTCTTGAAGACGAAGGTGGCGTGGATGACCTCCCCCTTCGGGACCGTCCCGACGTCCTTCTTCTCCTCGAGAAGGACGAGCTTCGGCGCAGCCGCGGTGGTCGACTTCGGCGCCTGGGCGAGGGCGGCGGCAGGGACGAACGCGAGGAGCGCCGCGGTGAGGGCGGCGGCGGCGGTCCGGCCGGACCGGACGCGGGCAGCGGGAGACGTCATCGAGGAAGACCTCCTGTTCGCGGCGGACAGGCCGCCACTCGAACCTCTGATTATAGGCGTCCGCGGCCCGGGGCCATCCCGGCGCGGTTGACGATGCCGGGAACCGGGAAGCAAACTGCGCGCCCATGTCGCGCAGCTTCTACCTCATCGCCATCGGCGGCACCGCCATGACCCCTCTCGCCGCGCTCCTCGTGGAGAAGGGGGAGCGGGTCTTCGGCTCCGACCTGCCGCTCTACCCGCCGATGTCGGACCGGCTCGAGGCTCTCGGCATCGACGTCCTGCCCGGCTTCGACGCGCGGAACCTCCCGCCGCGGGTCGACCGCGTCGTCGTCGGGAACCTCGCCGGGAAGGACAACCCCGAGCTCGTGGCCGCTCTCTCCCGCGGCCTCCCGGTCGCTTCGATGCCCGAGACGCTCCGGACCGAGTTCCTCGCCGGCCGGCACCCGGTCGTCGTGGCCGGGACGCACGGGAAGACGACGACGACCGCGCTCACGGCCTGGCTCCTCGCAGCCGCGGGGCGCTCTCCGGGCTACCTCGTCGCCGGCGAGCCGCGGAACTTTCCCTCTCCCTCCGCGATCGGCACCGGTGAGGCGTTCGTCGTCGAGGGGGACGAGTACTCGACGTCGTGGGAGGACAAGGGGCCGAAGTTCCTCCACTACGCCCCGAGGACGTTCCTCCTGACCTCGGTCGAGTTCGACCACGCCGACCTCTACGCGGACCTCGACGCCGTGAAAGAGGCGTTCCGCGCCGGCGTCGCGATCGTCCCGCCGGACGGCCGGATCGTCGCCTATGGCGACGACCCGAACGTCCGCGACGTCCTGGGCGGGGCCCGCGCCCGCGTCCTCCTCTACGGGCTCGGCGACGCCCCCGACCTCGACCTGCGCGCCACCGCGATCGAGGAGGGGCCCGAGGGGACGCGTTTCGTCGTGGAGCCGAGGGGGCGGGCCCCGTTCGCGGTCCTCTCTCCGCTCGCGGGGCGGCACAACGTCGCGAACGCGCTCGCGGCGCTCGCCGCGGGGGAAGGGCTCGACGTCCCCGCCGAACGGCTGGCCGCGGGGCTCCCGAGCTTCCTCGGCGTCAAGCGCCGGCTCGAGGTCCGCGCCGTCGCCGCTGGCGTGACCGTCGTCGACGACTTCGCCCACCACCCGACGGCCGTCGCCACGACGCTCGCCGGGGCGCGGCGACGCTGGCCCGGCCAGCGCGTCTGGGGCGTCTTCGAGCCCCGGTCTCTGACAGCCGGCCGCGCCGATTTCTTCGAGCCCTACCTCGCCGCGCTCCGCCAGGCCGACGCCGTCGCGCTCGCCGCGCCGTACCACGCGGCGCGCCTCTCCCGGCCCGGCGCCCCGGGCGCGCTCGACGTCGAGACGCTCGTCGCGCGCCTCGCGGCCGAGGGGAAGGAGGCGTTCACGGCGCCCGACCCGGACGCCCTCCGCGAAGGGCTCCTGTCCCGCCTCTCGGAGGGGCACGTCGTCGTCGTCATGTCCTCCGGCCCTTTCGGGGGCCTCTGCGGCAAGCTCGTCCAGGCGCTCGCGACGCGGGAGATCGCCGCGGTCTGAGCCGGGCCGTGGGCCCGGGCCGGCCTAGGCTTCCTTCGGCGCCTCCAACGAAGGAGTCGCACGGGGTCGCGTCGACCGCTAATCGGCGCAGCTCATTCCCTCCACACCTCGGCCGCGAGCGGCAGCTCGTTCAGCTCGGCCCGGGCGACCCGCCAGGCCGGGTAGTGCCGCGTCATCAGCGCGACGAAGCGCTCGCCGTGCGTCGGCTCGACGAGGTGCGCCATCTCGTGGACCACGACGTACTCCAGGAGGTCCTTCGGCTTCTTCACGAGCTCGGTGTTGAGGCGGATCGTTCTCGAGCGGTTGTTGCAGCCTCCCCACCTGGTCTTCATCCGCTGGAGGAAGTACCCGGCGACCTGGACGCCGAGCTTCGCCTCCCACTTGCGGAGGAGCGGGGGGACGGCCTCGTGCAGCAGCGCCTTGTGCCATTCGTGCATCACCTTCGCCCGCTGCAACCTGCTGCTGCCCGGACGCACGGTGAGCGTGATCTTCCGGTGGCCGAGCTGCACGAACGGCTTCACGTCCTTCTCGACGACGGATAGCAGGCGGCGGCGTCCCCAGAGGAAGTGGCTCTCGCGCTCGACGAACTGCCGGGGCGTTTCCCGCGGCTGGCACCGGAACCGCGCCTGCTGGTGGCGAATCCAGCCGAGCCGGGAGAGCGCATAGGCGCGCGCCACCTCCGTCCGCGTCGCCAGCGGCGCGACCAGCGTGACCCGGCCGTCCGGCGGGTGGACCGACAGGTGAACGTGCTTCACGTCCTTCCGCGTCAGCGCGACGGCGAGACCGCCGAGCCGGATCGTGTCGGCCATCAGTACCCCGGCTGGTTCCGGACGATCTCGAAGAGAGCCCGGGTCGCCTCGCGGCTCCGGTCGAGCAGCGGAAAGAGCGCGTTCAGCACCTGCGCCTCACGCGCCTGGTCCCCCTTCCACCCGGCAGGCGCCTGCTCGCGGATCGCGTGATCGATTCGGACGGCGAGATCGGCCAGCTCCCCGTCGGTTCGGGCTTCGGCCGCCTCCGACCCGTCCTGCCCCTTCTCGAGGATTCCCCGGAGGTTGTTGTAGATCACCGCCGCTTCCCGATTGCCGTGCAGGACCCGCGGCACGCCCTCGTGGGGCTCTTTCGCCGCGAGCCGCCGCGCCAGCTCCTCGGCCTTTCGCAGGAACTCCTCGTAGGCCGCCGTGTCCGCCCGGCTCTGCCGGATGAGATCGTCGAGAAGCGCCGACATCTGCTCGTAGAAGCGCGGGTCGGTGAGCTGCGCCCGGAGGATCGTCTTCCGGACGTTGTGGATGATCCCTTCGGCGACGGCGTTCCTCGAGAGCTTCCCCTTCTCGTTGAGCTTGCGGGCGATGGCGTCGTGAATACCCGTCTCGACGATCAGCTCCATCAGCGGGATCTCGTCGAGGTCGCCCAGCCCCGACGCCGGGTCCGCCTGTATGTACGTGTTGAGGAGGTGGCGCATGTCCGACTCGTAGGGCTTGATGTCCAGCTCCTCCCCCGAGTGCTTCTTCATGGCCGAGCGGATCTCGCCGTAGAGCTCGACCTCCCGCCGCACCGCCGCCGCCTCCTCCTCCGTGTACCCCGCCTCCGGAAGCTCCTGCGCGAGGGCGGCGAAGGCGCGCACGAAGGTGGCGACCGCCCTGTAGAACGAGATCCTGAGGGCCTCGCTCTCGTTCAGCGCGTTCGGGTCGGCGGCATCGCCGCAGAAGTAGCGCAGGAACTGCTCGACCTCCCGCGGCAGGGGCACCGGCTCGCACAGGTAGTGAAGGGCCTCCTGCGCTTCGTCGAGCTTCCTTCGGCCTTCCTCCAGACGCTTC
>JAKPXO010000193.1 GCA_029567505.1 Acidobacteriota bacterium
GAAGCGGCAGCTGCCACATCGCGATCTCGGCCAGGAGCGACGCGCGGTCGGGGGCGCCGATCGTCAGGACGAGGTGCCGCAGGTCGAGGACGGTCGAAAGGAGGAACCAGGCCAGGCCGGCCCCGATGTAGAGGTCCGCCGGCCGCCCGCGCACCCCCTTCTGCCACGCCGTCGCCGCCAGGAGCGCGACGAAGGCCGCCACGACGAGGAGCTGCAGCGCCCCGGCCGCGATCGCGAGCGTGGCGAAGAGGCCGACGGGGCGCGCCTCGCCGACTGTCCGCGCGGCGACCGCGACGACCATCAGCGGAAGCAGGGCGCGGGCCAGGCGCGGCGAGACGAGCTTCACGCCCCAGAACGCCGGGAACATCTGGAGCGCGAACCCCATGATGAAGAGCCCCATCCAACCGTAGATCTGCGCCTGGCCGTGCGCGTTGATCTCGAAGATCGAGGGCGCCGTGAAGTCACGGGTCCGGGCGATGCGCAGGAGGAGCCACGCGCCCCAGCCCGCTCCGGCGGTCAGCGTGACGGCGAGGCCGGTCAGGAAGAAGCGCGGGTAGAGCGGCACCCTCGCCAGGACGGGGAGTTGGGCCGGGCCGCCCCCGGCCGCGAGCGGGCAGACCGCCGCGGCGCCGGCTCGCGGACTGGCGAGCGGGGGCGAAGCGGCGGGAGCGGGGCTGCTTGTCACTGTTATCATGATGTTATGACTGACAATTCGAAGGGTCAAGCTCGCGAGGCGCCGCCCCGCGTCCGGCCGCTCCCCCGTCGCCCCGGCTCGACGACCACGAGGCGACCGGCCGGACCTCGCGCAGGAGAACGGAGTAGCGGATGACGTCGGACGGCCTGTCGTCGCAGAGTTCCGAGGAGCCGCTTTCTCCCTGGTGGCGGCCCGCCGTCATCCTCGTCATGACGGTGGGGCTGCTCGGCTCGCGCCCGGCACCCCGGGAATCCCCGTAGGCCCGTCCGTCAATCGCGGTCGTCTTCCCGCGACCGCTCGCCTCGCCCGCCTTCTCCGCCGATCGTGTCGTCCTCGTCTCCCGAGGGATGGCAGCGCCGGCAGCGGTCGATGTTCGTGATCCCCTCCTTGCGGTGCTTGCGCTCGAGGCGGTCGAGCGCGTGCTCGTGGCACCCGGTGCAGGTGTACTCCTTCAGGCTCCGACCGGGCGGGTGGCAGTCGGCGCATCGCGACGGATGGTGGCGGTCGAACCGGAACGCCTTCTCGTGCTCGAATGTCGCGGGCTTCCACCCGGAGGTGCCATGGCACGGCGTGCATTCGGCGGCGCCGGCGGCGTGGATCGCGTCCTTCGGACGCTCGTCCGCGTGGCAGGCCGCGCAGCCCGCAGCGCTGCCACGAAAGGGCTTCGGCCGGCCGCCCAGCGGGGGACCACCGACCCCATCCGCTACCATCGCCGCATGGCTCGCCCCTCGAGGACGCTGGACGACCGGCTCGCCGACCTCCGCGCCCTGGAACGATCACCGGAGGCGCCGGACACCGAGGCCGTGCGCGAGGCGCTCCGATCGAAGACCGGAGCGGTCGTGGCGCTCGCCGCGCGGATCGTCGCGGGACGGGAGCTGCGCGGCCTCGCGGCCGAGCTGGGGCCGGCGTTCACGCGGCTGTGTGAGCGCCCCGTCGAGCGCGACCCGGGCTGCCGCGGGAAGGTCGCGATCGCGAAGGCGCTCCGCGCGCTCGAGGAATGGGAGGACGAGGTCTTCGTCCCGGGCGTCGCGCTCGTGCAGCACGAGCCGGTATGGGGCGGACGGGAAGACACGGCGGCCGAGCTCCGCGCCGAGTGCGCGATGGCCTTCGCCCACTCGGGGCGCGAGGACGCGCTCGAGGTCCTCGCCGATCTCCTCGCCGACCCGGAGCGCGCGGCGCGCGCCGGCGCCGCCCAGGCGCTCGGCGACACCGGGCGCCCCGACGCGGCCGCGCTCCTTCGCTACAAGGTGCGGATCGGGGACCCGGAGCCGGACGTCCTCTCCGCCTGCCTCGGGTCGATCCTCGCGCTCGGGCCCCGGTCGTCCCTCCCCTTCTTCGCAGGCCTCCTCGAGGGACGCGACGAGAGGGCCGAGGCCGCCGCGCTCGCGCTCGGCTCGAGCCGGGTCGCGGCCGCGCTTCCGCTCCTCCTCGCGTACTGCGGGGAGGCGACGCGCGACGCGCGCGAGCGGACGGGGTACCTCGCCCTGGCGCTCCTGAGGGACGACGCCGCGAACGACGTCCTCCTCGGCGTCGTCCGCGACGGGGAGCTCCCCGACGCCGTCGCGGCGGCGCGGGCCCTGTCGACGTTCCGCGACGACGCGCGGGTGGCCGCACGCCTCCGCGCCGCGGCGCAGGGGCGAGAGCGGGCCGTCGCCGAGGCGTCCGGCGTCTTCACACCTGCGCCGCGAGGGTGACGAGAGCTGCGGCGAGGCAGCCGGAGGCACCCGAGAGCTCCTTCGCGACGGCCTCGGCGCGCGCACCGTGCAGGCGAGGCTTCTCCCGTCCCATCAGAAAAGGGAGGGTCGAGCGGCCGGCCGCCGGCCGCCAGTCTTGCGGGAAGGCGGTGACCCCGTCGTCACCGGTCGTGCCGAGAGACGATCGGCGGGTAGAACGCCTTCGGCCCGTCGAAGTCGATCCGCGCGACCTCCTTCCAGGAGACGTACTCGGGCCCCGCCGCGCCCTCGACGAAGACGAGCAGCCCGGCGTTCCTCGCGCCGAGGTCCCCCTTCCGCTCGAGCTTCAGCTCCTCGCCGCTCCGGAGCGTGACCCGCGCGGGCGTCGCGCCCTCTCCCGCGGGCTCGACGGAAGCGACGAGGCCGAACGGGATCGTGTAGTCGATTCCCGCCGCCGGAGCGTCGAGCGTCTCCGTCGTCTCGCTCTCGTCGAGGTCGTAGACGAGGCGTCCGGCCAGGCGGCGGCCGTCGCGCGTCGTCACGCTCCCCGAGAGCGGCCCGCCCGGCGGGAAGTCGCCGTACCCCGGACCCTCGCCGCCCTCGCGGAAGTCGACGCGCTCGAAGACCTCCCAGGAGACGAGGACCCGCCCGTATCGCAGGTCGTCGACGTAGACGCCGCGGTTCCCGTCGCTCACGTCGTTCGTCCCCGAGAGCGCGACCTCGCCGCCGTCGGCGAGCGTCACGAGGGAGCCGACGGGCTCCCCTCGAGCGATCGAGCGGATCGCGTCGAACCGGAGCCGCACCTCGCCCGCGTCGCTCCGGCCGTCGAGCGTGTCCGAGCCGACGCACTCCTCCCGGTCCCACTGGATGAACCCCGTGAACTCTCCGCTTCGCGAGCGGACTGTGCCGAAGAGCCGGGACGGGACGGCGGCCGAGGGGCCGGCCGGAAGGAGCTCCACCGAGCGGATCCGCGCCGAATCGAGGTCCACCTCGCCCCGGCGGGCGTCCCAGACGCGCACGCCGTCGTCGAAGTCGCTCGCGTCGAAGCGATTCAGGTCGAAGGCGGCCCCGCTCCGGAGCGTCACCCGGACGTCGCCACCCCGTGCCTCGATCCTCGCGACGTCGCCGAAACGCGCCATGAAGAGCCGGACGTAGTCGTCCTCTCTCCTCCGCCCGCCGAGCTCGATCCCGAAGAGCGAGAGACCCCGGCGCTCCTTCGGAAGCCGATCGGGCGGCACGTGGGCGAGCCACGGGTTCGCCTCCTTCCGGCCGTTGAAGTAGTCGCCCCAGAACGCCTCCTGTGCCCCTCCCCAGCGCAGCCGCCCCTCGTACGTGTCGCCGCCGAGCGTCGTCACGCGGCCGTAGAGGAAACCCGGGTGGATCTCCCCCGGGGCGGCCGTCCCGGCGCCGACGACGGCCGGCCGCGGCAGGCCGTCGTCGTGTGCCGCCGGTGGCTCGCCCGCCCGCGGGCGGACGACGAACGCCACGGCGAGGACGACGAGCGCGGCGGCCACGACGCCGCCGGCGATTCGGGCCTTCGTCATCCGCCGCTTCCCATCGAGACCAATGCTACTTCTTCAGCTTCGCGAGCACCCCGCGGATCCGCGTCTTCTGCTCCTCGTCCTCCGTCAGCGAGAGCGCCTTCTCGTAGTTGCCGATCGCCCTCTTCGCGTCCCCGGCCAACGCCTGCGCCTCGGCGAGCGAGTCCCAGACGTTCCAGGAGGCCGGGTGGTCCTTCACGTTCTTCTCGAAGGCCCGGATCGCCTCGTCGACCTTCTTCTGCCCGAGGAGCTGGTAGCCGTACTGGTTCACCTCGGCCTCGGTCGCGAGCGCCAGCGCCTTCGCGCGCAGCTCGGCAGCCCCCTTCGCGTCCCCCTTCTTCTCGAGGAGGTCGGCCTTCGTCGCCTGGTTCGTGAAGTTGCGGTTCATCCGGATCGAGCGGTCGACCCACTCCTCGGCCTGCTCGAGGGCCGTGTCGTTCCGGACGCACCAGGCGGCGGCGCCGCTCCATGCCTGCCACCCGAAGCGCGGCAGGCCGCGGAGCTGCTCCTTCAGGCTCGCGAGGTCGACACGAAGGCCGTCGTCCTCGACCGGGAAGGAGAGCCGGAGCTTCTCCCAGGCGAGCGTGACGGCGACGGAGCGGTCCGTCGGCTCGGCGAGCGTGAAGAGGAGACGCTCTTCGTGCGGCCCCTCCCTCGGAGTCGCGACGAAGCGGACCACGTCCTCCTTCGGGTCGTAGCTGTAGCTCCCCCACGCCTTCGCCTGCGTGCTCAGGATGACCGTCCATTCCTTCTCGCCCGGGATCGTGTGGAGCCCGTAGGTGCCGGCCGGGAGAGTCTTGCCGCCGACGGTGACCGGGCTCGAGAACGACAGCGTCGTGTTCTCGTCGGCCCCGGTCCTCCAGACCTCGCCGTACGGCACGAGGCCGCCCCAGACCTTTCGTCCGTTCACGGCCGGGCGCGACCAGCGGACGCCGACCTCCGTCATCCCGACGACCTGGGTGACGGACGCCTTCGGGCTCGCGGCCGGGAATTGCAGTGGCGGGATCTGGGCGAGGGCCGGCACGGCGGCCAGGGCCAGGGCGCCGGCGACGACGAATCGGGACGTGCGCATTCGGAGTCCTCCTTTCGGCAGGGCAACGGCGAAGCCCGCATCGAATCTCGGAGCTCCGCCCGAGTCCTGTCGGTGTCTCCCGGGAAATACGTCGCGGGGGACGCCGGGTTTCCACGCCGGCCCCGGCGTCACGCGCGGCCCGGGAGCGTCCGCAGGTCCTCGCGTTCCTGCGCCCCTACCGGGCGGGCGGCGCCTTCCGCGCCGAATCGTCCCGGCGTTTCCGAGCGGTTCGGGCGCCCTGGCACGCCCCCTGCTCGACGGTCTTCTCGCAGCCAATCCGGCCCGAATCGCCGCAGTCCGTCCCGAAGGAGGACCCATTGAGACCTGCCCGCCCATCGCTCTTCCCCGTCGTCGCGCTCCTCGTCGCCTCGCTCGTCCCGACCGCCGCTCGCGCCGGAAACCTCGTCCGCGGCGTCCGATCCAAACTCTCGGCAGGCGACCTCGCGAGCGGCCAGGCGGCCGTCGAGGCCCACAGGAAGGCGACGGGCGTCGACGCCGAGTACCTCGACGCCGTCGGCTGGCTCGCCCGCGGCGCGCAGATGCTGGGCCGGCCCGATCTCGCCGCCGCCTGGGTCGCCGAGCTGCGCCGCGAGATCCCGGCGGAGAAGCCCGATCTCCTCATCCCGCTCGGGGCCGCGATCGAGGTCGAGGCGAAGCTCCGCCTCGCGCGGGACGGGCGCGGCGCGGCCGTCTCGTACCTCGAGGGAGAGGCGATTCGCGCGAAGGACGTTGCCCTCCGCTCGCGCATTCGGAAGAGCCTCGACCTCCTCACCCTGGAGGGGCAGCCGGCGCCGCCTCTCGGTCTCGCGGACCACGTCGGTCCCGCGCCCCGGGCGCTCGCCGAGCTGAAGGGCCGCCCCGTCCTCCTCTTCCTCTTCGCCCGATGGTGCGGTGACTGCAAGGCCGAGGCCCCCGCCCTCGCACGCCTCTCTTCCACCTACGCGCCGAAAGGGCTCGCCCTCGTCGCGGCCACGCGGCTCTACGGGCCGGGAGAAGACGGAAAGCCCGCCACCCCCGCCGAGGAGAAGGAGCTCGTCGAGAAGAGCTGGCGAGAGTCGTACCCGGGCCTCGAGTCGGTCCCCGTCGTCCTCGACACCGAGACGATGGTGACCTACGGCGCCTCGGCGACCCCGACGTACGTCCTCGTCGACCGCAAGGGCGTCGTCCGCCTCTACGCCCCGACACGTCTCGCCGAGAGCGAGCTCGCGAGGAGGATCGAGGACCTGCTGGCGGAGACGCCCTGACCAGCCGACCACGGCCCGCCGCGCGAGAGACCGGAATTTCGTTCCGATGGACCGATTCCGTGGGGAGGGTCACGTGCCCGAGGATGGCCTGGATCATCCGGACGTCGGACCCGTTCTCGAGAATCAGCGTCCCCATCGTGTGCCGGAGGAGCTGACAGGAGCCCGTCCGCTCCACGCCCGAGGCCCTCACGTACCGGCTGCCGTTGAGGCCGCTACTCTCACCCGTTGCCCCGTCTCGTGCCCAGCGACTCCACCTGCCCCTCGCCGACCGACCTCGAGACCCGCGCCCTCGCCGCTGTCATGGGCAGGAGGCCTCTCGGAGATCTCTTCATGACGGCGCTCCGGCGTGCGAACCAGCTCTTCGGTGCGGCGCTCTTCCTGCAGGTCGCCGAGCCGGCGATCCCGTCGAGCGCGCCCTCGCCCGGACGAAGGAGCTCGAGCTCCAGCTTGCCTTCGCGTTCCAGACGATCGACGTCCTCCTCGAACGTTTGAACCGCGTCCCTTCCGCGCACAGGCCCCGCTGCAGGAAGGCCGATCGCGGCCGAATCCTCCTCCACAAGGACGTCTTCCATCTCTCCTGTCGGGAGATCGCCCGCCTCTACGCCCTGACCCGCTCCACCGTCCACCGCTGGGTCGTCGACTGCGTGGCGCCGAAGCGGCCCGACAGGCCCTTGGTCGCACCGCCGCCTGATCGCTCTTACCCCGTCCTGCTCCGGCAATAGGTGCTCAACCTCTCGATGGCCGGCTTCGGCGGCTCTCTCCGGATCGCCCAGACCCTCGCGCGCGAGGGATCCTCCTCTCACGCAGCACCGTGAGGCGTTGGACGAAGGAGCCCGCTCCCACGCGCGGCGCTTCTCTCTCCAGAACGCCCGCGACATCGACCAGGGCGGATGACGAAGCCCCTCTCTCCCGACCGACCTCCGTCGCACCACGCCCCGTCGAACGGGCCGTCCGGGCACGCCGCCCGAATCACGCCCTCATGGTCGACGTCACCCTCGTCAAGGCGCTCATGGGCTTCCTCCGCTTCCGCCTCGCCGTCGTCATCGACGTCTTCTCCCGCTTCCCCCTCGCCTGGCGCCTGTTCTCCGACGAGCCGACGGCCGAGGAGATGGCCTCCGTCCTCGACGAAGCTCTCGCCCGCGCCAGGAGACTTCACCCCGGCGTTTCTCTCTCGCACTTCGCGACCGACAAGGGTGCCTGCTTCACCGCCGAGACCTTCCAGGCGGCCGTTGCCCGACACGGCATGAAGGCCCGTTTCGGCGCCGTCGGCAGACAAGGCTCCATCGCGCTCATCGAACGCCTCTGGCTCGGCCTCAAGGACCTGCTTCATCTCAGGCTCGATCGCTGCCTCCTGCGGGACGACCTCGAGAGCAGGATCGGCCTCGGGCTCTTCTACGACTCCGTCCTCAAGCCCCACCAAGGCCTCGGCGGCGCGACGCCCGCCGAGGTCTACTTCCAGAGTGGACCGGCCCGGGACCACGCCCTTCCGCCACCACGCGAAGGCGACCCGATCCCTCCCCCCGCCTTCGCCGTCCGCTAACTCGACGCCGCCCGCCGCCTGCCCGTCCTCTTCCGGAAGGCCGCGTAGGGCCGCGACGCCGGATCGCCGACGATCCGGCCCTT